>JBDSJC010000047.1:0-4266 GCA_039917655.1 Tepidiformaceae bacterium
TCGGGTGGTTCGCCGAGGCTGCCCGGCGCAACGCCGTCGACCAGCGCCTGGCCCATGATGAGCACGTTGCGTGTGCCCGCGGCGACGCCGTCGTGCTCAGATTGGACCCGGCGGAGGGCGTCAAGCCGGCCCTCAAGGTGGTCGAGTGCGCGAAGGTCGTGGTTGCCGGCCGCTTCGTAGGTGCGGACCTCTTCCTGGACGCGGCTGAGCCGTTCGCGTGCGGAATCGGCCTCCGCGCGGCCAGAGTCCAGCTTCTCTTCTCCTTCGATCACGGCGGCCCGGCCGTTCGCGAAGCGCCGCCCGTAGCCAACGAGGTCGGCGATCACGGCCTTACGTTGGGTACGCGCCTGGGATTCTTCGTGGTCGAGATCGCCGAGGCGGCGAGTGGCGCTGATCGCTTCGGCTTCCATGGCGGATGCACGGCGGTCATCGGCTTCCGCGCCGTCTCGCAGCTCCTGGACGCGGCTTCGGACGGTCGAGTAGTCGCGCTCAGCGATGTCTAGCGACTGGCGCGCCTGCACGACCGAGACCCTGGCCTCCTCGGCTTCACCGACGACTTCGAGGCCGCGGCGACCGTCATCGACTTCGGTGGAAGAGAGGGCGAGCCTATCGGACTCAAGCGCTTCGAGTTCGGTGTGCAGCTCTTCTCGGCGTACGGCGAGCATCGAATGGCGCTCGCGATCGAGGGCGAGCGCCTGCTCGGTGGTGGCCAGGCGCTGTTCGATCTCGGCGTTTCGGGTATCGCGGCGGGAGATGGCGTCGCGGCGTTTGCGGATCTCGTCAGTGAGGGCGCGGAGCTGATCGCGAAGTTGGGTGACGCGGACAGCGGCGGCGGCGTCTTCGGCAGTGCTCTGATCGAGCGCTGCGCGAGCTCGGACAATGCCGTTCTGGGCATCGCTCCAGCGCTGGCCGTAGAAGGTCCTCAGCAGGTCGCTGAGTTCGGCGGAGAGGCGGCGATGCTCGGCCGCGCGCTCAGCTTGGCGGCTCAACTGGGCGAGCCGCGGCTCAATCTCGCGCACAATGATGGCGACGCGGTCGATGTTATCGCGCGTCGCCGCGAGGCGGTCCTGGGCTTCTTTGATCTTGGTGCGGAAGCGCTTGACATCGGCCGCTTCGTCGAGGAACGAGCGGCGCTCCTCCGGAGACATGCTGAGCACTTCATCGACGAGGCCCTGGCCCATGATCGAGTAGCTGTTCTGGCCGACGTCCCCTTTCATCAGGAGGTCGAGGACGTCACGCAGACGGACACGTGAGCCGTTGAGGAGGTATTCGGAATCGCCGTTGCGATAGACGCGGCGTCCGATTTCGACCTCGGCGAAATCGAGTGGCAGCCAACGTTCTTCGTTGTCGAGCGTGAGGATCACTTCGGCGAGGCCGACCGCGGCGCGCTCGCTGGTGCCGGCGAAGATCACGTCCTCCTGTTTTTTGGCGCGCAAGAGGCGGGTGCTCTGTTCGCCGAGCACCCAACGGATGGCATCGGAGACGTTGCTTTTGCCAGAACCGTTGGGGCCAACGACGGCAGTCACGCCGCGGCCGTAATCGAAGCTCGTGCGGTTGGCGAAGCTCTTAAAGCCCTGGATGGAGAGCTTTTTGAGGTACATGGCTCAGGCCTCCCCAGCCGCGTTCGCGGTGAGCCCGGTTACGGCCTCCTGGGCTGCCTTCTGCTGCGCTTCGCGTTTGCTTCCGCCGGTCCCAGCGCCGAGCGTGGCGCCCGCGACGCGCACTTCCACCGTAAACCTGCGGCCCGCACCGCCGGTCTGCTCCTCAACCGTCACATATTCAGGAGGTTCGTGCCAGCGAGCCTGGACGAGATGTTGGAGGGCGGACTTCGGGTCCACGCGGGCGCCTTCCTTGCGGATCTGGCGCAGTTCGGGCCGAAGGAGCTTGAGAATGAAGGCGCGAGCGGAGCGATAGCCGTTGGCGCGATACACCGCCCCCACGATCGCCTCCATGACCCCCGCGAGGTTGCGGTCCCGGTTCCGGCCGCCGGCGGCTTCTTCGCCGCGTCCCAGGATCATGTGCTCGCCAAGTCCAAGGCGGGTGGCGGCGAAGGCCAGGGTTGTGCCGCGGACGATATCAGCGCGCATGCGGGTGAGGTCGCCCTCGCCGGCGGTGGGGAACATGCGGAAGAGCTCATCAGCGATGACCATGCCAAGGATCGAGTCTCCGAGGAATTCGAGGCGCTCGTTGGACTCGGCGCTGGAATCGGCTTCGTTGAGGTAGGAGGCGTGGGTCAGAGCCTGGCCGAGCAGGTCTTCCGGCAGCGGCTTTACGCCGAGCCGCGCTACGAGGTCATCGTAGGCAGGTGGAGAAGCCAGCTGCACAGAACCCCCTGCGAGGATGATTGTGGATTGGCGCTACAGCCCACAGGAATTGCTAAGGTTGCCTAATCATATAGGCCTCGTTTTGCCCGAGTCAAGGATACGGTATCGTTTT
Organism: Tepidiformaceae bacterium; assembly: GCA_039917655.1. Classification (GTDB taxonomy): domain Bacteria; phylum Chloroflexota; class Dehalococcoidia; order Tepidiformales; family Tepidiformaceae; genus PNKC01. The sequence continues at coordinate 2,437 of JBDSJC010000047.1, forward strand.
CCACGGAGCGCTTGACGAAATGACAGCACCAGAAGGTCCCTGCTCGGTCTGTGGATTGCCGATCCTCTCGCACATGTTCGCGACCTGCGATTCGTGCGGGAAGGCGTATCACCTGAACCAGCGGACGGATCGGCCGGGGACGGATTGCGGCCAGGTATGGATCAACGAAGAGCATCTGGGGCTGGAATTCGCCTGCGACACCTGCCTCAATCCGCCCGAACCCGAGGGCAACCTGGATGACATCCTGGACCTGGCCGAGGCCGCTCAGGCGGCGGGCATGACCGAGAGCTGGATCAGCGACGCCGCGGCGGCCGGAGACCTGCGCCACCGGCGGACTTCAAGCGGGGTTTATTTGTTCGAACGGCGCGATGTCCTGGCGTATGCCACGGGACGGAAATGAATGCAGACGTATGCTGCGAATGCAAAGGACCCGTGGGGACGAGGAGTGTATTGGTGTGTGCTGATTGCGGGAACTGGTTCCACTACCCGGACGCGCGGGTGAACGAGCAGGGAGAGAAGTGCGGGACGCACGAGATCGGATTCCGCGACCTGCTTGGGCGGGACGTGGTGCCGATGTGCTTGCGCTGCGACATGGCCTTCCGGCTTCGCTTCGGGGTGCCATCGTGAGCGCGGCGCGGCGACGGGCGAAGCGGCCATCAGGAAGCAGTGGGCGAGCGAGCCAGGCGGTGGGCGAAGTTGGTAGTGGTCCGCCGGCGTACGTCCCGGTGGCGATGCCTGCGTGGAAATGGAAGACCTTTCCGGTCTACTTCGCGTTTTCCATGGGCGGGTTCATTGGGCTGTATCTCGGGGTGATCGTGCAGGCAGCGGAGAACTCGGCGCTGACCTACGGCGTGTTCGTGGCGTTTGCCTTGCTGCTGGGCTTTGGCCTTTCTCGGCTGACAACGCGATTCTTGATCAGCCGGAATTTCGTCAAGCCGCGTCCAGCGCGGAAGCGGTAGGGAACCGCGGTTTGCCAGTCGGGGGCGGGCCTGCCTGCAAGTGGCAAACGAAACCGAGCCACCTCTCAGCACTGCGCACTACGCTGGCGTGAACATTGGGAGGGAGATGCCGGACTCCTGGTCCTCCCACTTGAGCTTCACGCGCTGGCCGATCTTGGCGTCCTTCACGGGGTCAGCGAGGCCAACGATGTTCGTCAACACGCGGAAGCCTTCGTCAACGTCCACGTAGGCCACGGCGTACGGTCCGAGTTCGGCGAAAGCGGGATGCCGGTTCAGGCGCACGACACTGTAGGTGTAGACCGTGCCTTCGCCCTTCGATTCGCGCGTCTCCATTTTGCTCGACCCGCAGGTTGGGCAGTGAGCGCGGGGGAAGAAGACCACGTGGGAGTTCGAGCACACCTGGTAGGTGAGCTTGTGCTCCTTTGTGGCGTCCCAGAAGGGCTGGGTATCGGGTTCGGGGAATCGCGGTTGTGGTCGTGGCATGTCAGTCCCTCGCCAGGATGATGGTGCCACCGGTGTGGCTGGTGGCGAGCATGCCGCCGTTGCCGTGCGCGACAGCGAGCTTCGCGCCATCGACCTGGGAGGTGGATTCGCCGCGAAGCTGACGCGCCGCTTCCAACAGGAGAAAGATGCCGCGCATGCCCGGGTGGTTGGAACTGAGGCCCCCGCCGTCGGTGTTGATTACCGGTTTGAGTGGACTCTTAAAGTGGAGGCGTTCGCCGGCGACGAACGGTCCGCCTTCGCCTTTTTTGCAGAAGCCGAGGTCTTCGAGCATGACGAGCACGGTGATCGTGAACGAGTCGTAGATCATCGCGATGTCGATCTCCGCGGGGGTGATTCCGGCTTCAGCGAACGCTGGCGGGCCGGATTG
>JBDSJC010000048.1:0-19776 GCA_039917655.1 Tepidiformaceae bacterium
GGCCGGGAGATGCGCGGCAATCATGCACAGGGACGCGTTGGCAATGGGTTTCAATCCGCTCCCGACCCGAAGGCCGGGAGATGCTGACTCTTGCCTCCACGATAGCGGGTCAGTTTGTGTTTCAATCCGCTCCCGACCCGAAGGCCGGGAGATGCGATGCGAGCGCGGGCTACCTTGCGGCGGGCAAGGTTTCAATCCGCTCCCGACCCGAAGGCCGGGAGATGCCGCTACGCCAAACCGTTGCACTAAACTGTTGCATGTTTCAATCCGCTCCCGACCCGAAGGCCGGGAGATGCAACCGGCCGCGACCGGGAAACGGAGCGAGGAGTCTACGACTCGTCTCCGTGCGGGACCATCGACGGAGGCAGACAATGGTAACCTTCAAGATTCTTGCTTCAGTGGGAGAGGGGACGGGGGTGAGGGACCGACAGCCCGGCGAACGAACGCTCACTTTCTCAACTGAGTACTAGCCACCACGTCCCAGCAGGGAACACCCAGAGAGAGGGCCGCCCAAACGGCCCTCTCTCTGCGTCCGGAGTCACTCGGCGCTCCCTTTCTCAGTCACGCCTCGCTAACGGGAGCTGCACCGTCTCCGCGGTGCGGTGGCGGTGCAGTGTTTCGGGCATCCGGAAGAAGATAAGCGCGGCGCCCACCGCACCTACTCCGCCCATCGCGACCGAGGCGCCGCCGAGCGTGATCGCCGCCGTCAGCCCAGCCACCAACAGCGGACCTCCGGCCGTGCCAAGGTCGCCGAACAGCCGCCACGCGCCGAGGAACTGGGCTCGCCCGGCTGCCGGCGAGAAATCCGCGCCGAGCGTCATCACGATGCCGCTGCCCAGCCCGTTTCCAAAGCCGATGATCACGCCGACCACCGCCAACGACCAGAATTCATGCGTCAGCGGAAGCAGCGCCATCCCCACGGACATGATCGTGAGGCAGGGGATGGCCACCGATTTTCTCCCCCAACGGTCCATCGCACTCCCCGCCGGATAGAAGAGCACCATCTCCATCGCCATCGAAATCCCGAAAATCAGGCTGACCGCCGCTGCGTCCAACCCGATGTGCACCGCCCACAGCGGGAGGACACTCTGGCGCGTGGCCCGCAACGCCTGGATCGATGAAGCGCCTATCCCGGCGGTCATGAACACCTTGGCGTTCTCGCGCACCACCGTTTGCAAATTCGTGTGTCCATGGGCAGCCGGGGCGCCCACGGCGTCACGCACGAAGGCGATCAGGCACGCTGTGGCGAGCAGAGCAGCCGCCATGTGGACGTAGTACGCCCCATCCAGCCCGGCGAAAGTAGCCACCACCACGCCCGCGAACGGCCCGACAAAATTGCCCGCGCGGTTCATCCCGCCGAGCGTGGAGAGAGCACGGCCGCGCAGCTGAATCGGCACGGCCTCGGTCACGAACGTCAACCGCGCGAGCAGCCAGACCGACCAGCCGCAACCCATCAGGAACGTGAACAGCCCGAAAACGAGCGGGTTGGGGCTCCACGCGGACCCCGCCAGCGACACGATGACGAGCAGCGTCCCGGCTGTCATCGCGCGGCGTTCGCCAAATCGCGCCACCAGCCAGCCCGCGGGTACATCGAACACCAGCACGCCGATACCCCGCAGAGCGACGATGAAGCCGGCCACCGCCAAAGACGCGCCGAGGCTCTTCGCCTGCAGAGCGACGATCGGGATTACAGCTCCCTGTCCGACTGCGAACAGGAACGTTGGCAGATAGACCGAAGCCGTCAACGAGCGCAGCGTGGACGTATAAGGAGCCGGCGGTTCGGGCTGCACGGCCCAAATCTACGGGTGACGGGGGTGGCGCGCTACGTAGGCGGCCCCTCCCGCTCCCGCCTCACCTTAAGCCCAGGCCACCCACGTACCTTCACCTTCGCGTTAGGGTATGCTACCCTCCTCTACTGGGGGACATTCTCTTGCGCTATCTGCTCCGCCTTGGGCACTACCTCAAGCCGTACAAAAAATCGTTAATCATCGCCTGGCTCTGCGTCCTCTTCGCTGGCGCCTTCGTCATGATTAGCCCGCTCCTCATCCGCTACGCCATCAACTTCGGCCTCTCACCGGTGCGCGATTCCAACGACAAGCTCATCGGCCTCAATGGCAACGAGCAACTGCTGATCTACGGGGCTCTGGCGATCATCGTCTTTGCCATCGGCCGCGGGCTTGCCTCGTTCGGACAGCAGTACCTCGGCGAATCCATCGGTCAGAGCGTGGCCTACGACATCCGCAACGGCATCTACGACAACCTTCAGCGCCTGAGCTACGCCTACCACGACAAAGTGCAGACCGGCCAGGTCATGTCTCGCGCCACTCAGGACGTGGAGAACATCCGCATCTTCATCAACATGGGTGCGCTGCGCCTGGGCTATATCGCGCTGATCCTCCTGATCTCCGTCGGCGGCATGTTCATCATCAACTGGGAGCTGGCGCTGGTGAGCGTTGTCACGCTGCCGATCATCGCCTGGCGGTCGATCGTTGTGAGCGCCCGCATGCGTCCGCTCTGGATGCAGATTCAACAAAACCAGGCCGAGATGACGCAGATCGCGGAAGAAGGCCTCACCGGCATCCGCGTGGTCAAGGCGTTCAGCCGCGAACCGTTCGAGAGCGCGAAGTTCGCCAAATCGGCCAAAGCTCAGGCCGACATGAACTACACGCAGGCCCGCCAGATGGCCACCCACGGCCCATTGATGACCGGCCTCTCCATGTTCCAGGTCGCGCTCACCGTTGGTTTCGGCTCTTACCTCATCTCCCAGGGCAACCTCAAGGCCGCCGACCTCCTCACCTTCACGCTCTGGCTGAACCTCCTCCAGCTCCCGGTGCGCATGCTCGGCTTCATCATCACCATCGTCGCGCGAAGCATCAGCTCGGCTGAGCGTGTGTTCGAACTGATCGATGCCCAGTCCGCTGTCCAGGAGAAAGCCAACGCCCCCGCCCTCGAAGGCGTCACCGGCCACGTCCGTTTCGAAGGCGTCGGCTTCGGCTACGACAACCTCAGCGCGGTCCTCGAAGGCGTGGATATCGACGCCAAACCCGGCCAGGTGATCGCCCTCCTCGGGCCTACCGGCAGCGGCAAGTCCACCGTCGTCAACCTCATCCCCCGCTTCTACGATGTCACCGCCGGCAAGATCACGATCGATGGCACGGACCTGCGAGACGTCACGATCGATTCGCTGCGGCGGAACATCGGCATCGTCCAGCAGGACGTTTTTCTCTTTATCGGGACGATTCGCGACAACATCGCCTACGGGCGGCCCGAAGCGACTCAGGAAGACATCGAAAAGGCAGCCAAAGCGGCCCGCATCCACGACTTCATCGTCAGCCTCCCCTACGGCTACGAGGAGTGGGTGGGCGAGCGCGGCGTCACGCTTTCGGGAGGCCAGAAGCAGCGCATCGCTATCGCCCGCACTCTTCTGCTGGACCCCAGGATCCTGATCTTCGATGACTCCACGGCCAGCGTAGACTCGCAGACCGAGTTCCTCATCCAACAGGCCCTCCAGGAGCTGATGAAGGGCCGCACCACATTCGTTATCGCCCAGCGCCTCCGCACGGTGATGCGCGCCGACGAGATTATCGTCCTCCAGGACGGCAAGGTGGTGCAGCGCGGCACGCACACCCAACTGCTCGAAGAAGAAGGCCTCTACCGCCGCATCTTCGACCTTGAACTGCGCGACCAGGAGCAGGCGCTCGGACGGCCGACGGCCGGCGCTGACTCTCGCGACGCCGAGCCGGCGCTTGCCAACGGCAACGGCGCCCGGAACGGCAGTGGCCACGAACTCCCGCCGCGGGCGGGCGTCCCCTCGCTCGCCGCTGCCGAACGCTCGTCCGGGGGCGCCTCATGACCATCTCGTCGAACAACCGGTCCCTCGCAACTGAAGGAGCATCGCAATGGGAATGATGGGTGGTGGCGCAGGCGCGGGAGGCTGGAGCACCGGTATCGGGGGCCAGACCATGGGTCCCAACCGCAGCCGCGGCGCGGACGGCTGGGACGACGACAGCTACGGCAAGGCCTACGACGCGGATGTTGTCCGGCGGCTGCTGCCGTACCTCCGAGGCTACAAGAAACAGGCCATCCTTGCGTTCGTCTGCATGATCGTTTCAGCGGTCACGAGCTTCATTCAGCCCTTGCTTATCGGCCTCACCGTGAAGGCCGGCATCCAGAATGACAATCGGCTGGTCGGCATCCTCTTCGCCATCATGGTGGTGATGGCCGTCTTCAGCTGGCTCTCGGCCTACATCCAGCAGCTCACCACGGCCTGGATGGGCAACCGCCTCCTCCTGCAGCTGCGCAGCGAAATGTACGACCACATGCAAGGCCTCTCGCTCAGCTTCTACGATGAGATGGAAGTCGGCCGCATGATCAGCCGCCTGACTAGCGACGTCACCGTCATGCAAGAACTGCTGACCTCCGGCTCGCTCACCTTCGCCGCGGACTTCGTTGGCCTCGGCGTTGTCGTCGTCGTCTTGCTCTTCCTCGATTGGCAGCTTGCGCTGGTGACCTTCGCCGTTGTCCCTCCGCTGGTCCTGATCATGGTCTGGTGGGCAAAACACGCCAAGGCCGCTTTCGTCAACGTGCGCATCAAGATCAGCGCGCTCTACGGGACATTGGCCGAAAACGTCTCGGGCGTCCGCGCTGTCCAGTCCATGTCCCGCGAAGACGAAAACGCGAAGCGCTTCGACGCTCTCAACCAGGACAACCGCAAGGCGAACATCTGGGCCGGGATGCTCAGCGCCGCGATCATGCCCGTGATCGAACTGGCAGTGGCGATCGCCACCTGCGCCGTCGTCATCGTCGGTGGCTTACGCGCGCTCAACGCCGATTCGCTGGACCAGGCGCAAGTGGCGACGCTGTTCGCCGTGCTCACCGCCTTCACGCTCTACGTCGGCCGCTTCTTCGACCCCATCCGCGACCTGGTACTCCAGTACACCATGCTCCAGCGCGCCATGGCCGGCGGCGAACGTATCTTCGAGGTGCTCGACACGAAACCCCGCATCATGGACAAGGAAGACGCGCTCGAACTCGAAACCGTCGAAGGGCGCGTCGATTTCGACAACGTCGAGTTCCACTACATCGAAGGTGTGCCGATCCTGCGCGGCATCGACCTGCACGTGAATCCGGGCGAGACGATCGCCTTCGTCGGCCACACGGGCGCAGGCAAAACCACCATTACCTCCCTGGTCAGCCGTGGATACGAAGTGACCGCCGGCGCGATCCGCATCGATGGCCACGACATCCGCGATGTGAAACGCCGTTCGCTCACAAAGCACATGGGCGTCGTCCTCCAGAACCCCTACCTGTTCAGCGGCACAATCCGCGAAAATATCGCCTATGGACGCCCCGAGGCAACCGACGCAGCGGTCCGCGAAGCGGCCTCTGCCGTGGGTGCGGACGAGTTTATCGAGCGCCTCGATCAGGGCTACGACACCGTCCTTCAGCAGCGCGGCCAGAACCTTTCGGTTGGCCAGCGCCAACTGATCAGCTTCGCCCGCGCAATCCTCGCCCAGCCGCGCATCCTCGTCCTGGATGAAGCAACGGCCTACGTGGACACGCAGACCGAGGTAATCATCCAGAAGGCCCTACGCGGGTTGCTCAAGAACCGCACCTCGTTCGTCATCGCCCACCGCCTCAGCACGATCCGCGAAGCGACCCGCATCGTGGTGCTGGACCAGGGCCTGATCGCCGAGGTCGGCTCGCACGAGGAACTGCTCGAACACAACGGCATTTACGCCAACCTCTACAAGATGACCTACGAGCAGGAGCAGCAGAAGCAAACCGAGTCGATGGTCGGCGAAGACGAGGCGTTCGCCCGCCGCCGCCAGGGCGAACTCGCACCAGCACCCGCCGCCGGCGGGTAGGCGGACGCAACGGCCGACACGATGGCGGACGCCGTGACCGTTGTCGCCCGCCGCGACATCCGCGCTGGCGAGGAGGTGACGGTGGACTATGCCCTCCAGACCGGGCAGCCAGTGCCGCTGCTGGAAGTGCCGTGTGCCTGTGGCGCGCTCGATTGTCGCGGCACGATCACGGGCGACGACTGGCGGCTGCCGGCCGTCCGGGCCAAGTACGCCGGCCACTTCGCGCCGTTCATCAACAGGCGGATTGAAGCTCCTGGGGCCGGTCGGATGTCAAGTTCGCCCTAAACGTCGCCTAGGCGCACAGTCTCTGGTGTGCCGCTGGCGTCTGTAAGACCGAGGTCAGCGTCGAGGGCGTCTAGCTCGAGCAACTCGTATTTGACTGACTCTTCGTCGGTTGTGGTAGTCGTGGATCGCACTTCTCGTATTAGTGCGGAGTACTGATCGTTCAGGGTGGCGCGACCGAGTTGCTCCGCAGCGGTTCCGAGTACTCGACCGGAGAATCGCTGGCCGTCGGCATGCGACGTCAGTGTGAACCTCTGCGAATGGACGTCGCCCATGGTCAGTATTCCCTCCACGCGGTACTCCTCCGGCGGTACGGATTCGAACTCACTGATCACTCGCGCCGCGACACCCGCCTCGCCTGAAGTCATCTTGACCGTCCGGTAATCTCTCGTGGGCGACGCCCAGTCGAACTGAAGTGACACGCCCGCGTCGGCCACCGATCTCAAAAACTGGCGATAGCGAACAGCGGAACGAACCTTCAGCGGAGCCAGGACTTCCCGCACCTGGACACGTTCAGCTCCCGCGTCCAACAAGTCAGAGAATGTGCGAAGCGAGTCTCTAGCCAGGGAGTCGCCAAAAAGGTCTGGGAGTTCGTCGACCGCTAATTCGAGGCCGAACGAACCGGAATAGGTTGAAACTACTGACATCTGCGTCCGGGTACGCAAAGCTTCCGGAACCGTTCCCCGAGCGGTCGGCCTCCCAACCAAAACCTGTCCGATGGCATCGATAGTCTCTTGGAAGGTGGACAACACGTGGCCCACGATCCTCGCGGGACCCTCGATTCGGCGAGGATCCGAAAATCCTAGTCTCAGCCCCACCGTCTCACGATTCGACTGAATTGCGTGCCTCGCGAAATCGGGGAATCGAGTGTATTCGGTTGACGTGATCGGCAGTTCTCGAAGCCGGACATCTGACAGAGGCAAGTACTCGGGTCGGACGTTCGCCGCTAAGATCGGCGTTGCCGAGTCATACTCGTCGGACACCTCAACCAAGTAAACGAAGTTGTCCTCGGGGGCCGCAAATGCCGTCCTGAGATCCAGTCGCCCACTGGCAAGCTCCGCGAGTCGTAGTTCGGACGTAGGAACGTAAAGCCAAGTCTCGACTTCGCCCTCATCCACCCAGACTGCAAGATAGCGGACGTCGGAATTGTTCCGACATGAGAACAATCGCGGCCCGTCGAACTGCTCAAAAACGTCAAGGACTTGCAGTTCGCCAAGAATCGTGGCCTGTGGAAGGATTGTCACGGTTCTCCCTCGTCTAGTGGGATGACAGCGAAATCTGCATGGACGGTCGCTTCGGACGGCAGCCACCAGCTGTGGTGGGATTGCGCCGTCCTCCCCGGCGTGTGTCTTAACACGCCTACGTGTAGATCGCCGACCGCTACATGTCGCTTTCTCATGCCGGGAACTGCTTTCCGCATGGAGTGTACATCTTGCAGGTCTCGAACCATGGAGACCGAGCACGCGATGCAGTCGTCTCCCTCGTGTTTGGTGCTTGCCTCCTTGTAGGACTTGAAATCAGCTGCGAGCGGCGGGTCGTTACGTACGAACCGGTAAGCGCGGCCTGAAGCCGACACGGCCTCGGCGGGCGGGCAGTCCTTTGGGAAGAAGGTAGGCCACATCTCGTCCGCGTTCCCGTCCAAGAGATTTCTAATAGTGCGTGGCAATCAGCCCGATTGGAGACGGATTATGGCAGAGGGTCGCTTTCGTGTCTCGATCTTTCCGCACAACAGCTCGCGAACCCCATGCCGCTGCTCCGGCGACCAACGGCAGCAAAGCGAAGTACGCGAGCTCGACGTAGATCCCTTGCCAGGAGTTGAATTGGTTCCCGCGCCAATCGAAGAACGGGCGGGTGAGCAGGAATGCCAGCAGCGCGCCGCCAACCGCAATGGCGATGGACAGGCCGCTGAGACCTGCCCATCGCTCGCTTCGCATGCCCTAGCTACTCATCCCCGTCCTCGTAGTACTCGATGCCCAGGTGCGTGATCTGCTCTTCGCCCATCATGTAACGCAGCGTGTTCTTCAGCTTCGTCTGCTGGATGAACAGGTCGTGCTCCGGGTAGAGGTCCGGCGCGTGCTGCGGGCTCTTGAAGAAGAACGAAAGCCACTCCTGGATGCCCTTCAGCCCCGCCCGCTTCGAAAGGTCGAAGAAGAGCGCGAGGTCCAACACCAGCGGCGCCGCGAGGATCGAGTCGCGGCAGAGGAAGTCCACTTTGATCTGCATCGGGTAGTTCAACCACCCGAAAATATCAATGTTGTCCCAGCCCTCTTTGTTGTCGCCACGGGGCGGGTAGTAGTTGATCCGCACCTTGTGATAGAGGTTGCCGTAGAGCTCTTCGTGCAGGTCCGGCTGGAGAATGTATTCGAGCACCCCGAGCTTCGATTCTTCCTTCGTCTTGAAGCTCTCGGGGTCGTCCAGCACTTCGCCGTCGCGGTTACCGAGGATGTTTGTCGAATACCAGCCGGCGACGCCGAGCATGCGCGCCTTGAACATCGGCGCGAGCACGGTCTTGAGCAGCGTCTGGCCGGTCTTGAAGTCCTTGCCCCCGATCGGTACGCCGCGGTCGTTCGCCAGCTTGACGATCGCCGGGATGTCGCAGCAGAGGTTCGGGGCCCCGTTCGCGAACGGCACGTCCTCCATCATCGCCGCGTAGGCATAGACCATGGAGGGGGCGATCTGCTGGTCGTTCGATTCCATCGCGGCCTCGAAGTTCTCGAGGTTCATGTGTTGTTCGCCGGGCTCCATGAAGATTTCCGTGGAGGCGCACCAGACGATGACGAGCCGTTCGCAACCGTTCTTCGCCTTGAAATCACGGATATCCTGGCGAATCTTCTCGGCCAGCGCGAGCTTGTTTTCGGCGGTCTTCACGTTCGTGCCGGTGAGCCGCTTCACGTAGTACTGGTCGAAAACGGCGGGCATCGGCTTGATTGAGCTGAGGAAGTCCTTGATTGGCTCGATGTGCTCGTGCTTATCGAGCACGCCGCACTTCAGGGCGGCCTCGTAGGCGTTGTCCGGGATCGGGTCCCAGGCGCCAAAGACGAGCTGGTCTAACTCGGCCAATGGGACGAAATCCTTAATCAGCGGGGAGCGCTTTTCGGTGCGTTTGCCGAGCCGGATGGTGCCCATCTGGGTGAGCGAGCCGATCGGCCGACCCGTCCCGCGGCGCGTGTTTTCAACGCCAGCGATGAACGTGGTGGCGACGGCGCCAAGGCCAACCAGCAGTACGCCGAGCTTGCCTGTGGCGGGCGCGACTGGGCGCGCGTTTGTAGCGACAAAATCCTTAGGTTCCAAAACAACACCTCGATCGCGGGCGAGCGTCATCAGGACCCGGTGCCATTGGGCCGGGATCCTGCCTGTTTTCGCCCAGTGTTGAACGGTGCTCTGACGCCTGCCGAGGAGAGCGGCGAGGGCGCTCTGGCCACCAAAGCGCCGGATCACCTTTTCGGCGGAGTTCATCGGCTCACCATTCACCCTTCTACTCTACCAAAATTTTCGTTAATGCGCGACAAAGACGGGTGGCGGAGTATCGGAGCGGGAAGTATCGAAGCGTTTGGGCGAGATTCCATTCACCCTTCGACAAGCTCAGGACGAACGAACGAACGGACGAAACCGACGGAGGGACAGTCACACCGCGACTCCGTTCACCTTCGACAAGCTCAGGATTCCGTCACTCCCCACTCCGACACTGGTAGAGTCCGGAGACCAGACCCCAAGGAGCACCCATGCCCACCATCAATGTCCCCGCGCCCATGGCCGGGAGCGTGAAAGAGCTGCTGGTCACCGTTGGCGACAGCGTGAGCGCAGGCGACGAACTGCTGATCATCGAGTCCATGAAGATGGAGATCCCGCTCGAAAGCCCCGTCGCGGGTCGCATCGCGGAGATACTGACGGCGGCGCCCGAGCAGATCAGTGAGGGCCAGGTGCTGATTCGGCTGGAGACCGCATAGCTGGCAGGGCTGTGCCCGCAGCGACTGACTCCCGCCGCTGCTACGCTCAATAGCATGCAACGGAACCTTAGCGCGGACCACGCCCGATGATGCTCGGCCTTGTTGAAGTCCGTCGCCGGAAGCTACAGTTCGCGCTCATCGGCCTGATCGTCACGCTCATCACTTACCTGGTGCTGATGGTCAATGGGCTTGGCATTGGCCTGAACGAGTTATCTGGCCGGGCGCTGAAGAACTTCGATGCGGACGCGCTCGTCTACGCGGAGACCGCCAACTTCAGCGTCATCCGCTCGGAACTTGGCGCCGGATCAGTGGCCGCGGCGAGCCAGCTTCCCGGAGTCACGGACTCGACGCCGATCGGCTACTTCGGGGTGAACATCCGCAAGGCTGATGGTTCGGTCAGCTCGAAGGCAAAGTCGGCAGCTCTGATTGGCTTCGAACTCGATAGCATCGGCCAGCCGCGCGTGATCTCGGGCAAGAACCTCGTTGCCACTGACCAGGACGGCATCCTCGCCGATAAGACATTCCTGAAAGCGACCGGCCTCAGCGTGGGCGATACGGTCACGCTGGCGTACCGGCTGAGCTCCGGCAATTTCCGCATCGTCGGCGAGATTGATGAGGGAGCTTTCTTCTTCCAACCAACGGTCTACGTCTTGCGGACGACCTGGCAGACGATGCGATATGGCGGTAGCGGCCCGGACCAGCCCGTGGCGAGCATCCTACTCCTGAAGGGCAGGGGCCTTGCTGGCCGTTCGGGCGAGGGGTTCCAGGTGGTGAGCAAGGACACGGCCTTCAAGAACATTGAGGGGGTGAGCGCGCAACAATCCACGGTAAACGCCCTCAAATTCTTCGGGTACCTGATTGGCGCCCTGATTATCGGCGTCTTCTTCTACGTGCTCACACTGCAGAAGGTAGCCCAGATCGGCGTGCTCAAGGCTGTGGGGGCGAGTTCTGGATACGTCGTGCGGCAGATCCTGGTGCAGGTGCTTGCGTTGGCACTGGGCGGAGTGGTCATTGCGGTCCCGTTGGCGTGGCTGACCAACCGCGCGTTGCAGCAGCTGCCCGCTCAGGTCCCTCTCGCCTTCACTACCAGCGCATTCTTGATTACGTCTGCGGCGATGGTGGCCACGTCGCTCATCGGTGCGGCGTTCTCTGCCCGCCAGGCGATAAAAGTCGACCCCATCATCGCCCTTGGCCAGCAACAATGACCTCACTGCGCGTGGACGCGCTGACGAAGACGTACGGCAGCGGCGAAGACGCCGTCCAGGCGGTGCGCCAGGCGTCCTTCGCGCTGAGCGAGGGCGAATTCGCGGCAATCGTCGGTCCCAGCGGGTCCGGCAAGACCACCCTTCTGGCGATGATAGGCGCGCTTCTCCAGCCCACTTCCGGCTCGATTGAGGTGGGCGGGCGTCAGATCGGCAAGCTCTCGTCGAGGGAAGCTGCGGCCTACCGGCGCGAGTCGGTGGGTTACGTGTTCCAGGCAAACAACCTTGTGCCCTACCTCACCGCGCGCGAGAACCTGCTCCTGATGCGGACGATCGGCGGTGGCGATAAGAAGGCGGGCAAGATCCGCGCTGCCCAGCTCATCGAAGAACTTGGGCTGACGAAGCGCGCCGACGCCCTCGCCACACGGCTCTCAGGGGGCGAGCGTCAGCGCGTGGCCATCGCCCGCGCTTTGATGAACAACCCAATGCTCGTGTTGGTTGACGAGCCGACGGCGAGCCTTGATTCGGTTCGTGGCCGCCAGGTGGTGCAGTCACTGATCTCCGAGGTGAAGGGCCGCGGCAAGCTGGGGATCATGGTTACCCACGACCTGGAGATGGCGGCCCTCGCCGACCACGTCCTCGAAATCCACGACGGGGTTTTGCAGGTTCGTGACGAGAGGGCTCCGGCTGCGAACTTGTTTTGAGCCGCAACGCCAGCAGGAGTCGCACGGCAGAAGAGTGCCGGTGGTGCGGCGCCGTTACTCCCCGCCCGGGCAGTTCGCTACAATCCCGCCATGCCCGAAGAAGTGCCAGCTAGCCCCGCCCGCCCAAAGAATGCCGTCGTCATCCTGCTCGATAGCCTGAACCGGCACATGCTCGGCTCGTACGGCGGGACGGAGTTCGCGACGCCCAACCTGGACCACTTCGCCAGCCAATCGCTGCGCTTCGAAAAACACTACACCGGCTCGTTGCCGTGCATGCCCGCGCGTCACGACATCCTCTGCGGGTCGCTCGATTTTCTCTGGCGACCGTGAGGTTCGGACATCACCGACAAGCTTCGCCAGGCCCTACAATCCGTCGAGGGGCCAGACGGCCAGTTCGTCCGCCTGGGGCTGACCTAGTGCCGACAGGAGGCGAATTCATGCCCGACAGGTGGAGCGACGGCGAGGCGTACGAACGCTACATCGGGCGCTGGAGCCGGCTGGTGGCGCGCGAATTCGTGGCCTGGCTGGAGCAGGACCAGGGGCTGGAGTGGCTGGACGTGGGCTGCGGCACCGGCGCGCTGACGCAGGTCGTGCTCGATTTCGCGAGGCCCGAGGCCGTAAAGGGCGTCGATGCTTCGGAGGGCTTTATCGAGGCAGCGGGCCGCGCCATCACGACGCCGCGTGCCGATTTCGCCATCTGCGATGCGCGCGCGCTGTGCGTGAAGAGCGCCAGCTACGACGTGGCGGTTTCCGGCCTCTGCCTCAACTTCGTGCCCGAGCCCGAGCAGGCGGTCAACGAAATGGTGCGCGCCGTGCGGCCCGGCGGCACGGTGGCCACGTACGTGTGGGACTACGCCGCGGGCATGGAGATGCTCCGCTACTTCTTTGAGGCAGCCGCGGTCCTCAGGCCAGAGGCGGCCGAGCTGGACGAAGGCCGCCGCTTTCCGCTCTGCCAACCGGAGGCGTTGCGCAAGCTTTTCGAAGGCGCTGGGCTGCGGGACGTAGTGACGCGCGCGATCGAGGTGCCGACCGTGTTCGAGAGCTTCGAAGACTACTGGGAGCCATTCCTGGGCGGGCAGGGCCCGGCGCCTGGCTACGTGGCGACTCTCGATCCCGGGGCCGTGGAGGCGCTGCGCGGCGAACTACAGCGCCGCCTGCCGCGCGGTCCTGACGGCAGCATCCCGCTGAGCGCGCGCGCCTGGGCGGTCCGGGGACAGAAGTGACGGGGTGTCGGATATCGCTTTGCGGATCGACGATAGCCGAAGCGGTCCCGCTCCGGCATCTGCGCGCTGTCAGGTGATCGACCGGTAGACCTCCATGGTCGCTGCGGCGGTGCGCGCCCACGTGAACTTGGCGGCGTGCTCGCGGCCTCGGCCCACCCACTCTTCGCGCAGGGCAGGGATCGCCGCGAGTTCCGAGACGCGGTCCGCGATCTCTTCAGGTGAGCGCTGGTTTACGACGATCGCGGCCCCGCCGGTAGCCTCCATCAGTACGGGGAGCGAAGACACGATCGCCGGCGTGCCGCAGGCCATCGCCTCCAGCGGCGGCAACCCAAAGCCTTCCATCTCCGATGGGAAGACGAGCGCCAACGCGCCGGTGTACAGCGCGGGCATGCCAGGATCCGGCACGTGCCCAGCGAACACCACCCGATCCTCGATGCCGAGGCGGGCGACCTCGCGCTGGTAGTGCGGCGCCAGTTCTGGCATCGGCTCTCCGCAGAGCACGAGCTGTAGGTCCAACCCAAGGTCGCGCAGCAGGGCCAGCGCGCGCATCGCATCGGCCGCGCGCTTGTTGCGATTCCAGATGCCGACGAACAGGAGGTAGGGCCGTTCGATCCCGAGTTGCCGCTTCACCGCCGCCACCGCTTCTGCCGATGCGGCCGTCATCATCGCCCGTGGCGCAAGCGGCGTCACGGCAATCCGCCGGGCGGGCACCCCGAGTAGCCGCCTCACGTCATCGGCGACGGGCGTGGAGGGCACGACGATCATGGTCGCCCGCCTGGCGGTTTCGATGAGCAGCCGCCAATAGGCTTTGTTCAGCCGCCCTCGAAACAATCGCGGGGCAATCATTGGCGCAAGGTCGTGGATCGTGGCCACTTTCGGCATCCGGCTGAACAACGGTACCGTGAAATGGACGCCGTGGTAGAGATCCACTTCGTGCTTTCTCATCCAGCGCGGGGCTTCGAACTCAGTCCAGATCTGTAAACGCGCCGCCGCGCCTCGCTTTCGCTCCTGCGTTAGCCGGGTGGGCGGCAGCAGAAGCTCTGTGTTGACGGGGTACAGCTCCGGCGAGGCAAACACGACTTCACAGTCATCGCGCGCCGCCAGCGCCGCACCGAGCTCAAGACCGTACAACCAGATCCCGGTGGGGTTGGCCGGCATGGTGCAGGCGTTCAACAGGACTCGGAGCCGCTCGTTTGGCATTTCGGCACTCTACCAGCGGCCGGCTTCTCGCGCCGCTCGCTGCGGGAGTTCGTGGTTAGAGCG
Source organism: Tepidiformaceae bacterium (assembly GCA_039917655.1). Lineage (GTDB taxonomy): Bacteria > Chloroflexota > Dehalococcoidia > Tepidiformales > Tepidiformaceae > PNKC01. The sequence continues at coordinate 14,489 of JBDSJC010000048.1, forward strand.
CCGGAACGCCAGATGTCTCGGGGCGCCGGGCGGGTACTGTGCGTTCTTTCGACAACCTCGCAGCGAGGCCGGTTCACACTCGCCGCTTGGTCGCCAAGCGGACAGAGGGCGCGGCTGCGGATCTCGCTGACAGCTTACCTTCCAGGTGCAGGCGGAGCCAGCTCCCCCGCCAGCTCCCGCAGCCACTCCGCCCGTTCGCGGTGCCATTTGCTGGCGAGGCCGCTCGAGCTGGGGATGACCCAGAGTATGGTCTCGCCGATGTGCTCCGGTTGGGGTCCGTACTGCCGAGCTGCGAGGTCCTTCGCACTCAGGCCGAGGATGTGCCGGCCGAACTGCCGGTAGATGTCGCGACTGTTGAAAACCGCAACCTGTGGCTGGTTTTCGAGCAGTTCGCCGTGGAGGCGGTGAACGCCATCGATGATCTCGGCGCGACTCAGTTCCCCGGCGCGGATCGTGGGGCGGCTACAGAGGTCGGTGAAGCCGATGCCCGCTTCGTCCATGAGCAGCGCGTCGTCCTCGGGGCCGGCGGTCCTTAGGATGAGACCGCTCTTGCTCAGGTGTCGCCAGAAGGCGTTGCCCGGCCGGGCGTAGTAGTGCCCGGCTTCGGCTGAATAAACGGACGGGTTGGCGCCGATGAAGACGGCGCGTAGTCCCGGCCGCAGGTAGCGGGGCAAGCTCAAGCCCGGCATCACTTCGGCAGTTCGAAACGCACGCGCGGGCTGGCGAGGTGGAGGTACACCGGTTCCGCGCTCGCTTCGACGGGGCGCGGGAAGCGGAGCGTGACCTCGGATTCGACTCCGAGGGTGAGCGGGATCGTGCCGTCGGCATCCGCACCCTTGTAGGCGACCCCTCCAACCCAATCGTCCACGCCGTCCAGCTCCAACGAGAAGTCGCCAGCCCTCAGAGCCCACGTCTTCGCGGTCACCAGGCTGACCGTGACGTAGTAGCTGGGCGGCAGGGCGGCCTTGGGCGAGCCGTCAGGCGGGTCAGTGCGCACCGTCTCGACGCGAAGGACGCGGATCAGCTTTGCATCCCCCTTGTAGAACTCGGCGGCGGCGACGTGGGTTTCGCCGTAGTAGTGCCGAAGGATCGGCGGCAACCCGTAGAAGGCGAAGGTCGCGCCGACGACAATGCCGAGAACGGCGCCCCAGGTGAGGCAGCCCTTGCGGCCCTTCGTGTCGGGGTCAGGCGCGGATTCGAGGCGGCGGCGGGCCGGGCTGGACGAGGGGGCCGGGTCAGTCATCGGCGTTTCCTCGCGCGCCACCCACCCCTCGCCCCCTCTGCTCCTTCCCGGGAAGGACGGCGCGGAGAGGGCGTTGCTGCGCGTCTATACCGGGACGGCGTCCGCGAAGAAGGTGTCGAGGACGCGCTGCTGGAGGGGGAGGTTGAGGACGTGAGCGCGTTGGAGCTGTTCCCAGAAGTAGCGGTAAGTTGCGCGGTCGTGGAGGTTTCCTTCGTGCTGGATGGGGCCCCAGTCGGCCTCGTAGGCCTTTAGCAAGATCGCCTGTCCCTCTTCGATCTCGGGCATGGCGGGCGCCATCGCGCGGGTGATCGGCTCGATCTGCGCGGGGTAGATGCTCCACTGGCGGAGGAAGCCGAACTCCTCGCGTGCGCGCAGTGCGTCCTTATAGATAAAGTCGGTGTCCTTCAGTTCGAGCGTCACGTTGTGGCAGGGGACAATGCCGTTCGAAAGCGCGGCGGCCACCGTCTCGGACTTCGCGCGGTGCAGGAGGGCGTGGTCGAACTGGGCGGGCGAACGCATGGCGCTCGAGGGGATTGCGCCGTGGTGGGCGCTCACATAGTCCATCAGGCCAAAGTCCAGCACCTGGATGTTCGGCAGCTCGGCGATCTCCCAGACCTCGTGAAGGGCGCCGTGCGTTTCGATGAGCGCGTGGATGGGGATCTCCCGCTTGATCCCGGCCTTCGCCGCGGTGGTCCGGATGTACTCGATCATCTCCGCGAGATGCACGGCCTTCACCGTCTTCGGGATGGTGATGTAGGCCAGCCGTTCACCCGCACCGGGGACGATGATGTCGATGTCCTGTTTCCAGTGCTCGTTGGTGTAATCGTGGATGCGGACGCCAGCCATGTTGAACTTGTTCAGCTCACTCTGCTGCATGCGTACGACCATTTCGGCGTGGGCCTTTTCAGCGCCGGTGGGAGCGCCGTCCTCGCAGTCCATGGTGATGTCAAAGACGCCGCCCATCTTCTCCTGGAGCTGGAACGCCTTGCCGATGCGCTCCTCGGTGCCGGCGAAATGCTCACATGTGGGGATGATGGGGAACGGCTTTTCGCCTTCGAAGAGAGCCTCGTTGGGGTGTCGTGGCATGGTCAACCTGCTTGCGTATGGAGGATTGGGAGCGCGCGGGCGCGGTACGTGCAGTATCGCATTGGCCGTTGGCCGTTGGCCATTGGCTGGTGCCGGTGGTTGGAGCCGACCCCTAAAGCTTGAGGCGAAGTCAACTCGGAGAGTACTGGAGCCAGTCGTGAATCTCGGGTCACCAGTCGTCGAGCGCCGAACGAGCTGCCCAGTAGCCGCACATCCCGTGCACGCCTGCGCCCGGCGGGGTAGAGGACGAGCACACGTAGAGCCGCGTGCCGTGTGTTCTGGTGGCAATTTTGTACGGGTCCAGCTTGTGCGCCGGCCGGAAGAACAGCTGCATCCCCCCATGCGAGCCGCCCGCAATATCGCCGCCGACGTAGTTCTCGTTGTACTCCGCGACCGCCAGGGGTGGCGTCACCTTGCGGGCGATCACGAGGTCGCGCCAACCGGGAGCGAAGCGGTCGAATTGGGCCTCGACCCGAGCTGTCATGTCGAAAGTCGAACCGTTCGGGACGTGGCAGTAGGCCCATAGGGTGTGCATGCCGGCCGGGGCGCGCAACGGGTCGCAGACGGACGGCTGGGCCGCCACGATGTATGGCCTCTCGGGGTGCATTCCGTGGTCGACCTCCCATTCGGCCCGCACCACTTCCCGCAGTTCTCCACCGATGTGAATGGTTGCGGCGTCGCGGCACTCGGCGGCGGTCCAGGGCATCGGTCCGGAAAGGGCGTAGTCGAGTTTGAATACCGCCGCCCCGTAGCGAAAGCCGAGCAGCTGTCGCCGGTAACCGGGCGCGAGCTTGCCACGAAGGATCGAAAGCAGTTGGCGGGGCGTGAGGTCAAAGAGCACGGCCCGCGACGGCGGGAGGTCATCGAGGCTGCTAACGCGCCGCTCGCACTCGATCTCTCCGCCGAGGGCGAGGAGTTGCGCGGCAAGGGCGTCCGTGATCGCCTGCGATCCCCCACTGGCAACCGGCCAGCCTCGCGCGTGGCCCGCAGCCGCGAGGATGAGCCCAAACGAGGCGGTCAGCGGATGCGTGAGGGGCAGCGTGGCGTGCGCGGCCATGCCCCCGAAGAGCGCGCGCGCATGGCCGCCCTCAAAGCGCGATCGGGCAAGGCCCGACGCCGAACGCAAAGCGACCATCCCGAACCGGGCCATCAGCAACGGGTGCTTTGGCAGGTGGACGATCGGTCGCAGGAACTCTTCGAGCAGGTCGTCGCAGCTCTCGGTGAAGGGTCGCATCAGGCGAACGTAAGCGTCTTCATCGCCAGCGGAACCGTGAGAGGCGAGCCCCCGAGCCGTCTCCTCCACCGAACCCCTGAGGACCGCCGCCGTCCCATCGGGAAGTGGGTGCGCGAGCATAGTCGCGGGGTGCATCCACCGCAAGCCGTGCGACTCCAAGGGCAGCGAACGGAAAAATGGCGACGAGACGCCCAGGGGGTGGACCGCCGAACAGATGTCGTGGACGAAGCCACGTTCGGTCAACTGGCCGCTGCGCGCGCCACCGCCGAGGAGCGGGGCAGCTTCCAAGACTTTCACGCGGCGCCCCGCCTGGGCAAGGACGATCGCCGCCGAGAGCCCGTTCGGCCCTGAGCCAACGACGACAGCATCGAGTTCAGGCATGTCGCTGACCCCGCTCTCCCGGCCGACGGTCCCAGAGGTTCCTCAAAGGCGCCGAAAGGTCCCAGACCAGCGAACGCAGCGCGGCGTTGTACCAGATGAGCCAGGCATGGCTCCACTTCCGCCGGCGCTTGAGGAGCTGCCGCTTCTTCGTCACCGTGCCATTCTCGCCGAAGTGGGCGGCGACGGCCTGGAGCGTGTGCTCCCAAAAAATGTCTTCCAGGCGGTGTCCACCGAGCATCAGGCTGAGTTCGTAGAGCGGGTCCGTGGCCCGGGCCCGGACTTCCACGTGGAGGTTTGTAGCGCCGTCCACGTCCCTCGCCGAAAAGCGGATCCAGCCGGTGAACAGATGGCCTTGCGGTGTTGCCAGGCGGAACGAACGAGCGCCGGACTCGGCCACCAACATTCCCGTGTAGACGTGAGGTCCGGCGCCGAGGGCGAGCTTCACGGCAGCCACGTTGCCCGCCCGCCAACGGCCGTCGATGTGCAGCCGGCTACCCTCGGGCCAGAACTGGTCGAACCGGCTTTTCCAGGTGGAGATCACTTCCTCGGGCGAGTGGCTGAAATCGCCAAAAGCGAGGGCGTACGACTTCGACCAGAGCTGACCGAAGCCGTCCTCGGGGCTGGTCGGTGACCTGCCGCCGACATTCAGGGACTCCATGTCCGGAGGCGTGGCCGGCTGGCGGAGTTTGCTCGAGGTTTTGCCGTCGTTGCCGGAGGGAGCCGAGTGCATGTGGGGAGTATCGGCCCTCAGTGTTTCGCACGGGCCTCGGCCTCGCGGTCAGAACGTAACGGTTCTGAGACAACTGCTAGCCGATGATAAAGCTGCCGCCCGATAACCGAATCCTACCCCCGGCCGTCACCCAATCGGACGCCGCCGCGCTGATGCCCCGAACAACCCCGTCCGTTTGTTCAGACACGACTATGAATCACCTGCGGGTAGTCCTCAAGGATTCTGAACGAGAACACACGTCACGCCCCATGGCAGTGATGCCCGTCGGCGGCTCGGGCGTAGTCTATGTGGACGAAGACGCATCGACCGCCACGATCACGGCGGCGCTCCAGGCCTGGGGCCTGCGTGTGCGGGCCGAACGGGAGCATGGCCACGGCCAGGCAGGGACTCAGGGCCTCACGACGGACGAAGCGTGGGAGACGACCCGCCCGCCGCAGCCACCGACGAGCCGCTTGCTCAACCGGCGGTCGCCAGTCTGGCTGCCAACCATCGCCGACGAGCCAGCCGGCGCCCCGGTCGCTGACCCACTGAACGCCTGGTTCATGCGCGCAGCCTGAGACGCTGGACCAGCTACTCGAACGCCTGAAGGAGGCCATCGAACTCATCCTTCAAGA
>JBDSJC010000049.1:0-12554 GCA_039917655.1 Tepidiformaceae bacterium
TCACCAGCAACTTCATCGTATCGATCGTCTCGTCCAGGTTGTTGGTAGCGATCGCCCCGCACTGCCGCACCATCCCTTCCCAGATCGCCTGGGGCGCCGCCAGGGAACCGGTGTGCGACATCGTCGCGCGTGCCCCAGCGGCGGTTTGACCACCCTTCCAGACGATGACCGGCTTGCGGGCCGTCGCCATCTTCAGGGTGTCGAAGAACTTGCGGCCATCCTTCACGCCTTCGACGTACATCCCGATGACCTCGGTCTCATCGTCCAGCGCCAGGTATTCCAGGTAGTCGCTCACATCGAGCACAACGGCATTGCCGAAGCTGGCGCAGCGGCTGACGTGGAGTCCGTTCGCGCCGGAGACGAGGCTGAACATGATGCCGTGCGTACCCGATTGGCTGAGGAAGCCGATCCGGCCGTCGTCGGCGATCGGCGCATCAGCGCTGAAGCGAACGCCCACCTTCGGCAGGTAGAGGCCCATGCAGTTCGGGCCAACAAGGTTGAAATTCGCCTCGCGCGCTGTAGCCGTGAGTTGGTCCTGGAGCTTGATGCCCAGCTCTTCCCCCGTTTCCGCGAAGCCCGAGGTGAAAAAGCCAGCGCCGTGGGCGCCGTTGGCGATCAGGTCCTTGAGCACGTAGGGCGAAACCTGGCGCGGCACCGCCACGACCGCGTAGTCGATCTCCTCGGGGATGTCCGCCATCGAGGTGAAGTTCCTGATGCCGAGCGCTTCGATGCCTGGGATCTCCTTCGCATCGAGCTGCACGGAGTAGAGCGTGCCGCCCTTCTCCTTGAACGGCATGTTGTTCTGCAGCCACATGTAGGCCGGGCCCTTGTCGCCCACTACCGCGACCACTTTCGGGTTGAACATCCGGTCGAGGCGGTGTCCTGGTACTGACATTGTTAGGCCTCGCTCAGGACGATGCGCGCATCCACTGCCAGCGCCCCGTCCGGGTAGGCGAACACCGGGTTCAGGTCCAGTTCTCGCACCTCGGGATGCTTCTCCACGAACGCCGACACCTTCAAGATCGTCTCGCGCAACGCTTTCAAGTCCGCCGGCGGCTGGCCGCGCACGCCGTCGAGGATCGGCCGGCCCTTGATCTCGGCCATCATCTGGTCAGCATCTTTCGCCTCCAGGGGGACCAACCGGAAGGAGACGTCCTTTAGCACTTCGACCATGATCCCGCCGAGGCCGAACATCATCACCGGCCCAAACTGCGGGTCCGTGGTCATCCCCACGATCACCTCGGTGCCCTGCTTTGCCATCTCCTGCACCGAAACGCCGTTGATGCGCGCGTTCGGCTCCGCCGCCTTGGAGTTCGTCATGATCTCGTCGAATGCCACGCCAACCGCTTCGCTATCCGCGAGGTTGAGCTTCACTCCGCCGACATCGCTCTTGTGGGCGATATCCGGCGACACCACCTTGAGGACGACCGGGTAGCCCATCGCCGTTGCCTGGCTCTGCGCTTCGTCGCGGGTTTTGGCGAGCGTGGCGGCGGTGGCGGGCACGCCAGCTTCGCGCAGCAACTCTTTTGCCTCCACTTCGTTGAGGAGGGTACGGTCTTCGGCGCGGGCCTGCGCCAGTACGGTTTCGAACGTCATAGAATGCCTCGATCGACGGTGTCAGGGTTCGGAGCCTCGGCGTGCGCTGGTTGCGGGTGGCCGGGCGGCAAAATACTACGACAGGCTGGGTGACGTGTCAGTTTTCAGTGACGAACTCTTCGATCTCGTGGTCATCGGTGCGGGCAGCGCCGGCGCGGTCATCGCCGCGCGGGCGAGTGAGGACCCGCGCCGCTCGGTCCTCCTCCTCGAAGCTGGCCCCGACTACCCTTCGACCGCCGACACGCCCTTCGACCTCGTCAACAGTCACAATAACTCCTATACCGCGCACGACTGGGGCTTCAGCTACCAACCGACCGCCGCGGGCCGTAGTGTCCCCTTCCCCCGCGGACGCGTGACCGGCGGCTCCAGTGCTGTCAACACCACCATCGCCCTCCGGGGCATGCCGGAGGACTACGATGGCTGGGCCGCCGCGGGCAACCCCGAATGGGCCTGGGAGAAGGTCCTTCCTGCCTTCAACCGCCTCGAACGCGACCTCGATTTCGGCGGCAAGCCCTACCACGGCGACGCCGGGCCGATCACCATCCGCCGCTACCAGTGGGACGAACTGACGAAGGTCCAACAGGCGTGGCTCGAAGCGAGCGACGAACTCGGCTACCCGCGCTGCGAAGACGCGAACGACCCCGAGAGCTGGGGCAGCGGCCCCCACCCCATGAACAAAATCGGGCGGCTGCGCATCTCCACCGCCATCGGCTACCTCTCGGCGGCGCGCGCCCGCCCCAACCTCCGCATCTCCGCCAGCACCCTCACCCGCCGCCTGCTGTTCGACCACGGCCGCTGTGTTGGCGTCGAAGTCGAGCGAGACGGCGAGGTAGAGACCGTTCGCGGCCGCGTAACAGTCCTCTCGGCGGGCGCGATTCAAACGCCCGCCATCCTCCTGCGCTCCGGCATCGGCCCGAGGGGGGAGGTTGAACGCCACGGCATCGAACTCGTCCGCGAAACACCTGGCGTCGGCGCCAGCTTCTCGGACCACCCTGCCCTCGCCGTCGCCGCCACGGTCAAGGACTCCGCGATCCTTGACCCCGACCAGCCGATCGTCCAGACCATCCTTCGCTATACCGCGCCCGGCAGCGACCAGCGCAACGACCTTCAGATAGAAGCATTCTCGTTCTCCCCGCGAGGCGGCTCGCTGAGCGCGTTCGCCGTCGCCGCCGTGCTCGAACAGGCGAACAGCAAGGGCACGCTCACCCTCGCCTCCGCCGACCCCCACGACGCGCCAGTCATCCGCCAAAACATGCTCACGGACGAGCGCGACATGACCCGCCTGATGTCCTGCTTCCGCGACTGCCTGGCGTTCATGGATGCGGGCCCCATGGCCGGCCTCATTGACCGCGTGATCTTCCCCACCGCCGAACGCGAACTCAGCGATGACGCGCTCCGCGGTTTGCTGTCCCGCTTCGCCGCCAGCGGCTTTCATCCTTGCGCCACGGCCAAAATGGGCCCCGCAAGCGACCCATTCGCCGTCGTCGATCAGTACGGCCGTGCCCACGGCATCGAAGGCCTCGTCGTCGCCGACGCCTCAATCATGCCCACCGTCCCCCGCGCCAACACGAACCTCACCACCATCATGATCGGCGAGATGGTCGGCGAATGGCTCCGCGCGCAACCGATGCTGTACGGGTTGTAGGGCGACCGGGACCCGCGCGGGTGGTATGATGGTGGTATGAAAGTGAAGACATCAGTCACACTCTCGCCAGAAGTGCTCGCGGGGATCGACAAGCTTGCCGCCGGCGTGAGTCGCTCCGAATTCATTGAGAAAGTTCTGAAGCGCCAGATCCTCCTGGCCCAGCGCGAGGAGCGGGATCGCAAAGACACCGCTATCTATGCCCGCTTGTCCGCCGACCCCTCCTACAGGCACGAGACCGAAGAAGTACTCGAACTCCAGGTGCCGTGGTTCGAGCTTGGGAGCGACGAATGTGGCGAACTTGCAGAGGGGTGAGTTCTACCGAGTGCCGTTCCCCCCGAACGATCCGCGCCCGGCGCGAGTTTTCCTTGTCGTCAGCAAGCAGCGTTTCCTCGAAGCGGACCATTCGACGGCGCTCTGTGTGCCCGCCTATTCAAACTTTCATGGTCTCGCCACGGAGGTTCTCGTGGGCGAAGCGGAAGGGCTGAAGTACGCCAGCTCCCTCCAGTGCGACCTGGTCACCAGCCTTCGCCGCTCTCTCTTCACCGACTACGTTGGGTCGCTTTCCGCCGACAAGATGGCTCTCGTGAATCGCGCCCTCGCCTCCGCGTTGGGCATCCTCCCCGAAGACATCGCGGACCTCTAACCACCAAGCACTCCCCACTTAACGCTCAAGCAAAGGGGCCCTTCCGAAGAAGGACCCCTGCGCGTGTTCTGGAGGCGCCAGTCGGATTCGAACCGGCGATGGAGCTTTTGCAGAGCTCTGCCTTACCACTTGGCCATGGCGCCGTGTTCAACTAGGTGTGGTGCCCAGGGCGAGATTTGAACTCGCACGCCCAAAAGGGCACTGCCCCCTCAAGACAGCGTGTCTGCCGTTCCACCACCTGGGCCCGTCAACATCCTAAGAACTTCTCGTGCCCTGCGGCAAGCCGCTGAGGGTCCGGACACAATACAAGCTTCTACTGGCAGGGGTGGCAGGGCTCGAACCCGCGACACTCGGATTTGGAGGCCGATGCTCTACCAACTGAGCTACACCCCTACGCAGATAACGATTCTACCGAGCGGCCCCGCTACGGAAAATTCTGCTCAGACCACCCGCGGACGCGAACCAAGGCTGCCACACGCCGGGCATGTCGGCACTCGCGTTATCCGTACGCTCGCCCCGAAGTTGAAACGCAGGCCGCAACGGTCGCATTCGCGCCGTTCGAACATTTTCCCCTCGGCCTGCTTCCGTCCCCAACCGGGTTGGGCGCCAGCTGTCTCTGTAGTCACGTCGAATCCACACCGTGACTAACGACCGCCGCCGCCAGAAGTTAATACCCCGACTTGAAAGACCTTTCATTCCGTCAATCCGCGTCGACGTGCGACCCAGCGAGAGAAGACGGCTAACCCCGTGCCCTCGAATCCCTAAGTAACCCGCACCCCGGCCACACCCGGCTCGGCCTCGGGGTAGCGGAGGTCCATGCTCTCCAGCTTCTTCACCAGCGCGCGCGCCACCGCCAGGTCGCGATACCAGTTGTGGTTCGCGGGGACCACGTGCCAGGGAGCTGCTTCGGTATTGCAGTTGTCCACCATGTCCTCGAAAGCCGCCTGGTATTCATCCCAAAGCTTGCGGTCCTCAAGGTCACCCATACGGAACTTCCAGCGCTTCCTTGGGTCATCCACGCGGGCCTGAAGCCGCTCGCGCTGCTCTTCCTTGGAGATGTGGAGGAAGAACTTCATCACCATTGTGCCCTGGCCGGAGAGATAGCTTTCGAACTGGTTAATCTGCTCGTAGCGCGCTTTCCAGACCTCTTTCGGGGCGAGGCCCTGCACCCGTTCGACAAGCACGCTCTCGTAGTGCGAGCGGTTGAAGATCACCACGTCGCCACGTCCCGGCGCTTCGCGGTGATAGCGCCAGAGGTAGTCGTGTGCCAGCTCAAGCTTCGATGGCACGCCAAACGAGACGACCGAGCAGCCGAGCGGACCAACCTGCTGGAAGACGCTCTTGATCGTCCCGTCTTTTCCGCCCGCGTCGATCGCCTGGAGGACGATCAGCATGGCAAAGCGGTCGTCCGCGTAAAGCAGGTTCTGTAGTTCGTCCAGGCGCAACCGCAGCGTGGCCAGTTCGACCTCCGCGGCGTCCTTGGATTCGTCGCCCTTATAGGCCGGGGCGTACTCCTCAATTTCGAACTTCTTGCCGCGTGGCGGTGTGAGGGGCTGGCTCACAGTTCGCCCTGCTTTCGGAGGGCCGCCCGCCGCGCCTGCTGGTCAGACGGCAAGGCTTCTTCGAAATGGTCTTTCCAGTCTGGCTCCGGCGTACGGCACTCGGCTTTCGGCACGAATCCGGACCTTTCGACGAGCTGCATCTTGTGGATGTAGCGAGGGCAGTTCGGGAACACCTCTTCGGCCCGCACGCGTACCACGAACATCGCTTCCGGCCAATCGGCTTGCAGCGGGTCCGCGAAATCGATGCTCGCCGTGCCGTTCAGCCGCATCCGCCACTGGTTCTCCCAATCGATGAACAGCATCCCCACCTTGGGGTTCGTGAGGATGTTCCCGGCGCTCATGAACATCCCGTTGCCGTCGTAGTTCGGGAATGCGACGGTGCGGTCGTCCACGACTTTCACGAATCCCGGTTCGCCGCCCTTGTAGGAGCAGTCGACGTTTCCTTCGGCGCTCACCGAGGCGAGGAAGAACATGTCCATCCGCCCGATGAACTCCCGGTCGCCCTCGCTGATCGTGTCGTGGACCACGCGGTCGTTCAGCTTGTCGGCAAGGCCCGTACTGTCGAATCGCTCCTGTAGCTTGCGTTCGCCCTCGTGGTAGGTGTAGGACATCAATCGCCTCCTGAGTTGCCCCCGTGCCCGAAGGCTTCTACTGTGCGGCCATACTACACCCGCAAGGATGCCATTCCGATGCCAAGCCGCCGTTCCTCAATCGCCCTCACACCCGCCGAACAGGAGGCCTTCCTGCACGATGGCTGGACCATCCAGATCGCTTCGAACGGCCCCAAAGGCTTCCCGCACCTCGTCGCCATGTGGTACGTCGTGATCGATGGCGTGGTGCACTTCACCACGTTTGGCAAGAGCCAGAAGGTCCTGAACCTGCGGCGCGACCCGAAGATCACGGCAATGCTCGAATCCGGGCAGGCGTACACCGAGCTGCGCGGACTTGTCATCGAAGGCAACGCTGAGTTGCTCGAAGATACCGCTTTCACGGCCAGCGTGATGGCCAAGATCGGCGCGAAGTACAACGGCATCCCCGCCCCAACCGACACCCCCGAGGCCGCCCTCAAGGTCGCCAGCAAGCGCGTCGTTGTGCGCATCAACCCCGTGGAGATCTACACGTGGGACCACGGCAAGCTTGGCGGCGTGTACTAGCCCCCATGCTTACTTCGCGATACTCGCGCGAGGCGCATGCTCTCGGAGTGACACCCGCCGACCGTCTCTTCACAGCATGGCTGCTCCTGGGGTTCGGCCCGCTCTTCGTCCTCGGTGGGTTTGCCGCCGCGTTCACTGACGTGGGCGCGCTGCTGGTATTCGTGGGCCTGGCCATGGTGGTCACAGGAGGTCTGCTTTTCACGCCGTTGCGGCTCGCAATCGCCGTCCTCGCCGGTGTACTGGTGTTCTCGGCGCTTACAGCACAGATGGTGCTCGAACTCAACTCGCGGTAGGCATCTTGTTAGCCCTCCGCCGCCAGCCGCGTGTGCGCCCAGTGCGTCACCGTGATGGCCAGCGCGTCCGCAGCGGCTGCCGGAGTCGTCACCACCTTGAGCGCGAGCTGGAGACGCACCATCTCCGCCACCTGCGACTTTTCGCCGCGACCGTAACCGGCGACCGTCTGCTTGACCAGCGTGGGCGCGTACTCCATCACTGCGAGCCCCGCGTCGGCCATGCCGATGATCGCCGCCAAGCGCCTCGCCGATCGCCATGCGCGGATTGTTGACGCCAGTGCCCGCCCGAGCAACGCAATTCGAGCGTACCGGCGGGGCCCGTAGACTCGGGACGCATGGCACGAATCATCCTGTTCGACATCGATATGACGCTGATCCGCAGCCAGGGCGCGGGCCGGGCGGCGCTCAACGAGGCGTTCAGAGACGCGTTCGGGCTCGAATCCGCAACCGAGAACGTCTCGTTCGATGGGCGCACCGATCGGGCGATCCTCGGCGAGATCATCGCCCAGCATGACTTGGGTCCGGATGTGGACGAAGCGTACGCACGTGTCTCGGAGGCCTACCTGCTAACGCTGAGCGCCTCCCTCTCGGAACGTCCGGGAGTTGTTTTACCAGGTGTGGAAACGCTGCTTCCTTTGCTCCAGCAATCACACGGAGCGATCGGGCTGGCGACCGGGAACATGCGTCGCGGCGCCGAAACGAAGCTCACACACTACGGGCTCTGGCATTGGTTCAGCGGAGGCGGATTCGGCGATAACACGCCTGTGCGGGCCGAGGTCGTGGCGGCAGGCATGCGGGACATGGCCGCGGTGCTGGGCATCGACGCTGATCCGCGGGAGACGATCGTGATCGGCGACACGCCACTAGACGTCGAGGCGGCACAAGCGGCGGGCGCGCGGACGCTGGCAGTGGCGACCGGGTCGCACACCGCGGACGGACTGCGGACGAGCGGCGCCGACTGGGTGTTGGACGACCTCTCGGACACCGATGCGGTGATGAGGCTGCTCGCGGGCTAGAGGTGGCGGCCGTCGTCAAGGATCGCTTCCATGACGTCGTCGCGCACGGTGAAGCCGTTGCGGGCGTAGAGCGTGCGGCTGCGAGCGGTGGGCCAAAGGATAACGGAATCGACGCGTTGTTCGCGGCAGAAGGCGAGGGCGGCGTCCATCAGTGCCTGACCTGCGCCCGTGCCGCGCTGCTCGGGGCGGACGTACACATTCGTTATGTAGGCATGGTGTTCGAGTTCAGACGCCGGGTTGGGGATCTTTTCGATAAGTTGGAGCCAGAGGTGGCCGTCTACGCCTCCGCCCAGGTCTTCGACGACCCAGCAGTGCCATGGTCCGGCAGACGCGAGGCGGTCGCGCATCCAGGGCACGGCGCGGGCCATGAAGGCGGCCTCCGGCTCGGTCGCTTCGTCAATCGAGGCCCGGAACTCGTAGCGCAGGCGGGCGAGCGAGTCCGCGTCAGCCAATTTCGCGCGGCGTACCGTGGCCACTAGATCGGGTGCCGGGCAAGGAAATCGAGGACTACGCCGCTTGCCTCTTCGTGGAACTCGATGAAGTAGCCGTGGCGGCCACCTTCGACCATGTAGAGCTCGGCGCCGGGGATGCGCTCGGCGAGCAGGGCGGCGTTGGCTGTGGGGTTGATGCGGTCCTCCGTGCCGTGAATGACGAGTGTCGGTACAGTGATGTGGGGCAGGCCGGCCCAGGAATCGTGGCCTTCGCTGGCCAGGTAATGCATCTTCTGGGCGTGCGGCGGGATCGGGTTCTCCGCTCGAAGGCGGGCGGTCACCAGGTACTCGGGGTGGGCTTCGAGGTACGCGGGGGAGACCATCTGGTCAGCGAGAAAGGCGACTCGCGCAGCGACGTCGGCCGGGCGGTTGGCCATTTCCGCGTCCACTTCGGGCGAGCGTTTTATGCCGTGTGCGTTGCCGGGAGTGGTGCAGCCGAGCACCAGGGCGCTGAGCCGGTCACCATGGTCGATGCCGAGGCGCTGGCAGATGCGGCCGCCCATCGAGATGCCGTAGGCGTGTGCCCGTTCGATCCCGAGGTGGTCGAGCAGGCCGACAGCGTCGGCGACGAAGCCTTCGATCGAATAGGCGGGGTCGCGCGGCTTGTCGCTCTGGCCGGTACCGCGGTGGTCGAAAACGATCACGCGATGGTGGTCGGCGAAGTCATCGCGGACGGCGTCCCAGCCGTGGTGGTCGCTGCCCTGGCCCATGATCAGCAGCAGTGGTGGCCCGCTGCCCAGTTCTTCGTAGTAGAGGGAGACGTCGTTGACAGATGCGTTTGGCATGGCGGGACGTTATCGGGCCAAAGCGCGACCCGCAAGCGCCGCCCCTTCGAGCAGTGTGTCAAGCGCGAAGGCGAAGCTGGACTCCGGGTCCGGGTCCAGGCAGAATTGAGCCGCCAGCTTCAGCACCGTGTACCCGTGGACGAGTGACCAAAGGCCTCCAGCGAGGGCAAGCGCGCGATCGGGGCCGACGATGTCTGAGGCGAGCTGCAAAATTGGCGCCGACGCCCGTTCACCAATCGCCCAGTCCAACGACCGTTCGGCGCAGGGCCCAAAGATGAGCGTGAATAATTGAGGGTTAGCCTCGGCGAAGCCGACGTAGACGCTTGCAAGGCGGTGCGCTTGCTCCGAAGGTGTGCCCAGTGAACCGGCCTCCGCCATCCGCCGGCCGAGTTCCGTCAGCCCTTCGGCGATCAGTTGCACGAGGAGGTCGTCGCGGCTTTCGACGTGGAAATAGAGGGATGGCGCGCTGACCGCGAGTCGGCGGGCGAGGGCGCGCATCGTCAGGCCCTGGCGCCCGTCCTCTTCGAGGAGCGCTCGCCCCTCGGCGACAATTTGTATCTGGGAGAGGCGGGAAGGGTAGGGCATGTTTAACAGTATAAGTCTTGACGGCGTAGGAGTAAGCCTCACAGCGTTAAGCAACTGAAACGGACCAACATGGCCACGTATCAAAAGCCCGACTTTGCAACGAACCACATCTTCAACCCCCTCATCGCGCTAACGACGAGACTCGGAGTGAGCATGACAGGCTCGCGTGTACTATCCGCGAAGGGGCGCAAGAGCGGCGAGTGGCGCAGCACGCCGGTCAACCCGCTGACGATTGGTGAGCCGCGCTACCTGGTGGCGCCAAGGGGGGATACGCAGTGGGTACGCAACATCCGCGTGACGAACGACGGCGTGCTGAAGCTCGGGCGCAAGAGCGAGACTATCCGCGTCGTAGAGGTCGGCGACGAAGAGAAGCCACCGATCCTGCGTGACTACCTAAAGATCTGGGCTTCGGAAACGAAGCGATTCTTCGGCGTGGCGAACGCAGACGTGCCCGACGAAGAACTCACGCGGATTCCGCCGAACCTCCCGATCTTTCGGATCCAGTAGCGGGCCCTGACAGGCAGGCCATCACCCGCGCCGCGCCCTGGTGAGCGACGACGAGACCACACCCCACCGCTTACTTACGTACGCGGAACCGACTCGTCCGTGGCCTCGGCGTTGCCGTTCGAACCAGCGTTGGCGCGGTTGCCCTGGAGCAGTTGGGCGATGAACGCCGAGAAGATGCCGCCGCTCTCGCCGGCGTTTCCTCCCGCAACCACGATGTCCGGCGTGATCTTGAGGCCCGCGGCCGAAATCGCCTTTGCCACTTCGATGCCCGTGAGGTTGCCCTGGCCCATGGCTGCGACCTGCTTTGCGTAGGCTTCGGCGGTGGCGGAACCAACGGCCAGGATCTTCTTGCCTTCGGCGTCTCCGTTCAGTTCGATGGCGCGAGCGAGGCCCTCGGCTTCGATGACCGTCTTCTGACGGTTCTGGTCGGCGATCTGGACGCCAATCTGGGCGCTCACAAGGTTGATCTGCTGGTCTGCCTGGGCGCGGGTATTCTCGGTGGCGATGCGCTCATGCTCTGCTTTCTGCTGCTCGACAAACATCTCCTGCTGCTGCGAGGCGATGACGCGGCGGGTCTGGATCGACATCAGTTCTTGCGGCAGGACGATCTGCGAGATGAGCACCGAGACGCACTCGACGTGGTAGCGCTCGAGTTCGGCGCGAGCCCGCTCTTCGGCCTTCGCTTGTTCTTCCGCACGATCCTGCATGAAGTTCATCGCTGCCGAGGACGACGCCTGGTTGCGGAACGAGGAGTCGATCATCGGGTGGATGACGTGGTCGATGAGATTCTCGATCGAGCCGATCTTGGCGACCATCAGCGGCGCCTGGTCCGGGCGAACGCGGATGACAACCTTGACGCTCACACTCATTTCGAAGCCGTCGCGGCTGATCACCGCGAGCGGGTTGAAGAGCTGTAGGCGCGAAAGCTGGCCCGACGGGACGGGCGGCGTGGGCACGTCGTTGATGACGCCCTCTTCCGCCCAGTCGATGGTGAGGTTCGTGGTGGGGACGATGTAGGCGATGTACGCCCAGCGGTTGAGATAGTAGACGCCCGGACCGGCGACCTCTGCCTGGATGCCGCGAAAGCCGGACGGGACAACGTAGACCTCCGTCCCGACCTTCAGTCCAGCCTCGGTTGGGTTGAGGTCCGGCTGCTTGCCAACGTTGGAAACGAGCACCGCAACTTCGCCGCGCTCGACAACGATCACGTCGTCCAGCCTGGTATCGAACATCAGCGGGTTGACGTAGTAGGTGCCGGGGCGGAGGAGGTCATACTGCGGACCGCGTTGGCCGCCGTGGGCCAGGAAAGCGGAGCCATCCTGGAAGTCGCCGTGGCTGGTGACTGAGGCAGCGACGAGTTCGCCGTCGGGCAGGGGCTCGCCGTCCTTGGCGGTGACCAGCCCTACCTGGTTCGCCTGGATAACGGTAGCGGGCATCACCTCAACTGCGAACAGGTCCGAATTGATGCGGTAGCGGCCGGGGAGCAGGCACTCGATCTGGGGGCCGCGTTGCCCGCCGTTGATCAGAAACGCCTGGCCGTCCTGGAACGCCAGGTGGCCTTCAACGGCGTGGGCGAGCAGGCGGCCGGGGCGGATGGGGTCACCATCACGCGCACTGACGATGCCGACTTGCCCGGCTGGCACGGTCACCGAGGACTCGGTGCGGACACGGAAGACGTAGGTGTTGATGCGGTACTTGCCGGGGGGCAGGATATCGATCTGGGGGCCTTTTTGGCCGCCGTTGAGGAGAAAGCGCTCACCGTCCTGGAAGGTATCGTGCGCATCGACGTGGCGCCCGAAGATGCGGCCCGGGTCCAGCGCTTTGCCGTCGATCGATTCGACGAGGCCGACCTGGTCCTGCTCGATCAGGATCATGGCGTCTTTGCGGACGGCGTAGAGGAACGGCGGTAGGAAGTGCAGGCCAGGAGCGAGGACTCGCGCCTGGACGCCGATCTCGCCCTTCATGGCGATGACGCGGCCTTCTGGCAGGCCTTTGCCCAGGTAGCGCCGTTCGAGGACACCGATCTGTTGGCCGCCGATGTTCACCAGCATATGGCCGGCAACGATGAGGATGAGGAGCACGACGAGTACGGCCGCCGCGACGATCAGGGCAACGAGAAGCATGGGGAATTCGTTTGCTTTCTGCGGTGTAACAGTCCGCCTGAACTCGGCGGGCGCCCCTGGGAGCTTTGCGCCCTTGAACCGATCGTCCAATAGCATAGCGCCCGGTCAGGCGGAATGTTAGTTGGATCGGGCTCTGGCGGGGAAGCAGGGCCTG
>JBDSJC010000050.1:0-13424 GCA_039917655.1 Tepidiformaceae bacterium
AACGCATCGACTACCGCGGCGAAGGTGTCCGTACCGGGATCGTAGGTGCGGTGGCCGAGAACATCTGCGTCGAGCACGGAGACTTCTTGGTCGCGGAAGAAACGCGCAACGGTGGATTTGCCGCTGGCGATGCCACCAGTCAGACCTATGACGTGCAAAGAAAGACCCCGCGAAAACGTACGTGTGGAAGGGATATTATACCGCCGAGGGGCTTGAGGCGGCAAACGGCGGCGGGGCGGCGCGCTAGTCGAACGAGACGACAATCACCGGGGACGGCGCGAAACCCAGTTCCCCCAGATCCTCGCCTTCGAGCGCGAGCGCGATCACTTCGCGAAGGTTGCGCGCGACCAGATCAAAAGTCGCGCCTTGCGTGACGGCATTCAACGCCGCACATTCGGCGACGTATCCCGATTGCTCGCCGGCCCGGATTACGGCCTGAATGGTGCGCTGCATTGCCCAAGGATAGCCCGTTCGCTGCGGCGCTGTGATCGGCCTAAGTACGGTTGCGCGATCGAGGCCGTCCACCGGCTATCATCTTCTTTTCAAACAACGGAGGCGCACTTTGACCACGATTCTCGCGGAGATCTTCCGCCACCACCTCTGGGCGAACCTCGGGATGAACGATGCCTGCGCAGCGCTTGACGACGCCCAAATCAGGGCCGCTGCGACCGGCACGTACGGCGCGATCGGCGACACGCTGCTCCATCTTGCTTCGGCCGAGTCCCGTTTCATCGCCGCCGTGACCAGCGACCACACGGGCGTATCGGTGAGCGAGAAAGAGCCGTTTCCGGGATTCCCGGCGATCCGGGCAAGCCTTCAAAAGAGCGGCGAACGGCTGGGCGCCCTCGCTCAATCCGAGCACAACGACCGGATGGTGGCAGGCGAACGGGGCGGCCAGGCGTTCTCCATCCCGCTGAGCGTCTTCATGTTGCAGTCGGTTGACCACGGCAAGGAGCACCGGACGCATGTCGCGGCATCGCTGACACAGCTCGGGATCGAGCCGCCGAACCTCGACGGCTGGGCCTACGCCCAACGGACCGCAGGCTAAGCCTCTACCATCCGCACCCGTGAGCGCGGCGCCGAGCGGTCACAGGTCGGGCAGTGGTAGACCATGCTTAGGCCGTGTCCGCATTCGTTGTCGACCAGCGTGAGGTCATGTTTGCCGTGCTGTTCGCCCCAGGTGGCGAGCGCCCCGACGACCACGCCAAGGGCATGGCCCTTTGAGGTGAGCAGGTACTCGGCGCGCGGCGGGTGGTCGCTGTAATAGCGGCGGACCACCACTGCTGCGGCTTCCAGGCTTCGCAGGCGATCCGTGAGGACGCTGCCTGGTATCCCCTCCACGGATTCGCGGAGTTCGTTGAAGCGGTTGTGGCCTCGCAGGAGTTCGCGAACCACTTGCAGTGTCCAGCGGTCCCCGACGAGGTCGAGGGTGGTGGCGACGGGGCAGCGGACTTTTCGAGACATGGGCGGGCCTTTGCGGATGTGGTGAGTTGCGGTACGCTACTGGCGTGAGGGGGTGAATCCATAATCTGGACTCACCCCGGAGCATAACTGCACTCCGCCCCTTTGTGAAGACCTTCTGGAGGCTCCACTTTATGCTCGAATCGACTCGCGAAACGCTCGCCGCCGCGTTGAACCGAAACACCGTCCCCTCGGAGACAGCCGCGCTCGCGTTGGCCGAGGAAACCGACCTCGGGCCTCTGCTGGCCGCCGCCGCCACGCTGCGTGATCGAGGGCACCGAAACGTCATTTCGTATTCGCGCAAAGTATTCATCCCCCTCACGCAGCTCTGCCGCGATGTCTGCCACTACTGCACATTCGCACATCCGCCGCGTCCCGGGCAGCGCGCCTACCTGACGCGGGACGAAGTACTCGATATCGCACGCGCTGGCGCCGCCGCCGGGTGCAAGGAAGCGCTCTTCACGCTGGGGGACAAGCCGGAGTTGCGTTACAAGGTGGCGAAGCAGGAGCTGGCCGAACTTGGCCACGAAACGACGATCTCGTACCTGACGGAGATGGCCGAGCTGGTCTTCAAGGAGACCGGCCTGCTGCCGCACGCCAACCCTGGTGTGATGACGCGCGACGAAATCGCGGCGCTGCGCCGGGTCACCGTTTCGCAGGGGATCATGCTCGAAAGCGTGTCCGATCGGCTTCACCAGAAAGGGATGGTGCACCACGGCTCGCCGGATAAGCGGCCCGCGGTGCGCCTGGCGACCATGCGTGCGGCGGGCGAACTGCAGGTGCCGTTCACCTCGGGCGTGCTGATCGGCATCGGCGAGACGCGGCGCGAGCGGATCGAATCGTTCCTCGCGTTGCGCGCCTTGAACGAGGAGTTCGGCCACATCCAGGAGATCATAGTCCAGAACTTTCGCGCCAAGGAAGGCACGAAGATGGCGAATTCGCCCGAGCCGGACCTGGACGACCTGCTCTGGACGATCGCCGTCGCGCGGATCATCTTCGGGCCAGCGATGAACATCCAGGCGCCACCGAACTTGAGTTATGACGAGTACCCGAAACTCGTCGCAGCGGGGCTGAACGATTGGGGCGGCGTTTCGCCAGTCACTCCGGACCACGTAAATCCGGAGGCGCCCTGGCCTCACCTCGAATCCCTTCGCAAACACACCGCGGAGTGCCGCAAGGTGTTGACCGAGCGGCTGGCGGTCTACCCGTCGTTCACGTTCGATTCGGCACGGTGGCAAGAGCCGGAGATGGCCACGGCGGTGATCCGCGCAATCGACAGCGATGGATTTGCGCGGGTGGAGGACTGGTCACCCGGCGACGCCGAAGTTGCGCCGCCCCCCGCCTATATCCCAATGCAGTTGGCTCCCACGCGCGGGGTGAACACCGCCACCGAAGATGTGCGCGCTATCCTCGAACGCTCCGCGATGGGCGAGATGCTCGGCGAAGACGACTTGACGCGGCTCTTCCAGGCCCGCGGAGACGACTACCACCTGGTCTGCGAGGCGGCCGATCGTCTCCGTGGGGAAGTGAACGGCGACCGCGTATCCTATGTGGTCAACCGGAATATCAACTACACCAATATCTGCTACTTCCGCTGCCAGTTCTGTGCGTTCGCCAAGGGGAAGATGAGCGAGAGTCTGCGCGGCACTCCGTACGACCTTGCGCTGGATGAGGTGGTGCGGCGGGCGAAGGAAGCGTGGGAAAGGGGCGCCACTGAAGTGTGCATGCAGGGCGGCATCCACCCCGAGTACACGGGCGCGAAGTACATTGAGATTCTGCGCGCAGTGAAGACCGCCCTGCCGCGGATGCACGTCCACGCCTTCTCGCCGCTGGAGGTCGCGCAGGGCGCGGAGACGCTCGGTATCTCTGTCCCGGAGTTCCTGGTGCAGTTGAAGGAAGCGGGCCTCGGTACGTTGCCTGGCACCGCCGCGGAGGTGCTGGACGACGAAGTGAGGGTCACGCTCTGCCCGGACAAGCTGACGACCGCCCAGTGGTTGAGCGTGGTGGAGGATGCCCACCGCGCCGGTTTTCGGACCACTTCCACGGTTATGTACGGTCACATAGATGGGCCGTTGAACTGGGCGCGCCACCTGATGCGCCTGCGTGAACTGCAGATGCGCACCGGTGGGATCACTGAGTTCGTGCCCCTTCCTTTCGTCCACATGGAGGCGCCAATCTACCTCAAAGGTAAGGCCCGCCGTGGCCCCACCTTCCGCGAGGCGATCTTGATGCACGCCGTGGCGCGCCTCGCGCTCCATCCGCACATCACGAACATCCAGGTCTCCTGGGTGAAGATGGGCGTTGAAGGCGTGAAGGCCTGCCTGGACGCGGGCGTCAACGACATGGGCGGGACACTGATGAACGAAAGCATCTCCAGGGCGGCGGGAGCCGCGTTCGGCCAGGAGCTTCCGCCCGAAGAGATGGAACGGGTGATCCGGGTGATGGGGCGGACGCCGGTGCAGCGCACGACGCTCTACGGCCTCTCGCCTGAAGACCGCCAGATCGTCTCCTTCGGCGCGGATGAGTTGCTTCCAATCATCCTCACTCCCGCGAAGAAGTACGAACGGAAGAAGGAGCCGGCCGTCACGGCCTGATTCAGAGGAGCCGGCGCTGCTTGCCTTCATCGCCGCCCGGGTGCGGCAGGTGCAGGTCAAAGGCCAGCCCACCGACTCGGACCAACGCCGCCACGGCCACCCCGAGCAGCGCCGCGCCACCAGTGGAGACCGGCTCGAACGCCCAGACGGCGAGGCCGCCAATCCCCGCGGCCGTAGCGTTCACTTCCGAGCGCAGGACCACGGGTACCCGGTCGGCGAGCAGGTCACGGACAACGCCGCCGCCCGTAGCCGTGAGGATGGCCAATAGGACGACGGCTGGGACTGGCAAATCAGCCTGGATCGCAACCAGCGCACCGGCGGCGGAGAACGCACCGAGCCCGGCCGCGTCGGCCACGGCCAGCAGCGACTTCGGAAAAGCACGTCTCACAGCGACCAGCCAGATCGCCAGCAGCGAACCAGCGATGGGCCAGAGGACATAGTCCCAGCGGTCTATAACCAGGGGGAGCCGCCCAACGATAACGTCTCGCATCAGTCCGCCGCCGGTCGCCGTTACAACGCCCATCACCAGCAGGCCGAACACGTCCAACCGCCGTCGGACGCCGACCTCGACCCCGCCCAGAGCGAACGCGACAAGCCCGACACGGTCGAGGATGTCAATAAGTTCGGTGACGGTGAGGTGCACAGGGCAAGGCTAGCAGTTGGCGCCGCGTGGCACAGCAGCTATCCGTTCCTCTACGCTTGAGCGATGCGCACAATCTCCGCCACCCAGTTCAAACAGCACTGCCTCCAGATCCTGGAGGACGTCGATCCAGAGGGCATCATTATCACAAAAGGGGGCCGGCCGGTGGCGCGGCTGATGCCGATCGATGATGGGAAGACGTCTGCGCATCTCATTGGCGTATTGGAACGGCAGATCCACATCACGGGTGACATCATGTCCACCGGGGATCGTGTGGGCTGCTGAATCTTGACACACACGTATTCGTGTTCGCCATGGCTCGCTCCCTAACTCCACGGGAATCGCGGCTCTTGGCTTCGGAACTCTGGAGCGTATCGGCCATGGTCCTGTGGGAGATCGCCAAACTCAATCAACTTGGCCGAATCGATCTTGGTCTCGCTCACCCGGTGGTGGCCGAAACGCTACAGCGCATTCACATTTGGCCGGTGGACGCGCGAGTAGCGCACGCCTTGCTGCGCCTCGACTTCCGCTCCGACCCCGCCGATGAGCTGATTGCGGCGACGAGCATCGCCCACAACGTGCCACTGGTGACCCGGGACACGAAACTCCTCGCCTCTTCAGTCGTGCCTTTCGCGCTTATGCCGTGAGCCGTCTCCAGGAGAGCACGGACCGCGAGCCATCAGTGGCCGCTGGTGGAGTAAGCACGAGTTCGTCGTCCGAGACGAAGCGAAAGCCTCGCGTCTGGTCGGAGAGCAGTCTCGGGAGTGAAGCCCCAAGGACGTGGTGCACGAGCGTACCTTCGGCCACGTCAGGCACCTCAAGCGTACCGCAGTAGGCGACGTAAGGGCCGACCGCCGGGTCGCGGGGGCCAAGTTGGGCGGACATGTGGCCGGACTCTGTCCAGACCAGAAGGCCGAACGGGTCATCTCCCCACGGCCGCGTGACGGCCCCGTCCGGCGCATGGGACTCCATCGAGACGAGCTTCCAGGCGCCTACAAAGCGGCGATTGGCGAGGCTCACCGGGCGCCTACTTGCTCTTCGGGGCGTTCAGCCAGCTCATCATCGCCCGCATCTCGGCGCCCACGCGCTCCACGGGATGCTCAGATTCGAGCCGGCGGGTTGTGAGGAAGCCGGCGCGGCCCGACATGTTCTCGAGGATAAACTCCTTGGCGAACTGGCCGGATTGGATCTCCTTCAGGATCTTCTTCATCTCCGCCTTGGTCTGGTCGGTGATGATGCGCGGACCGCGGGTGTAATCGCCGTACTCGGCGGTGTCGCTGATCGAGTAGCGCATGTTCGCGAGGCCGCCTTCGTAGATCAGGTCCACGATCAGCTTCAGTTCGTGCATCGTTTCGAAGAATGCGCTTTCCTCCTGGTAGCCGGCCTCGACCAGTGTTTCGAAGGCGGCCTTGATCAAGGACGAAAGGCCGCCGCAAAGGATCACCTGCTCGCCGAAGAGGTCCGTCTCGCACTCTTCGCGGAAGGTTGTCTCAAGCACGCCGGCGCGGGTGCCGCCGATTCCCTTGGCGTAGGCCAGGGCGACCTGGTGAGCAACCTCAGAGGCGTCCTGATGGACGGCGATGAGGCAGGGCACGCCGCCGCCTTCGGTATAGACGCGCCGCACGAGATGGCCAGGACCCTTGGGCGCAATCATCGTGACGTCAACAAATGGCGGAGGATCGATCTGCTGGAAGTTGATATTGAAGCCGTGCGCGAACATCAACATCTTGCCTTCGGTCAGGTACGGCTCCACGCCCTGCTCGTAGACAGCTTTCTGCACATGGTCCGGGGCAAGCATCATGATGATGTCCGCTTCTTTGGCCGCCTGCTCCACGTTGACAACCCGCAGACCCTGCTTTTCAGCGAGCGCCCAGGACTTGGAGCCGGGATAGAGGCCGATCATCACATCGCAGCCGCTGTCCTTTAGGTTCAAGGCATGGGCGTGTCCCTGCGAGCCGAAGCCGATGACCGCGATCTTGCGACCGTTCAGCAGTGAGAGATCAGCGTCCTTGTCGTAAAACATCGTTGCCATGACTCGTCTTCCAGCTTTCTGCGCACGGTGCGCGAAGGGGTAAGGACGAAGGTTGAACCCTCATCCGTGGGGCTGAATCAGATCGGTAGGATGACCTGTTTGATGTAGCGTTCGCCCTTCGCCTGGATTACGCCGATTTCGCGCAACATCCAGTACGACTCGATCACGCCGATTTTGCCGTCTACCACGCGCACCCAATCAACAGCGCGGGGGCGATTCGGGTCGATCGAGGCCTCGACGAGCACGTCCTTTGCACTGGCCACGGAGCGAGTGACACGCCACGAACCGAAAGCTGGGCTGGGGATGGCGGCCATGAGCGCAAAGATGTTGTCCGGGCCGTTGGCTGTGCCATAAACGGAGTCGATGATGGCCGCTTTGTCGGCGAGCGCCGGCCTGGCCCCTTCCGCGTCGCCAGAGAACAGGGCCGCGTAGAAACCATCGACCAGCGCCTGCGAAGCGCTCGCACTCCCGCCGCGCGATTCGAGAGCGTTCGTGAGCGCCGCCGTGGTGGGCTTGTCGAGTTCGAGGTCCGGGAGCATTGCGTAGAGATGGCGTGAGATGATCGGGCCGCCGTCCCCCGCGAATTCGAATACTTCAACCACGCGCTGGGTGAAGGCGCGAAAATCGTACCCCTTCGCGGCGAGTGTGGCCCGCACGGCAACAACGTCGCCAGACTCGATGTACTCAAGCTCTGTGTAGTTGCAATCCGCGTAGTCCTTGAGGAAGCCACGGTGCCAATCCGCGATCGAGACCGAGTCACGAAGCGTGGGGCCGCGGAAGGACTGGAACAGCGCGTCGGGGGCGTGACGCGCCTCGATCTCCGCGAACCGGTCGAAATGGATAGCAGTGAGAAGCGCGTTGACGGAGTCGATGTTGCTCATGCGCGGAGGGCGGCACCTGCGTGGGAATGTGGCGGGATTGTACCGCCTGTCACGAATGCGGGGTAGGGCAGCGGGCGGGCGGCCACAGTGCGGCGCGGAGCCGCGGCCTGTCATACTCTCTGTCAATCCGCTGTCTGAACCCCAAGGAGCGTCGCGATGACTGTCGCCGATTCCACCCGTGATGTGCTCACACAATCTGATGCCGAGGCCCGCGCTGCCCGCGTCTCCAACGCCGGCTACACGCTGGACATTTCGCTGATGCGCGACGCTGAAACGTATCGAGGTGATGTGACCGTCACGTTCGACCTGTCCAGCGTTGCAGACACATTCCTTGACTTTCGCGGGAAGACGATCGAACGGTTCGAACTAAACGGCCAGCAGGTCGAGCCATCGCGGACCGCTTTCAGGCTCACCCTGCCGGGATCGGCGCTCGCGGCGCACAACACCGTGCGAATCGTCTACGAGAACGAGTACGACCATGGCGGCGATGGCTTCCATCAGTTCAAGGACCCCGAGGACGGCCAGGAGTACCTCTATTCGAACTTCGAGCCGTACGAGGCTCACCGGTTATTCCCGTGCTTCGATCAGCCGGACATCAAGGGCACGTACGCCCTGACGGTGACCGCGCCGACTGAGTGGGAGGTCATCGGCAACACCTCGGAGATGTCGCGCTCAGAGCTCGGGGACGGGCGGACGAAGCGAGTTTTCGAACCGACTAAAAAGTTCAGTACTTATCTCTTTGCGTTGATCGCCGGTCCGTATCACACCGTCCACGAACAGCACGGCGGCGTCGCACTGGGGCTCTACTGCCGGAAATCATTGGCGAAGCACCTGGATACGGACGAGCTGTTCACGATCTCGAAGCAGGGCCTGGATTTTTTCGGCACGTTCTTTGATCGCCCGTACGAGTTCGGCAAGTACGACCAGATCTTCGTGCCGGAGTTCAATTCCGGGGCGATGGAGAACGTAGGCGCCGTGACCCACAACGAGTACATGGTGTTCCGCGACCCGCCCACCGATAACCAACGCCGCGGCCGGGCGGAGACGGTGCTGCACGAAATGGCGCACATGTGGTTCGGCGACCTGGTCACCATGCGCTGGTGGAACGACCTCTGGTTGAACGAAAGCTTCGCCACCTACATGGCCTACCTCTGCCTGGATGAGGCGACGCGTTTCACCACCGGCTGGCAGGATTTCAACGCCAGCATCAAGAACTGGGCGTATCGCCAGGATCAGTTGACCACCACCCACCCGATCGCTGGCGAAGTGGCGGACACTGACGCGACGTTTCTCAACTTCGACGGGATCACCTACGGCAAGGGCGCGTCCGTGCTCAAGCAGCTGGTGGCGACGATCGGCATGGAGGGGTTCCGCGAAGGCATGCGCCACTATTTCCGCACGTATTCGTTTGGCAACGCCACGCTTGCGCAGTTTCTCGGCTCATTGGAAGCGGGGAGCGGCGCAGACCTCAAAGAGTGGTCGCGGGTGTGGCTGGAAACGTCGTCTCTGAACACGATTGGCTCGCACTGGGAGTCTGACGGCGACCGCATCACATCATTCACGCTCACTCAGTCGGCGCCCGCCGACTATTCGTACCTTCGGCCCCACCGGCTGGATGTCGGACTGGTACGAGACGACGGTGGAACGCTGCGAGTGGACGTCCTGCCAGCGATGCTTTCAGGGGCCGAGCTCGAACTCGAAGCAGCGCGCGGGCTTCCGCGCCCCGCGATGGTCTTCCCGAACTACAACGACCACGGCTACGCCAAAGTGGCGCTGGACGGCGAAAGCGTGGCCTTCGTGCGCCAAAACATCGAGCGCATCGAGGACGTTCTGCTGCGCCAACTGCTCTGGTCGTCGCTCTGGAACATGGTGCGCGACCAGCAGCTGAAATCGACGGACTACCTGGCCCTGGTGCGTGAGAAGATCGCGATGGAGCCGTTGACCGAACTCATCGAACCGGTGCTGAGTAACGCTTCCGGGGCGTTGGGGCGGTACGTCCCGGAGGGGCAGAAGGCGGAGGAGTCGCGACGATTCGTGGCGTTCGCCTGGGATGCGCTCCAGCGGGCGAGGGGCGGCGACGAACAGATTATCTGGGCGCGGGTGCTGATCGGGAATGCCCTGACGGCAGAGGACATCGAGCTGGCTGCAAAGCTGGCTGACGGCGAGCTGAACGTGCCCGGCCTACAGATCGACCAGGACATGCGCTGGGCTATCGCCGCGAAGTGCGTGGCGAATGGCGTGGAAGGCGCGGCTGGCCGCGTTGTACGGGAGTTCGGAGCGGACCCATCGGACCGTGGGGAGCGGGCGAAGCTGCGCTGCGACGTGTCACAGCCCGATGCGGCAGTAAAATCGGACGCCTGGGCAAGAATTGGTGGCGAAGGCTACGGGTCGCTCTACCAGACTGGCGCCGCGATGAGTGGCTTCAACTGGTGGGTGCAGGCGAAGATGCTTGAGCCATACACCGAACAGTTCTTCGACCAGCTGCCAACGGTTTTTCGCGAGAAGGACAAGGAGTTCGCCTCGGATTTCTTCCGTTCGCTCTTCCCGGGCCATCGCGTTGAGCAGGCGGTGTTGGACCGTTCAGAGCGATTGTTGGCTTCGCTTGGGGAGGAGCAGGCGTCCCTTGTACGCATGCTGCGGGAAGCGAACGACGATCTCTCGCGGGCGGTACGTTGCCGCCGCTTCGCCGAAGCCTAAATCCAACGGCTTCAGGAACTAGAAGGCGCGCCTCAGGCCGGGCGTCTCGCCGCGCGCCGCGTCACGCTGAAGCGGGGGCTGGTCTTCAGGTTGGCAACCAGCGAACGCGCGCAGGGCCGGCAGATGCCGTGCGAGATCGCCACGCCGCCAGCGGTCAGCAGGCGGTCGCACCAGGCGCAGACGACAGTTGGGGAACTTGTTTTCGTCACCACCAAACTCTACGAGAAGTTGCATGGTGGTCGCGCCTAAAGAAGAGGCTAGTTTTGTAAACAGACGGCGAACGCAGTGGGGGAAAGCCCCATCAGGGCAAACCCTACCAGCCTGCTCTAGTGGTCGCGATCGTCCTCTTCGCGGTCGCCGTCTTTGCCGCGTTCGTCGTCGGTTGAGCGAGTTGGCGATGGGGTGGCGGAGGCCTTGCGGCCAGCCTTCGGCGCCACCGTGGAGTTCGGTTGACCCGTCGCCGGAGTCTCGGAAGCTGCTTCCGGCTGGTCGCGTGGAACGATGGCGGTGGCGGTGGCGGACGGTGGCGGCGTGGTCGAGGCAACAGTCACGATTCGGCGCTCGATCGGGGTGGCCTGGCCGGCTGGTGTGCTGACCGGCGTCGCCGTCTGGTCGCGCCCCTTTATTGCAGGCGGCGGGAGAGATGACACTGGTGATGGTATTGCTTCGAACGTGGGCAGTGCGGTCGGCAGGTCGAGAGCGCGGGCTGGCGAAGACCCTGACGCGGCGGCAACTGTCACTGCCGAAGACGTCGGCGGGGAAGCCGGGGAGGACGGCCGTGGGGGCGGTTCTGCGAGCACGGCGGCAACCACCGGAATCTCGGTGGCGGCCGCGGAGACCAGGAGCACAGATGATTCTGGCAGGTCAGCGGTATGGGCGGTGGGTTCTGCGAAAACGATTTCGGCGAGCGCGGCTACGCGTTGCGAATATTCGGGGGCGCCCGCGGTGGCGACGAAGCCAGCGGCGCCAACAGCAAAGACGGTGACGGCAAATGACAGAGGAAGGAGAGCGAAACGTCGCCTCCGAGCAGACTCGAGCATTGGGTTCCTCCCTCCTGTTGAGCCTACGCCCCAGATACGGTGGGGACTGTTAGGGGTTACCCCCGTTTGCGCCGCGGGATCGAGTTGGGAGGCGACCTTAACGGACTGACCGCCAACGCTCTCGAAGCTCTGCCAAGACACGAGGGTCCGGCTCGCGGCCAGCGTAACGAGCGCTTTCGAATGCTCGTGTTATGTCCTTTGCGACGTCATCGCGGTAGCGGTCCGCGAGCGTGGGAGCGAACTCGGCGGGCGTTTCGCCGACTCCCCGAGTTGCACCGTCCTGCTCGGCCTCCTCCAGCACGTCCAGGTAGAGCCGGGTCGTCTCGGTGCTCGCAAAGGATGGCCGCTTCGAGGCGCGTTTCGGGAAAAGCGATCGGAAGAACGCGCGAAAATCATCGCCCGCGCTGCCGGCGATGCTCATCCGCGCGTCTGGCTTCTCCGTGACCGAAGCGCGGCGTCGAAAGCGCATGAACAGCGCAAGCGCACCTCCGGCGAGGGTCAGGATCACGAGCAAGGCGAACCCTCGTAGGACGTAAATGGCGGCCTGCCCAAGGAACGAGTGCGACCCCTGCTGCGGGTCCTTCGCATCGCCCGCCCCCGTCCTGGCGAGGTCCGCGAGGTTGGCGAACGGGTCGGCATCTCCGAGGATCGTTTCGAAGAGCTTCGTCAGTACCCAGGCGATGGGCGTCAAGAGCACAGTCAGCACGCCCTGGACGACCGCACCAATAATCGGCCCGAACACCGGCGCGAGGATGCCGAAGAGTAGTCCGAAGACGACCAGCGCCACCAAACTGACCGCCGCGGTGCCCACCAGCAGTGTGGAGACAACGCTGCCTGCCCGCATCTCGCCGATAGTCACGCCGCTGAGCGCCAGTTGGGAGCAGGCAAGCGCCAACACCGCCACGGCGTAAAACACAGCCCCGCCACGGGCGATCTCGCCGGAGCGATCCGCACTGGCGCCGATGACCACGAGCGCAGTAACGATGACGAAACCCCAGCCAATGGACCGGGGAATGGACTCCATTTCGATGTCGTCCGAGGCGCGGTAGGAGACGCGCACCCAAGTGGCGATGAAGAGGACCGTGGCGATCAGTGAGTGGCCAGCGGTACCGGTTGTGCCGTGCGCATCCCTGATGAAGTCCGCAATCCAACTCAGATCCCAGAGCCGCAAATCGCGGGCAACCTCCAGCCGGACGACGGCATAGATCAAGAACAGTGCAAGGCCGGAGGTGAGCAGGTATCCCCTTGACCCGGAAAACCCATACCACGAGGCGAGCCTCGGGATGCCAAACGCTGCGAGGGCGATCAACAGAAACGCCCACGCACCGGGCGCATGCTGGTCCGTCCCGGAGTAGCCAGAGGCCATCCACTCCGCGAGGACATAGAAGGCGAGCGCATCGGTGGCGATGGCGGCGGCTACCGCGAGGCGCGAGATCATAGCGAGGCCGCCACTTCTCGATCGAAGGGGCGCGCGACGCGACGCACGGGCACCCCGGGAGGGAGGTTGTCGAGCGCCCGATCAGATGTCGCGGCGACGAAGACGTGATGGCCCTCACCCTGAAGACGCGAGATGGCCGCGCCGAGCGGCTGGGGGATCAGTGAGGCGACGACCACGATCGTTGAGCCCGCGGGCATTCGGCCGCTCTCCCGCTGAATGGAGCCCGCGAGGTCGCTGAGGGTGAGCGGCTGAATGACGGCGAGTGCTTCGAGGATTCGTGTGAGCTGCTCGCGCGAACGTGAGGGGGCGAGGCGGATCGGCCGGTCGGCGTCGGGGTACGCGCCGTTGGCCAACAAGCCGACCGCGTACCGCGCCCCCGCGGCCCAAACCGCCAGCGACGCCGCCACCGAGACCGTCCGCTCCAGGTCGTCGCGCAGGTAGCCCTCCCAGGCGTGCGACATGGTGTCGATATTGACGAATATGTAGAGTTGTTGGGTGGCGGATGGTTCGTAGACACGAGACTGCAGTTCGCCGTTTCTGGCGGTCGCTTTCCAATCGATGCGGCGCAACGGGTCGCCGGGGCGGTAATTACGCAGGCCGGCGATGCGCAGCGGGTCTTCGAACAGCCGGTCGCCGCCCTT
>JBDSJC010000051.1:0-2591 GCA_039917655.1 Tepidiformaceae bacterium
GAGGATGTCGTCTTCGTCCTCCTCGGCGATGGGGAGTGTGTGGAACGTGGAGAGCGCGCGGAGCCAGCGGTTGGCATCGAGGGGGTGAGAGCGCCGTTGGTGAGTCTGGTTACCAGGCACCGTGAACCGGAGTGTCGTGCTACGCGTCCAAGTTGCGGCAGGTCGAAGTGCCGACTCAAGGTTGTCGGCCGGAACCAGGGAGGGCGTCGAACGAAGTGCGAGACACTGGTAGCTTGAGGAGGATGGCTGCATCTCCGGCGGCACTAATCCTCGGCACGGGTGTTGTCGGACGCGCAACCGCGGTTGCCCTCGCACGCGAAGGGTTTTCGGTGTCCGGATATGACCCCGATGCCTCCGCCGTCAAGGATTTCCCCGGTGAAGTCATTTCCGATGACGCCGCTCCGCGGGACTGGGCGGTCATCGCGATTTGCGTGCCCACGCCCACGGTCGATGGGGCGATGTCCGCCGACGCGCTTGTGGACGCACTCAACCTCGCGAAACGATGCCTGGATCCTGCGGCCGCGTTCACGGTTATCGCGATTCGCTCCACGATTGTCCCAGGGACTATGGAGTCGGTTGTCCTGCCGCCAGTGCGGGAACTGGTGGCAAGCAGCCGGGTGGGCATCTGTCATTGGCCAAGCTTTGCCCGGGAGCGAGTTGCACTCGAGGACGAGGCTCATCCGCGGGCCATCGTGTTCGGAACCGATGGTGGGGCAAGGGTTCACGAGATCATGCGCCGCTGCGTCGCTTCGGCGCGTTGCGGAGTCTCGTTTGTGTCCTTCCCCGAGGCGGAACTCATCAAGCAGGGCGCAAAGCTCTTCAACGCGCTGAAGATTAGCTATTTCAACGCGATTGGTGATTGGGCGACCGAGCGAAGCGGAAACGGTCAGACCGTAGCTGATGTCATCAGCATCGTCGCCGAGGGTTGTTGGAACCCGGCCTACGGCACAGCGGTCGGACCCCCGTTCGGCGGAGCCTGTCTGCCGAAGGATCTCGATGCCTTTGCGCAGCGTCTCGTCACGGACGGCAGTCCCCACAGGGAGCTTCTCCAGGCCATTCAGGAGATTAACGAGGCTCATGGCCGTCAAGGTTCGGCATTCGAGTAGCGTTCGCCCGTTACAGCCCAGGTCGGTCCAGCCGCTATGCTTCTGCGGTGCGAATTCTTTGGGTAAGCAGCGACTGGTTGATCCCCCTGAACGCGGGTGGACGCATTCGGTCGATGTTCACCCTCCGTGAACTTGCACGGCGCCACGATGTGCAGGTGCTGTGCTCGTACCGGGCAGCTAGCCGAGACGTGGACTACGAAGAGAAACTCAATGCGGAGTTCTTTGGCGCTCGGTGCGTGTACAACGGCGCGCCGTGGGCCTGGGGTGGGCTGCCCGCCGCCGTGCGATTGCTGTCCCGTCTACCAGAAGCTGCCCGCCAGGCGATGGCACCGGAGTTAGCTTCGTTAGTGGCCACTGAGCTTGCTAGCGGCGAGTTCGACGTTACAGTGTGCGACTTTCTCGAGACCGCTGTGAACTACCCTGAGCGACTCGTGACGCCGTCGGTACTCTTTGAACACAACGTCGAGTGGGAGCTTTGCCGGAGTCAGTCCGACTACGCCCGAAACTGGCGCCAGCGCTTGGGGCTTCGGGTTGAGGCTCGCCGTGTTCGCGCGTTTGAAGCCCGCGCGGTTGGCAGATTCCACCACACAGTCGCCGTGTCACAACAGGATGAAAGACTTTTGCGGGCGCTTGGCGGACACGACAGGGTTACGGGTGTTGACACTGGCGTCGACACTGAGACCTACCGTCCGTCGCCAAGCCCGATCGGAGCGCGGCCCATTGTGATGTTTACCGGCCACATGGAGTACATTCCGAATGTGGATGCGGTCACCTGGTTTTGTCGCGAAATTTGGCCGCGAGTCATCGATGCGGTGCCAGCGGCCCAGTTTTTCATTGTAGGCCGCTCTCCGACGGCTTCAGTCGCCGCCCTCGCGTCAGCCACCGTGCAGGTTACTGGCGAAGTAGAATCGGTAGTTGAATACCTGGAGCAAGCTTCTGTGGTGGTTGTACCCCTCCGCGCTGGCGGCGGTACGCGTCTCAAGATCTACGAAGCGATGGCCGTCGGCCGCCCGGTGGTCTCGACTTCACTCGGAGCCGCCGGGCTGGAGGTCAATGGCGGTCGAGACATCGTTCTGGCCGACGACGCCGTCAGCATTGCCACGGAGGTCATAGCTTTACTCACATCGCCGGACCGAGCCGCAAGCATCGGCGCGGAGGCTGCAAGGTCGGCGGCAGATCACGGATGGCCTGAGGTAGCTAAGCAGTTCGAGCGAGTCTTGCAAGCAGTCGTTTCGGAGGCCGGCGGGAAACCCTGACCTTCGCATTGTTCTCTCTCTCCATGCAGTGACCTCTATGGCCGCGAGGCCCACGGGGCCGTCTGGGCCAGTTCCGGGCCGGGTTGGCCAATGCTAACCATGCCACGTTGGGTTCGCGGCTCGCGTTCGCGTCGGACTGGACGCAAATAGTTGTTCGGCACGGCGCCACCATGGAGGCGCGAAGGGCAAACAGGCCCGGCATCGTTCGACAGGCTTCCTTCGACAGGCT
>JBDSJC010000052.1:0-8299 GCA_039917655.1 Tepidiformaceae bacterium
GCCGGGCTGTGGGACCGCCCGCTGCCGAAACGTCTCCATCTGCTCCCCGGTCAGCCCGTCGAGGTTCTCCTCCTCCTCGATCTCCTTCCAGACCAGCGGCTTCTCTACCGCGCCGAATCCGGGATCCGGCGCGCCGATTCCCGGGGCGGAGTCGACGTAGACCATGGACGCGATCCGCTCCGGCACCCGGTCGCTGGCGGCATAGCCGGAAAACCCGGTCCCACTATGTACCGCGAGCACGACGGGCGCTCCGGCCGCCCTGACCGCCTCGCAGATCGCATCAATGTGGTCCGACAGCGTGATCGTGGAACGGTCGGCGTCGACCGACTCCAGGCCGGGGAGCGTCAGGGCGGTGACATCGTGTCCGTCCGCGCGCAAGGCGACGGCGACCTCGTCCCACGCCCACGCGCCGAGCCAAAACCCGGGGACCAGGATGATCGGTGCGCCAGTCATCCCTCTATCCTAGGGGCGGGCGCCGGCATTGCACATCCGCCGGCCGCTCGTTCGGTCACCCTGAGCCTGTCGAAGGGCCGCGCTATGGCGGCGTTCGTTGGGCAGCGCCCGGTCATCCTTCGACAGGCTCAGGACGAACGGGGAGAGGGATCCGCCGCCGGGGCTGACCGCCGATGACCGATGGCCGATGGCCGATGGCTAAAAGCGACGCCCAGGGCTAGCGTCCGGCCTCTAGCGCAGGCGCGCGCTCAAGCAGCCAGGTGTCGTACTTTTCGATGCGCTCCGCGAGCGTGTCGCGCATCGCGTTCATCTTCTGCATCTTCTGGTCGAGCAGCCCGATTTGTTGGAGGGTTACTTCGCGGGCGCGGCGGATCTGCTCCGCCTTCTCGGCGGTGTCGGCGTCGCTTCGCCATTCGGCCCGGATCTGTAGACGAACATCGTCCGATTCGATCATCTCTTTTATGTCTGCGAGCGAGAAGCCGAGGAGTTCTTTCAGCTGGCGGATACGGTCGATGCGTTCCATATCGTCCGCGGAGTAGAGCCGGAAGCCGCCGTCCATGCGCGTGGGGGGGTTGAGGAGGCCCTTCTCTTCGTAGTAGCGAAGGGTGCGCTGGGTGAGTTGCGCGCGTTCCGCGGCTTCACCGATCTGGAGGTAGGCGTGGCCCTGTGCATCATCCATTGGTTATCGACCGTAGTGTAGCAACGTTAACGCGCACGTCAAGGTAACTGTAGAGACGCGAGATGCGGGCGGGTTTGCCCAGCGCAGGGGGCCCCCTGCCTTCTCGTCCAACGCCGGGCGTCTCTCCGCTACTCGACTCGCACCGTGCCGCGCATGCCGTACTCCTCGTGGCCCGGGAGGTGACAGATGTAGGTATACGTGCCGGGCTTGGCGAAGACGATCGTAGTGGTCTTCGTTTCGAAAGGCTTAAGCGTGACCTCTGCCGGCAGCTGGTCGTGGTACGGCTCCGTACCGGTGCGATGGCGGGCGTGGGTGGCTGCGTCGCCGATGATCCACTCGTGCTCGATCGGGTCCTGGTTGACGAGAGTAAACGTTGCCGGGACGCCCGTTCGCACGGTGAGTTCCGGCGCGACGAACTTCGAGAAGTGGATGGCGATCGTCCCGCTGGTGACGGGCGCCGGGCCTTCGCCGCCAGCGGCGAAGGCGATGCCCGCCGCCGCGAGTACGGCCGCAACCATCGCCAGGCCGGACGCCCGGAAGGCCCAGATCACTTCCCCACCGCCCGTGTTCGACGCATGGTCATTGCGGTCGCTCCCACGATGACCAGCCCGAAGGCGATCAACGCGGCCCAGGTGAATCTCCATTCCCTGGAGTTCGCGCTGCCATCGCCGGCCTCAAGATTCACGCCCGGCCCCGCGGTGAACGGCTGCGGCAGTTGGAGCCCGGCAGCTACGGCGGAGGGCGCCGCGTCGCCATCGGCATCCACCGCCAGGTCATAGGTAAGCGACGAGACCCTGGCGTTGATGCTGAGCTTGGTGAGCCAGGCCGATTGTGGGACCCAGCCCATCCCTTCGTCGGAACGAAGGTCGGAGAGAAGGCTGCTGCTGGCATTGGCGCTGTACGAACGGGTGAACCCCGGGCGCGAGCCGGGCAACAGCCGCGGCAGCTTGTCGGTGAGCAAGAAGACATCGGCCTGGACTTCGTCGCTCGCTTGCTTACCGAGGCCGAGGATGCGCAGCGGCACCCAGGGGTTGTCCGTGGGGATGGTGAGGTGCACCGGGGTGCCATCGCCCGCCTTCTGACCGCGCTCTTTGGCGGCGCTGCCATCGAACACGGCGGCGAGAAAGATCGGGCTGCGCTTGGCGTAGAAGTCCAGCATCTCCGGGGCATCGGGCGAAAGGCGGAAGCCGTGTTGCTGTGCCCAGGCCGCCACATCCGGACCACCGCCTCTTAGTACCGTGATGTTGAGCGCGTCGATCTTTTTCTCGATCAGGACCTCGGCGGCGGCGGCGAAGGCATCGGCGGTGGTCAGTCGCCCGGTGGCGGGGACCTGGGGCGTCGTCTCGCGCACCAGGCGCTGGAGGGTCCAGGCGCCGCCTTTCTCGACGTTCGAGGGGATGCCTGGCAGCGGGATCAGCGTGCCGAACTCACCGCCGCCCGTTCCCTGGAACTCGAACGAGGTGACGTAGTGTTCATTACCGTTGTGGTAACCGGCGAGGGTGGTGGTGCGGCCGAGGTTGACTGCGCCGTTGGAGCCGATAAGTCCGGCGCAGGCGTCGGCGTTGCTGGTGCTGGCGAACAGCGAGGCCCCGATGATGGCCGCGAAAGCGGCGAGAGCGAAGAATGGCGAACGCATCTGGATTCTCCTTGAGGGTGTGCCCCTTGCACTCTCAACGCCGGGCGCGGGCGGATTGTTCCCTCAGGGACCAGGGATCGGAACCCAAAATTGGAGGTCCTCTGATCTTCGCCCCCAGCACTTCTCAAACCCCGTAGGCTTACGCCGGGACGGGGCGATGGAGGGTGTGATTGGCAGTCCCCGCTCGCATTCGGAAACCTGTGGCGTTCTACGGCTGGTACATCGTTGGCGTCGCGCTCATCGCGCAGTTCGTCGCGGTCGGTACCCAGACGTACGCCTCGACGGTCTTCCTCAAGCCCATGACCGAGGAGCTCGGCTGGTCGCGCAGCGAATTTTCGGCTGTGCAGACAGTCTCCACCGTCGTCCTGGGGATTGCGGGCTTTGTGATCGGCGCGCTGATCGACCGGCGCGGCCCGCGGCGCCTGATGCTCGTCGGCGGGGTGCTCTGCGGCGCCGCGCTGATCGCCACCAGCCGTGTCGAAGAGCTCTGGCAGTTCTACCTTGCGCGCGGCCTAGCGCAGACGCTTGGCAACGCGCTGCTGGGCAGCCTGGTGGTCAACGTCACGCTCTCCAAGTGGTTCATCGCCCGGCGCGGGATGGCCGTCGCCATCGCCTCGTCCGGCGTGTCGCTCGGCGGCGTGCTGATGACGCCGCTGGTTTCGGCGATCATCCAGGGTTGGGGTTGGCGCGACGCGTGGGTAGCGCTCGGCGTGATGGTCTGGGTGCTGGTCCTGCCATCGGCCCTGATCATGCGCCGCGCGCCGGAGGACTACGGCCTTCACCCGGACGGCATGACGCCCGAACAGGCGGCCACCTTCAGCGCCGCGAAGGGGCGGCTCTCGTCTGTCTCCGAGGTGCAGTGGACGCGCTCCGAGGCCGTCCGCACGAAGACGATCTGGCTGATCATCGCGGCCTACGGGATCGCCAACATCGGCATCGGCGCAATGCTCCTGCATATGGTCCCCTTCCTCACCGACCACGGCTGGTCGCGCAGCGAGGCGGCGCTGCTCTACAGCATCCAGGCGTGGGTGGCGCTCATTTCGAAGCCGGTCTGGGGCGTATTGATGGACCGTTTTCACCCGCGTTACCTGAGCGCCTTCGGCTTCGCGGTGGCGGCGATCGGTGTGCTGGCGATCCTCGCCGCGACGCAGTCGGGGTCATGGGTGCCGCTGGCCGCCGCACTCGCGCTCTGGGGGTTGGGCATCGGCGGCTCCATCCCTCTCCAGGAGACCGTTTGGGCGAACTACTTCGGCCGCCAACACCTGGGCAGCATCCGCTCGGTGGCGATGCCGTTTTCGATCATTTTTGGCGCCGGAGGGCCGTTGCTCGCCGGGCTGCTCTACGACGGTTCGGGGAGCTACACGCTTGCCTTCATGCTGTTCTCGGTGTTCTGGTTGATCGGCTTCGTCCTGATCCTGCTTGCACGCCCCCCGCGGCACGGCAGTCGGCCGGGCGGCCCTGAGGATGCAGGACTGGGGACTCAGGACCCGGCACTGGCCTTCGCGCTGGCGAACACCACGGGCCTCAACGTGCCCGTCGCCCCGAGGTAGGCCGCCCGCGAGAACGGCACCTCGAACGTGCCCGTCTGGCCAGGTTGAAGGGTCCGGTCACCCGGATCCCGAAAGACGACGCTGATCGTGGTGGTGCTGGCCACCAGGCGCACGTTGCCAACCTCGTCGTAGAAGCCGATGACGACGCTGATGTCGCTGGCCGGCTGTGTGCCGTTGTTCGTCACTACGCCGAGCATGACGAGCACCGTTGTCGAGTCGGACACCGTCGTGCGCCCGTTTGCCGGGTCGGTAACCGTCACCTGCAGCGCGCGCAGTCCCGAGATGGTGGCATCGAGCCCCGAGATGGGGCCGGGTGCGCTCACAACCTTGTAGCTGACAACCGAGGTGGAGACACCAGCGTTGGCGTCCGTGATCCCCGGTAGCACAACCTGGAAGAGCGCGTCCCCGCCCGGCGAAACCTGTTCGGCGAGGGCGCTGGACGTGCGTGTCACGCCGTTGGCCGTCGCCGAGACGACAACGCTGGTGATGGCGTCAGCAGTGCCGTTGTGTACCTCGCCGGTGACCACGAGGCTGCCATCGAGCGCCTGGGAAACGTGGCGGGTAACTACGGCGCCTGTCGCGGGAAGTTCCGCCGAGTCCGCGGACACGCCGGGCAGCAGCAACCGGTACGAAAGCGGCGACTCAACCGCAACGGCTGGCGCCCCCTGCGCCACGACGATCCCCCCAACGGCCAGCGCTACCAACGCAATCGAAACTCGAAAGGGCCGGTGGAATCGGAGACGGACAACGGGCATTCGGAGCATGCTGCTATTGCACGCTAACCACGGGAGCGAATCATGTGACGCCTTTACCGTCCCGTGGACGCCCGGACGCCGGACGCGGGACTCAACAGTCAGCGCACTCCGGCCGCTACCCGTTCGCCGCGTCCCGGAACTGCTTAGCCTCGGTGGCCAGTTGGGCGACCAGGTCCCAGGTTGGGTTCGGCGGCTTCAGGCCCCAATCGAAGAGGTACATCAGGATCTGGTTGATCACGCTGTCGTACTCGATCAGCGTCCCGGTGAACTGGTTGATCTCCGGATCATCGCCAAGCACCTTCAACGACTTGTAGCCCGGCGCATCCACGCCTCCGAGCTTATCTTTGAACGTCCCCAGGTACTGGGTAAGCATCGGCTTATTGGCGTACTCGCACTTGATCTTGATCATGCTCTTCTGGGAAGCGGCGAGGCCAGGATCGCCAGCGGACACGGCGAGCAGGTCCAGCAGCCCCTTGTTCCGCTTCTTGGCCAGCGTCTTGATCTCCAACAGGCCTTCGGCGCCCACCTCCTTGCCTTTCGTAAAGACGAGGAAGAGCGGTGCGTTGTCGAACGTTTCGCCGGTGGTCACATGGGTCAACTCGTGCATCAGCGAGCCGAGCCGTTCCGTGGATCCCCCGGACTGCACCAACGCGTGGTTCACCACGTACTTCTTGTCCGTCTCGCCGACCTTGGCGGTGCGCGCGCCGGGCTTATCTTCCTTGAGGTGCACTTCGCCAATGTGGGAGAGGTTCTCGAGGATCACGTCCTTCACGATCTGCGGGGTGGCGGCGGCCGCGGCGATGTCCCGCAGGCGCTGGATCTCGTCATCCATCACCTGCTTCAGCGCCGCCTGGTCCAGCAGGTCGTGGCTGTTGAGCATCGTCCGTATTACCCGTTCGACCTGGTCGAAGGCCGCGCCCATCACGATCCCGCTGTTGGCGAAGGCCACGGAGTCGTCGATCAGTTTGAGAAGGGCTTTCATCTTTGCGCCGTACGCTTGGCCGTTGGCGGCGATGATGCCCTGGAAGAGCGTAGCCTCGGCCGTGGACTGGACCTTCAACTTCTTCACCGCCGCCTTGCGGACGTCGGAACGGAAGAACCGCCCAAGGTACTTCGTGCATTCCGTCACAACATTCTGGAGGGCTGTTACGCAATGCGCCCAATCGTCTTTCGGGGTGGACTGAAAGGCCGCCAGCGCGGCTTCGACAGGGAGCACCTTGACGCGCTTCGAGTCGTCCTCTTTCTCTGCCGCCGAATTCTCCTTGAATTGTTTCGAAGACCAGAGGCGCTGGACCCCGGCGGGCGAGGATGGCCCGAACTGCCCGCGCGCGATGGCCGCCGAGGTCGCCCGGTTTCCGATTATGCGCTGCAACTCGAGCACCTGGTCCGGGAACCCGTGACGCGAAACCGGCGCAGGCGCCAGCAGGGGCGCGGTCCGTGCGCGCGCCATCCGGGGCCGCTCCTTTGCCCGGCTGAGCGGCTGCTGCTTCACGATCCCCGCCATGCTTTGTCACCCACGAAACGCGTCTTAGCCGCGAGCATCAACGATTCGCGACTGGCGTGAACAATAACAGCGGTGCGAGAGGGCGACAATCGCGCAGGCCGCCGTCGGGCCGCCGCTACCCCAGGACTTCGCGCACCATGCCCCCGGCCACGGTCTGGTGGGTGGCGGGGTCGATGAGGATGAAGCTGCCGGTGTCGCGGCTGGTGGCGTAGGGGTCGGCGAAGATCGGCTCTAGCGTCTTGATCGTGACGCGGCCGATTTCGTTCAACGGGAACGATTCAGGGCCCGGCGTGCGCTCATAGTTCTCCACGTCGAGGCGGTCATCGAGCGATTCCACCAGGCACTTCACCCGGCGGGTGGTGTGCTTTATCCAGAACTGCTGACGCGGGCGCAGCGGCTGGCCGTCGCTCATCCAGCAGAGATCGGCGGTGAAGCGAGTGGCGGGCGGCGCGGCGTGGTCCGCGGCGACGATCATGTGGCCGCGGCTGACATCAATGTCGTCGGCCAGGCGGATGGCGACGGCGCTGCCGCTTCCTGCGCTGGGCAGCGATTCTTCGTAACGGTCGATCGCTGTGACGCGCGTGTTCACACCGATCGGCAGGACCGTCACCTCGTCACCGACGCGGACTTCGCCAGCGGCCACGGTGCCGGCGTAGGCGCGGTAGTCGTGGAACTGGGCGCTCTGGGGACGCAGGACGTACTGCACCGGGAAGCGCAACGCGGCGTGGCGCGCGGGGTCCGGCACTTCGACGCTTTCGAGGAATTCGAGCAGCGTCTCGCCGCCATACCACGGCATATTCGCCGAGCGATCAACGACGTTGTCGCCGGGGGCGGCGGCCACGGGGATGACCGTCACCTGGGGGACGCCGAAGTGTTCTGTCACGGCGCGGAAGTCCGCTTCGATCTGTTGTAGCCGCTCGTGCGACCAGTCAACGAGGTCCATTTTGTTCACGCAGAGGACGAGGTGCTGGATGCCGAGCAGCGAGCAGATCGCGCTGTGGCGGCGCGTCTGGGAGATCACGCCCTTGCGTGCGTCCACCAGGATCAGGGCAATGTCCGCGGTCGAGGCGCCGGTCACCATGTTGCGTGTGTACTGCACGTGGCCCGGGGAGTCGGCGATGATGAACTTGCGGCGCGGCGTCGCAAAGTAGCGGTAGGCAACGTCGATCGTGATGCCCTGCTCGCGTTCGGCGCGCAAGCCATCGGTGAGGAGGGCGAGGTTGACCTCTTCGTGTCCCTGGGCCTCGCTCGCGCGCTGGAGGCTGGCCATCGTGTCTTCGAACACCTGCTTGGTGTCGTAGAGCAGGCGGCCGATGAGGGTGCTCTTGCCGTCGTCCACGGAGCCAGCAGTGGCGATGCGCAGGAGGTCCACTAGAAGTAGCCCTCGCGCTTGCGGTCTTCCATCGCTGCTTCGCTGAACTTGTCATCGGCGCGGCTGGCGCCCCGTTCGGTGATGCGCGCGACCGCCACCTCGGCGATCACCGACGGGATATCGGCCGCCTCCGAGCGCACCGCCGCCGTGCAGGTGATGTCGCCCACGGTGCGGTAGCGGACGTGCGCCGTGAACGTTTTTTCGGTGGGAAGCATCTGGAGGTAGGGGCTGACGGCCATCAGCATCCCGTCCCGCTCGAACACCTCGCGTTCGTGTCTGAAATATATGGAAGGCACTTCCAGCTTTTCGCGCTCGACGTAGCGCCAGATGTCGAGCTCGGTCCAGTTGGA
>JBDSJC010000053.1:0-7890 GCA_039917655.1 Tepidiformaceae bacterium
CCGCCTCCAAGACCCGCAACTGGTGACTTGCCACTCCTCGACTGGCTCAAGCTTTTCGGAGGTGAGAAGGGCTACGAGCAGGATGCCGTTGCAGACCCGCGCACCGACTTTCAGGAGGTCGTCTTCAGGAAAGGCCGTGAGTTCGAGGCGGCGGTCATTGAACACCTCGCCACCATCGAACCTGTGTTCGCGATAACTTCGGGCGTTGAGGCGGTGACCTCTCTCGATGCCTGCCGGGAGACCTTCGAGGCGATGCGTCGTGGTGAGCCCATCATTCACCAGGGAGTCCTCCGCAACCCCGAGAACCGCACGTATGGTGTGCCCGACCTGCTCATCCGCAGCGACGTCCTCCATCGCCGCTTCCCGGATGCACTCAGCGCCGCTGAAGCCCTGCTCGGAGCGCCCGGACTCGGTGCCACCAGTTGGCACTACCGGGTAATCGATGTGAAGTTCACCGGCCTGAAGTTGGACAGGCACTGGCACGCCGCCAGCAAGAACATCGAATTCATGGTGCAGACCTTCATCTATAACGAGGCGCTCGGACGGATCCAGGGATACCTGCCGACGACCTCGTACCTGCTCGGGCGAGGCTGGGCGAAAGGGACGAACGACGCCGGCAGTATCAGCTGCACGGACCGGCTTGCCTCGGTGCCCCACAACCACGAGGTCCAGGGCCGACTGTTGAAGAGCATTGCCAGCGAGGCGGTAGTAGCCTGGGTCCGGAAGGTGCGAACAGAGGGATCCGGATGGGACCCGTTGATGGGACCCAACGCGAACGAGCTTCGACCGAACGTCTCGAACGACCAGAGCTTCCCCTGGAGAAAGACCGTTTCCCGCATCGCCCACGAACTCGAGGATCTCACCCTCGCCTGGCAGGTTGGACTCCCGGGACGCGACCTGGCACTTGCCGCTGGTGTGACCCGCTGGACCGACCTTCGCTTCACCGCTGCGGTCGCCGGTGTGAACGGAGCCTATGCTCCCGTGCTGGACCGGATGCTCACCGTGAACCGGGAACCGGAAGGTCCGGTTGTGTGGCCTTCGACGATTACCACCGAGGCTGATGTCTGGGGCGAACCTCGTGGGATCGAGTTCTACGTGGACTTCGAGACCGTCAACAATCTCAACGATGATTTCACGCGAATCCCGGAGCAGAACGGCAATCCGATGATCTTCATGATCGGCTGCGGTCACATGGAGGACGGCGAGTGGAGGTTTTCGTGCTTCGTCGCTGACCGGCTGGAGACGAACTGCGAGGCGGACATCATCGAGCAGTGGCTGGCGCACATGGAATCGGTGCGAACGCGTGTCGCTCCCGATGTTGAGCGGCCGCTGGTGTTTCACTGGTCCCCTGCAGAGACGAGCAGTATGAGCGGAGCGCTACAGTCG
The DNA here is from genome assembly GCA_039917655.1 of Tepidiformaceae bacterium. Taxonomy (GTDB): domain Bacteria; phylum Chloroflexota; class Dehalococcoidia; order Tepidiformales; family Tepidiformaceae; genus PNKC01. Next base: position 1,387 of record JBDSJC010000053.1, read on the forward strand.
GCACGCGCCCGCCACGCATTACGCCAGGCCGCGTGGGTCGAGCCGAACTGGTTCGACTTCCTCAACCGCGTAATAAAGAAGGAGCCGGTGATTGTGCGCGGGCCAATGGGGTTCGGCCTGAAGACGGTCGCCCGGTCGCTCAAGCAGCACGGCCTGATCGAGACGGAATGGCCCGATGGGGTGACCGACGGGCTTGGTGCCATGGTGGCCGCCTGGTTGTGCGACGATGCCGCACGGATGCAAGGCTGCTCCCTGGCAGATGTCGACCTGATGTCAGAGGTATCTGCCTACAATGAGGTCGATTGCCGCGTCATGGTGGAGGCGGTGGAGTACTTGTGGGACAGAGTCGTTCGCTACAGCGTGTGAAAGGACTGTCCAGTGCCATCGACCTCTGCACATACCGCTCACAACACCCATCGCGTTGAGGTCCCCTTCGACGTGTTTCTCAACCGTCGGAGCGCCGAATTCCGCCCGACTCCGGTGCGAGGTCTCCCTTCAACAAACACCTGCCTCCGTCTGCTAATATCCCGGCGTACGTCTGTTGGACGATTGATTGGAAGGTATCAGCCAGTTTCACGGCCTCCTCGGTTTCGCCCATGCCGTCGATCCTGTCGAAGTTGCTCTCCTCACCGCCCGTTGCGCCGCGCAGCCAGCGCCGTGCACCTCTCTGGCGTGTCCTGCTTGCTGACCCTCCTCCCGGCACTTCTACCACCGATAGCCCTCGCGGGTGCTAGGTTCTGGTTGGGACAGTCGAGCAGCAGCATCCTCACCTCAGTGGGCCCGACGTCGTCGCTCGCTTTGGCAAATTGGGATCACGACACTCACACCCGGCGGGATGAACTGGCCCGTAACCGACTTCCTCGGCCTACGACTTGGTTTGGGTTCGACGAAGTTGGATTCAAATCAAGGCCGACGGGTTGGTGTCGAAGACAAGCGAACTCTGCGTTGTTCCAGGAATTCTCGCGACTCGAGGCAACGCCCGCGTTGTTCGATCTTCTGACGGATCGAGTTCGGACTTGTGGTCAGCCTGGAAGTTGCGGCAGCAGTCGTGCCGAGCCTGCTCTCGCAAATCGGTGGCCTGCATGCTCCTGACGAAGTAGACTGAACCGCTCAACCGGATCCGGCAATCGATGCGAAGCACGGACGCCAGTGGCCTCGTGATTGGATACGTCCGAGAAGTCAGCGGACGGTCGATCCTGGTGAAAGCACTGAACGTCAGTCGCGCATTCTGGATCTCCGCTGACTCGATCGTCGCAGTGGAGGGGAACGAAGTGCGACTGACGGTGTTCCGCGAGCCCCTTGCGGATACCGACGCGCAAGTCTCCACCGCCGGATCATTGGAGCTCCAGATCGTCGTTTCGCCAGTCCATCCTTAAGACCCGATGCCAGCTGCTCCTGGCGATGAGCGCCGTTCGAACGGCAACACCCAATCGATCCGCTTGGTGGAAGAAATCGGACCTGTCCGTGCCTTCCGGAACAGCGTTGAAGTCCGCAATGCGACTAGTTAGTGACGCGTCCGGTGGGCGCGCTCTTGCTGCTCTGTCGCATCAGGTCGTCCACCAGTACCTTGGGGTGCACCTTCTCCTGGATATCAGCGGCGGCGCCTGAACTTCGAACTGCTCCGGACCGTCCTTCCCACGCCAGACGAACTGCGGGTCCAGTTCTGGCTGCGCCCCTAATACGCGCGTATCGGGCTCTTCATGTCCTCCGGGATGAGCGATCGGTACTCGGCCACAGGGATATTCGCCGGCCGCGCTTTACATGCCGGATGGTCTCGGCGGTTTTCCCGGATGCCGGTGTTTTCTCCACAGTGCGCCTCAGTTCGTAAACGGGTTGTGGATGGTGAGGCCGTCGATGCGTTGCCCGTGCTGTAGGTCCTCGCTGTAAATCCGGGAGCAGCCTCCCATTAGGGCGGCGGCGACAATTAGCGAGTCGTAGAAGCTGTGCCGGCAGCAGGCCTGGACATCGAGCGCTCGCTGGTAAAGGTCGATGGTCGCGGGCACCCGGAACAGTGGAGCCATGACGGCCTCCGATAGCTGCCCGTGTGCGAGCAGACAAAGAACGTGACGGTGACGCTCGTTGAAGCGGCCGCCGCGGGCGTGACAGACGACGCGAGTGTCGCCGAGGGAGGTCGCTTCTCCGGTGACTGGCAGTGCTGGGATGCCATGAATCGCCTCCCGAGCCGTGGGTTCGTCCAGCCTACGCCGTCGCCCTGAAAGCTGACGGAACCTGTCGAACTCGATCCTGACATCACCACCATCGTACCCCGTGCAGCTCGACGCTTCTTGTGTCGTGGCCCCCGTCCTCACCACGCGGCTCCGGATGGTTTCGGCGCAGAGGCCGGCGCGGTGCCGTAGTCGCCGAATGGGCTGTCGCGCCAGTCCAAGGCGGCCTTCAGGCCCTTTTCGCGGGCGATGCTGCCGAACTTCTCGCCGCCGGGACGCGCGCGGCCGAGCTCTTGCAGGTCGCCGCCAACAGCCATGGAAGTGCGGATGCCCATGATCTCGTACACCCGGTTCACCTGGCGCTTCGTCATCTGGAGCATCGGGCCATCGACGTTGGCGATGCGCTCAGCGAATGCTTCCGTGACTTCGGAGAGGCGGTCTATCGGCACAGCCCGGTTCGCCCAGCCGAGTTCGACGGCTTCCACGCCGGTCACGCTGTCGCCGGTGTAGAGCAGTTCGCGGGCTTTCTTCTGATGCATGTGCCAGGGGTGGTAGATGATGTCCACGGGCGTCATCGCGCGTACCGGGGGATAGCCGATGATGGCGTCTTTCGCCACGAACATAAGGTCGCACATGGACGCCAGTTCCGTGCCGCCGGCGAGGCAGTAGCCGTGCACCTGGGAGATCACCGGCTTCGTGAGCTCCCAGATCTGCCAGTAGCCGCTAAGCAGATGCTGGGGCCATTGACCCTGCCCCGGATGGATGGGGCCAACGTTGGGGAGGCCACTGCGCTGTTCGACGTAGTCGCGGGCGTCATCTGTTTTGGAGATGCCAGAAAGGTCATACCCGGCACTGAACGCCCGGCCCGAGCCGCGGATGATGATGACCCGCACCTCCGGGTCCATCTCGAAGTCCTTGAGTGCGTTGAACAGCTCGGCGCGCAGGTTGTGGCTGAGCGCGTTCATCTTCTCCGGCCGGTTCAACTGGATGATCGCGTGGCGGTCTTTCTTGAAGGTCAGGATGTCTGCGTAGTCGGCCATTGATTCCTCCGTGCGGTGCGGGACCAGCGTTTGGGCCGGCCCCGCGTTCGTTTCGTTGAGGTGGTGTTGCGTGCGTTGCTTCGTGCGGAGGTCACCTGGTTCTTCAGGCTGGCGCCGAGCATCTGCAGGAAGATCCGGGCGAGCGAGGGCAGATCCCAACCGCCTTCCCAGAAGATGCTGCGTGCGTTCTCCGGCAGGCTGAATTCGCTGACCCTGCCGGCCTACGGTCGTCGCGGACAGCCTATTCGAATCCTTCTGCCTTGAATGCGCCGTCGCGCCAGGCGAGGGCAGCTCTTAGCCCCTCCGCGGCCGAGATGCGGCCGAACTCGCCTGCGCCGGGGCGGACGTGGCCACTCAAGGCGTGCCACTGCCAGCCGGTCTGGAGCGCAGTCCGGAAGCCCATGATCTCGTAGGTCTGATTGAGAGACTGCTTGTTCGCGGAGATGAGGTCCGGCGCGATGGACGCCATCGCGCGAAGTTCGCGCATGGTTTCCGCCTCAAGTTCTGCCGCGGGGAAGCTCTTCGCCACCCAGCCCATGTCCGCTGCCTGTTTCCCGGTCACGGAGTTGCCGGTGAGCTGGAGGTATTTTGCCTGCGCCATCGTTACCTTCCAGGGGAAGTACATCACGTCTGGCGTGGTCATGCCGCGCATCGGAGGGTAGCCAATGCGGGCGTCATCGGCGACGAAGGCGATGTCGCACATCGACATGATTTCGGTGCCGCCGGCCAAACAGTTGCCGTGCACCATGCAGACGACGGGCTTTAAAAGGTCCCAGATGGTGAGCCAGTCGCGGAGACAGCTGCGCGCGAATTGGTCCGTCCAGGAGGCGAAGTAAGGGGATTCCACCCATCCGTCGGGCCGGACTGGAGTTGCGCGGTCGTAGGCCGAGGTGGACGTTGCCGCGTCGCGCGCGCCGGGAGTGATGTCGTAACCGCTGCAGAAGGATGGGCCGGCGCCATCGATGAGGACGAGCGTGACGCTGTCATCCGCTTCGGCTGCACGGAGTGCGTGCATGAACTCCTTGCGGAGGTCAAAACTGAGGGCGTTGCGCTTCTCTGGTCGGTTGAAGGTGATGCGGGCGATGCGGTCCGCAACCGAGTAAAGGATGTGGGTGTAATTCGGTGTGTCCACGGTGATTCCTTGCCTTTCCTGTCTTATCGCGCGCGAGCGGTTAGCCGAATGAGGGCATGCCGACGGGCTGATCGGTGGTGACTCCCTCGGCGTAGAGGGCGTCGATTTCGCTGTCGTCGAGTCTGAGCAGATGGCTGAAGACGTAGCGATTGCCTTCCCCGAACTGCGGTGCAGCGTTCCGGAGCGCAGGTGGCGTACGGCTCAGATCCCACGGATAGCCCGGGTAGGGGAAGACGCCGGTGTCCGGGTGCTCGATGTGGATGAAAGCCTGGCGGTGGAACAGGTGGGGATCGCTGTGCAGCTGCCAGTTGTGGAGGATTGGCGCCGCCGGGATGCCTGCTGACTGAAGCAGGCGGACGCATTCCATCTGGGCGAAGGTCCGCGTCCAGGCGCTCAGTTGGGCATCGATCATCGACCGCTGGCGCACGCGGTCCTCGCGGCCAGCGGTGGCCGGTTCGAGTTCCGCGAGGCGAGCGAGGGCGGCGTACTGTTCGTCCGTGCGCACGGCGATCGCGATCCAATCGTCGTTGATCCCCGTAGGGTAGGCGCCGGTTGGGGCATCCCATGGCTCGCCGTTGCCAGCCGAAGCGAGCAGCGAGCCCGTGGATTGCAGATGGCTGAAGCCGAGGAGCATGAAGGGCAGGGTCGCTTCGACGAGCGAGACATCGATGTGGCAGCCTTGGCCTGTGCGGTCTCGCCGGGCGAGGGCCGCAAGCACGGCAACGACCGCCTGCGCGCCGCCGATCGGGTCGGCGACGAAGCTACCGGTGCGATAGGGGACGCCGCCGTCGTAGCCGGTTATGGCGGCGAGGCCGCTCGCCGCTTCCACGTTCGAGCCGAAGGCGACCCAATCGCGCCGTGCGCCAGTCGCCCCGAAGCCGCTGATGGAAGCCATGATCAGCTTTGAGTTGACGGTCTTGAGGGTGTCGTAGCCCACGTCGAGGTTCGGCATGACGCGTGCGCTGTTGTTTTCGATGACGACATCCGACTGTTCCGCCAGCCGCAGAAAAAGTTCGCGGCCACGCTCCGTGGCGAGGTTGAGCGAGAGACCGCGTTTGTTCCGGTTCATCTCGTTGAAGTAGCCGGAGCGGTTCCAGTGGTACTTACCGGGGATCTTCGCGGGGTCATGGCTGGCGCGAGTTGCGGGCTTTGTCGCGAGTTCGATCTTGATGACCTCGGCGCCGAGGTCGGCCATGTGCCGGCCAGCGATCGGCCCCGCCCAGTTGTTCGTCAGCTCGAGCACGCGAAGGCCACTCAACGCCGCGCCGGGGTTCTTTTTCGCGCGAGCGGTCGCCGTCCTCAGCGGTGCGAGGCGGCGCGGATTTGGTGGTGTCTGGAGCAGGCCCACTAGGCGAGACGGCTGGATAAAAGCCCAGTTCTCACCCCACTTGGTAGGGCGTCCCGGCAGCGCGTGGCCGCCCACTTCGCGGAAGAAACCGCGTTCGGCGAGGACCTCGTCGGCCAGTAGTCGTTCCGCGTTCTCCACGGGCGTAACCGGGATCCGCAGTTCCTGTGCCGCGAACACGATCTCCTCAACCGTCTTGTCCTTACACCACTCGGCGGCGAGCGCCCAGAGTTCGTGCCCGTTGGCCAGCCACGCCGGGATGGTGTGCCAGCGCGGGTCGTCCATGAGGTCGAGGCGGTCGATGAGTACGAGGAGGTTGGGGTAGAAGGCCATTTGGTAGAAGAAGACCCAGCCATCCGCGGCGGGGAAGACGTCGGAGCCGGCGCGAGTGATGACGCGGCCCTCGTGGGCCCAGGCCACGGTGGTGCTCCAGTGGGCGCCGAGCATCGATTCCACGCCGGTGGATTCGACTTCTTGCCCCTGTCCGGTGCGTTTCGCGTGGCGGGCGGCGGCAAGGGCAGCGAGAGCGAGCTGCATGCCGGCATGGAACTGGGCCTGGTAGCCGGGCACGCGGAGCGGCTCGCGGGTGGGGTCGCCAGCGAGGGACCAGTAGCCGCCCATCGCGTAGTCCGTCAACTCATCGCCGGTCCAGCCGGCATAGGGGCCGTGGCGGCCGAAGTGGTCTGCGTTGGCGACCACGATGGCGGGGTTCCAGGGCTCGAGCGACGTGAGAAGGTCGCCTTGCGCCAATTCAGGCGCGGAGAAGTCCGTGACTACCAGGTCAAAGGAAGCCGCGAGTGATGCCAGCTGTTGGAGCATGGC
>JBDSJC010000054.1:0-12157 GCA_039917655.1 Tepidiformaceae bacterium
CGACGGGCACGACAGTCGCCCCGAGGATCTTCATCCGAAAGACGTTGAGCGACTGGCGGCGAATGTCCTCGGTGCCCATGTAAACGGCACATTCGAGATTCATCATTGCGCAGACGGTGGCGGTAGCGACGCCGTGCTGGCCGGCGCCCGTCTCAGCGATAACGCGTGGCTTGCCCAGCCGCTTTGCAAGCAGAGCCTGCCCAAGGGCGTTGTTGATCTTGTGCGCGCCAGTGTGGGCGAGGTCTTCGCGCTTCAGCCAGATGCGCGCGCCGCCGCACTCTTTGGACAGCCGTTCCGCGAAATAGAGCGGCGTGGGCCGCCCGACGTAATGTTTGTTCAGGTCGTCCAGTTCGGCCTGGAAGGCTGGGTCGCGGCGAGCCTCGATGTACGCGGCCTCCAGCTCTTCGTGCGCACCGACCAGCGTCTCCGGGATGTACCGCCCACCAAACTCGCCGAATCTCGGCGGCAGTGTTGCTTCAACGCCCAATGCGTACTCCTTTCGCCGCGCGGATGAAGGCGCGGATCTTCTCGATGTCTTTGATTCCGTCTGTTTCCACGCCGCTCGAAACATCGACCGCCCACGGTTCGACCTGCCCGACCGCTGCGGCGACGTTCTCTGGCGTCAGCCCACCGGCGAGGAAGAACGGAGTGCGCCGTGCAACCTCACGAGCAACGTCCCAGTCGAAGGCTACTCCAGTGCCGCCGCGCGCCTCAGTGGAAGCGGTGTCCAACATGATCCCTGCAGACGTCCCCGGCGTAGCCGCGTCCCACACGTCGAACTCGGTCGTCTCCGGCCCAACGTGAATGGCGCGGATGACGGGCAGGTGGATGCGGGCGGCGAACTCCGCCGACTCGCCCCCGGAAAGCTGCACGAAGTCAAGCCCGGCGGCGTCCGCGATATTGTTCACGTCGTCCACCTCCATATCGGCGAAGATCCCGACGATCAGCGGGCGCCAACGGGCTGCCGACTGCTCAATCTCATCCGCCCAGGCGCCAAACCAGCTCTTCGCCGAAACGTCGCCGCGCTGGGGGCCGTCGAAACTCGCGTCCCTCCCCTGGGTGCGCTTCTCCTTCAGCGCCTCCACGATGTCGTAGCACTGTTGCGGCGTCACCTTGCGCTTCGATTCAGCGAACATTATGCCGATGAAGTCGGCGCCCGCCTTCGCTGCTTCAAGCGCGGTCTCGGCATCGCGTAGCCCACATATTTTCACGAGGGTCATCCGGCGACCACCGTAGCCGCGCCCCTCTGTGGGCGCAGGTTGCTCGACCGTCGGCCGCGCCGCCAACCATCGACCGCGGCCGAGGGAGCAACCGCCCCACACCCGGCCGCGGTTGTAGCCTCGCCCCTCCGTGGGCGCAGGTTGGCCGACCATGGTTGCCCCGCCGACCATCGAATGCGGCCGGGGATGGCCGCGAGCGCCCGGTGCCCCGTGCCCGGCCCGTGGCCACGGAAGGCCACGGCTACATTACGTGGGGTAACATCCCCGCCATGCCGCAACGTCCGAAGCGGATCCGCTTCCTCGTCGAGGCTTACGCCAACCCCGAGACCGCGTTTCACATCGTCATCAGTGCCCACCCAGGTGTCACGCAGTTCTCGACGGCCATAGTTCAGGCCGTTTGGGCTACCGTGCTCGAACAGGTCGATGCCGGTCGTGTTCAGCTCTTCGCTGCCTGCCTCATGCCTGATCACGTCCACCTCTTGTTGCGACCGAAAGAGTTGGACGTGATCGCCTTTATGAACGTTTGGAAGAGATGGAGTACCCGCGCTGCCTGGAGCGCTGGCCATCGCGGACCACTCTGGCAGCCAAGCTTCTACGACCGGGGAATCACCCACCCAGACGACTTTGATGCGGCAGCCGGGTACATCGTGACGAATCCGGTCACGGCGGGGTTTGTCAAGGAGATCGACGAATGGCCCTGGACGTGGCCCCGCTATCCCGCGGACAGGCGACACCGTCGTAGTCGCGCCCCTCTGTGGGCGCAGGCTGCCCGACCATCCTCGCGCCGCCGGCCATCGTCCGCGACCGGGTCGGCGCCCCGTAGTCCACCTGTGGCCACGGAGGGCCACGGCTACAAACATCGGGCCAACTCCCCACTCTTTCATTTCATCGCCCCACCAGCGCCCGGACCGCAGCCGCCGGGTCCTCCGCGAGCATCAGCGCCTCGCCCACGAGCACGACCTCGACACCTGCCGCCTGAAAGCGCTGGACATCTTCGCGCGTGCTGATGCCGCTGAGCGCCGCCAGCAGGACACCTCCGCCCACCCGGCTCGCCAAACGGTCAGTCGTGCCCAGGTCGACGCGGAAGTTGCGCAGGTCCCGGTTGTTGATCCCGATGACGCGCGCGCCGCTGGCCAGGGCCCGGTCCATTTCGTCGGCGTTGTTCACTTCCACGAGCGGCTCCATCCCGAGCGAACGCGAGCGTTCGATCAGTCGGCAGAGCTTCGCGTCGTCCAACGAGGCGACGATCAGCAACAGGCTGTCGGCTCCGTGGACGCGAGCCTCCAGCACCTGGTACTCGTCGATGATGAAGTCCTTGCGCAGGATCGCCGGGCGGTCCGCGCCCATCCCATCGATTGCCGCCCGAATCCCGGCCATGTCTTCGAGCGTCCCCTTGAACCACGTCGGCTCGGTGAGCACGGAGATGCCCGCGGCCCCGCCGGCGGCGTACTTCCTCGCCTGGGAAACCGCATCAAAGCCAGGCGCGATGTCGCCCTTGCTCGGGGAAGCGCGTTTCACCTCTGCAATCAGTGCCATCGGGGCATCGCGGCGCAACCGCGCCTCGAAGCCAAGGGCCTCCGGTGCCGACGCGATCAGGGCTTCCAGCTCGGCAGCGGAGACAACTGCGCTCGCCACGCGCACATCGTGTTCGCGGCGCGCGACGATCGTGTCGAGGATGGTCGGACTACCCATTCGCCGCCTCCCGGCTAAGGGCAACGTAGTTGTCGAGCACTTCACGCGCACGCCCTGAGCCGATCGAGTCGCGGGCGATCGCCACGCCCCCGATATAGTCCTGGGCCGTGCCAGCCACCACGAGGGCGGCGGCGGCGTTCAGCAATACGAAGTCCGTGACCGGCCCGTCTGAGCCATCAAGCACCGCCAGCAGCGCGCCAGAGTTCTGAACCGCATCACCACCGACGACCGCCGTCACCGGGTGGGGCGCAAGGCCGAAATCGGCCGGGTGAAGCTGAACTTCGGTCACCGTGCCGTTCTCGACGGACCAGCCAAACGTTTTTCCCTCGGGGCTGATCTCGTCGAGCCCTTCTGCCGAGTGGATGACCAGGGCGCGGGGCAGTCCGCGCAGGCGAAACGCTTCGGCCATCACTGGTCCCAGCGCTTTCGAGCCAACGCCGACGAGCATCGCCCGTGGGCGGGCGGGGTTCGTTAGCGGTCCCAGGACATTGAAAATCGTGCGCGTCCCGAGCTCTCGGCGCGGGCCGCCGACGTGGCGGAAGGCGGGATGGAATCGCTGTGCGAAGAGGAAGCAGAAGCCGCAGCTCTCGATGACGCTCGCAGCACGCTCGCCACTGAGGTCGAGGTTGGCGCCCAACGCCTCGAGGACATCCGCGCTGCCGCACTTCGAAGATGCCGCGCGGTTCCCGTGCTTTGCCACCCGCACCCCCGCTCCAGCGACCACGAGCGCCGCTGTCGTGGAGACGTTAAAAGTGTCCATCCCATCGCCGCCCGTGCCCACGATGTCGATGACATCGTCCACCGGTACGAGCTCGGCGTGGCGCTGCGTCACTTCAAGGCAGGCGGCGATGATCTCCGGCGTTTCGCCACGCATCCGCAGGCCGGCAAGGAACGCGCCGATCTGCGCGGGAGTCGCCGCGCCGGTCATAATCTCTTCGAGCGCCTCGGCGGCTTGCGGGCCGCTCAGGCTGTTCGATTCCACCAGGGCGCGAATCGCCTCCTGGATCACCATCGGCCACCCTCCATGGCGAGGAAGTTCCTGAGCAGGTCCTTGCCATGCTCCGTGGCGATCGATTCGGGGTGGAACTGCACGCCCTCGACGGTCAACTCTTTGTGACGGACGCCCATGATCACGCCGCTTTCGGAGCGGGCGGTGATCTCCAGGACTTCCGGCTGCGTGCCTGGCGTCCCGGCGAGCGAGTGGTACCTGGCGCCGCGAAAAGCTGGCGGCAGCCCGGCGAATACGCCTTTGCCGTCGTGCTCGATGGTGGACTGCTTGCCGTGCTTGATCTCGCCGGCGGCGGCCACCGTGCCGCCGAACGCTTCGTAGATGCATTGGTGGCCAAGGCAGACCCCGAGCACCGGCGCCCGGCCGGCGAACTCGCGGATCACCTCGCGCGAGATGCCAGCCTCCGAAGGATTGCCCGGGCCCGGCGAGATGACGACGTGGTCAGGCTTCAGTTCCCGGCAGCCAGCCACCGTGATCTCGTCATTCCGGCGGACAATGACCTCCGCCCCAATCTCGGCGAGGTACTGGTAGAGGTTGTAGGTGAAGCTGTCGTAGTTATCGATGAGCAGGGTTGTCATGCGTCCATCGCTTCTTCGTATTCGAGGTCTTCGGCTACCACTCGCAGGGTTGCCGCGAGTTCGTCGGCGGTGTAGCCGAAACCTCGCTTGTCGAGCTTGAACTTCGCTCCGAGGTATGCCGGGTCGTACGAGGCACGAGAGCGCAAGTTGAGCGGATAACTCGTGCCCGGCTCTCCCATCAGCGCGACGAGGAAGTAGCCGTCGCCCGCGGACCGCGTGAAGCTCGCAATCTCCTCCAACAGCGGCACAAGCGCCAGTTCGACCCCGCCCGACCGGTAGAATCGCACGCCAACGTGGGCGACCTGCTTGACCAGCGGCACATCGCTCATTGCGTCACCATGCTTTCCTGGAGCAGCGCGAGGATCTCGGAGGGCAGATTCACGGTGAGGTCGGGCTTCGCGTCGAGCAGCAGTTCGGAATCAAGTGTGCCCCAGAGCGCCGCGACGGACTTGCAGCCAGCGTTGCGCGCCGCCCAGACGTCCGCCGGGCTGTCTCCCACGAACAGGACCTCGTCCGGCTCGTCGATGCAGATGCGCTCCATGGCCGTGAAAATCGGCTCGGGATCCGGCTTGTGCAAGTCGGTGTCATCGAACCCAACCACCGCCTGGAAGTAGTGCAGGAGGCCCGCGCGGCTCAGCTCCTCGGTCGCGCCCCAGGCCACTTTGGAGGTAACCACGGCCATCGGGATTTCGACTTCGAGGCACGCCTCAAGGACGGGCTCGATGCCTTCGTACGGGACGATGTTGCGTTCGAGCGTGTAGTAGCGGTCGCGGTAGGCGGTGGTGAATCGCTGGTAGTCGTCGCCGACGAGCCTGCGCCCGAGGTCTTCCAGCGTACCGCCGCGGTGCGAGACCCAGAGGGCCATCAGGTCGGTCTTACCGCCGACGACTGTCTCGTAGGCGTGGGCCAGCGCATTCATCCGCCCCGGCAAGGTGTTGAGGAGCGTGTCATCCAGGGCCCAGAGCAGCGCCTTCGGCTTCACTTCGCGGACCTCAAGAGGGCGAGGCCGAGGAGCAGGCAAAGAGGCGAGTAAATGCGCGTGTCGAGCTTCGCGAAATCGGTGGAGCGCTCCTTCTTGAAAAATCCGATGAGCCGGAAATCGCCCACCGCCCGCAACAGGAACACCAGGCCCGCGCCGGCTGCCAGGATGCGGGGCAGCCTGCCGCCGATCCGGGCCGTGCTGAGGAGGGTCGCGAACGCCGCCGTCCCGAGCAGTCCAGCGACGGCGTAGGTGGCGGTGGGGCTGGGCTCCATGGTTGGTTTGCCCCGTCTGCTTGGCACCGCGTTCGTGGCGAAGCGTTTGCCACCGCGCGCCCAGTAGACGTGCAGGCCGGAAATCGAGAGCAGCGAAAGCGTGGCCAGGGAGACGGTCGTTTTGCGTCCGATCATGGCCGCACCTTCCCAGGGCGAGCGATTCCCCGCTCGGCGAAAACCGCTTCCATCGTTGGCCACGCCGCGACCGCTGCCGGGAAGCCGGCGTACACGGCGACCATCTTTAGCGCCTCGATGACCGCCTCCGGGCTTGCGCCGTGGTTCAGCGCACCGCCAATGTGCGACTTCAAAGAAGCGTGTTGACCGGCGGCGGCGAGCATGACCACCACCATCAGGCTTCGCGTGCGGCGATCCAACGCAGGCCCCTGCCAGACTTCGCCCATGGAGAAATCGAGGATCGCGTCGGCAAGCTCCGGGCAGCTGGCGCGCAGTTCGGCTTCGGCGTTAGAGTCTCCGCCGCTGAGCGTGCGCAGAACATCGAGTCCGGCCCCGCGCCTGTCTCCTGCGCCCGGGGCTGGCGGCGCGAACGTCAATGCCGGTTCAACCTTCCCGCCCAGGTTGGCCTGCATCGCGCGCAGGATCGCTTCGCTCGGGTCTGCGCGCGGGACGATGCCGAAGGCCGCGAGGATGGCCGCTTGGAGCGTCTCGTCCATCTCCACGTTGTGCAACTCTTCTGGTTCGAACCAACCCATGTCTTGTCCCGCGGGGACAGAGGGCTCGCCGGTCCAATCGGCCGAAACCAGGTAGAGGTTGTAGATGACGCGGCCATCGTCGTCGGCGAGGTGGATTGTCTCCAGAAAGTCCTCTTCGATAGTGAGGGCGTTGACTCCGAGGCGGATGAGGATCCGGTCCATCTCTTCGTCGGCGTCTTCCTGCTGGGGGGCGAGCGGGCCGCCGGGCAGCTCCCAGGGCGAATCCGCATCACCGCGGACGAGCAGCAGTTCGCCGTCGCGCGCCACGATCGCCCCGAGTTGGATGCGATTCGCACTCATGTGGTCTTGACCGCCTGTGTATTGAGGACGCTGATCAGGAGGATCTTCAGGGCCGCCGGCAGTTCGGTTTCGAAGACGCCGTCCGCATCGAGCCAGATTCCAACGGCTGCCGGAATTTCGTTTGCCCACTCCCAAACGGTGTAGAAGCCGGAGAAGCGCGGCGCGGCGTGCGCCGGGTGGTGGTAGTCGAACGCGCCCTGCGCCCAGATGGCGCGTGCATCAATACCCAGTTGGTCGGCGAGATAGGCCCGCAGTTCCACCTTGCGGTCCTCTGCCAGCGGCTGAAACACCCCGCCGGGCAGCCCGAGCGCCCCCTCGTGCCATGTGAGGAATACGCGCTGATCGCGCACCAGCACGCCGTAGACGCAGTCCGGCCGCTTATCCACGGGGACGCTCCCGATTCACGAGCGCGGTAGCAGCCGACTCCCCTTCTCCCTCCGCAGTGGGAGAAGGGGCCGGGGGATGAGGGCCGCCCGCCACGAAGCGTGGCCCTCCTTGGTCAATCGTGAATCGTGAATCGTGAATTCCCCTATCCATAGCCCAGGCTCCCTGTGCGCATCTCCGCTGCCGCAATCTCCGCGAGGTCGATCGCTCGCATCATCGCCGTTGCCTTATTGCGCGATTCCAGATACTCCTCTTCGGGCGTGCTGTCGTAGACCACGCCGCCGGCGGCCTGGATGTAGGCGAGCCCGTCTTTCATCCAGATCGTGCGGATCGCGAGCGCGGTGTCGCAGTTCCCAGAGAGGTCGAAGTAGCCAACGCAGCCACCATAGCCGCCGCGCTGCTCCCCTTCGAGTTCGGCGATGATCTCCATCGTGCGGATCTTTGGGGCGCCGGTGACGGTGCCGTGGGGGAAGTAAGCGCGGAGTGCGTCGTAGCTCGAAACGCCGGGCTGGAGCTTGCCGACAACATGCGAGACGAGGTGCATTACGTGCGAGTAGCGTTCGATCGCCATCAACGACGTGACCTCCACCGTGCCCGGCACGCACACCCGCCCGAGGTCATTGCGCGCCAGATCGACGAGCATGATGTGTTCGGCCTGCTCCTTCTCGGACTCCTGCAACTCCTTTGCCATGCGCAGCTCATCCGCTTCGTCGCGGCCGCGGCGCCTGGTGCCAGCGATCGGGTGCGTCTCGATCAGGTCGTCCTCCACGCGGATGAGCATCTCCGGCGATGCCCCGACCACCTGCATCTCGTCCAGTTCCAGGTAGTACATGTAAGGCGAGGGGTTCACTCGCCGCAACGACCGGTAGACCTCGAAGGGGTGCGCCTCGGTCTGCCGCGTGAACCGCTGAGAGACCTGGATCTGGTAGGTGTTTCCGCTCTCGATGTACTCCTTGGCGATCATCACCTTCTCCATGAAGTCTTCCTTCGTGTGGTTGGAGACAAACGTCGAGTTGCCGGATTTCGGCAGCTTCACCTCGTACGGCAGCCGCACGAGAGGCGCCTCAAGGCGCGTGACCAGGTCGTCGATCTTCCAGGCCGCCTGCCGGTAGGCGGCCTCGATATCCCCGTCCAGCCGCACGTGGCTGACTACTTTGATCGAGTGCTGGAGGTGGTCGAAGACCAACAGCGTGTCCGTGAACATCCAGATCGATTCCGGGAAGCCCTGCGGGTCCGACTCTGGCATCGGCAACTTCTCGTAGTAGCGCGCCACTTCGTACGAGAGGAATCCAACCGCCCCGCCGCTGAAACGTGGCCGACCGGGTAGCTTGACCGGCGTAAACCGGCGCAATTCGTCTTCTATGTGGATGAGCGGGTCCTCGGCCAGTTCGCCAGGCCCGTCGCCGGTGCGCAATACGCGGTACGGCTCCGTGCCGATGAAGCTGTAGCGCGCCAGCCGTTCGCCACCCTCGACCGATTCGAGGAGGAACGAGTACTGGCCGCGTTTCACCTTGAGGAAGGCGGAGACCGGCGTTTCGAGGTCGGCCGCCACCTCGCGGTAGATCGGGACCACATTGCCGCCGCCCTTGCGCGCTATCTCCTTCACCTGTTCGAGCGTGGGCTGGAGCATCAATAGCGCCCCAGGTAGTTCATGTCGAGCGCGTCACGGACCATCTCCATGGTCTCGATCGCGATCTTGCGGCCACGCTTGGTGCCAGCCTCGAGCGCTTCGCGGACCTGCGGCATGTGGGCTTCGTAGTGCGCCCGGCGGTCACGCATCGGTTCCAAGAGAGTGTTCAGCGCCAGCGTCAGGCGGTCCTTCAGCTCCTTGTTGCCCACGCCGCTGGTCCGGTAGCGGTCCTCGAGGTCCGCGACCTCGGCGGTGTTGGGGTCGAAGGCACGGAGGTAGAGGAAGATTGGGTTCTCGTTCGGGTCGCCGGGTTCGTCGAGTTCCCGCGGAGGCCCGGCGTACATCGCCTTTACCTTTTTCGCTACAGTCTCGGCGCTGTCTTTGAGATCGATGGTGTTCCCGCGGGACTTGCTCATCTTCGCGTTGCCATCGGTGCCCACTAGGCGCGGGACGCGGCCAACCAGCGCCTCCGGCTCCGGGAAGACCTCCTTGAAGCGGCGATTGAAGCGCCGCGCCGTTTCGCGTGTCAGCTCAATGTGCGGAAGCTGGTCTTCGCCCACCGGCACCAGGTGGGCGCGCGGCATCAGGATGTTTGCCACTTGCATCACGGGGTAGGTGTAGAACGCCACCGGGACGGATTTCGCTTCGCTCTTGCCGTCCTCGGGATGCTCTATCGCCTCCATCTCGGCCTTCAGCGTGGGGTTGCGTTCGAGCATCGAGACGGGCAAAAACCAGCCAAGAAGCGTTGCCAGCTCGGCGTGCTCCGGCACCAGGCTTTCGATGACGAAAGAGCTCCCTTCCGGGTCCAAACCAACCCCGAGCCAGTCCAGGGCGACCTCCCAGACGGCGTCTCGCACGCGCGAAATGTCGTCCGCGTAGTCGGAGACCTGGTAATCGGCGATCAGGAAGTAGCACTCGTAATCACGCTGGAGCTTCACCCAGTTTTCGAGGGCACCCGCGTAGTGGCCGAGATGCAACGACCCGGTGGGCCGGATGCCGGTGAGGATGCGCCTGCGTTCGGTCACCGAGGGCCTCCCCCCTGGTTGCGAACGGGTGGCCGAGGGTTTCCCGGCGCAGGCGGACGGGAGCCGCCCGGTGCAGGGCCGCGGGCCGGGCCGCCTGGCAGACGGCCAGCGCCGACTCGCAGGTAGGCGGAGACCTGGCGGGCAGCGTGCTCGGCCAGTTCCAGTTCGTGCGCGAACACCGTGTCTTGTTCATTGGTGACGGCAGCGAGGATGTGGATCCACGAACGGCACTGCGCGAGCGCGCCGCGCGCATCCCGGTAGAGATCACCCTGGGCGGGCCCTTCGCGGCCGGAGGCTTCGGCGATGAGCGCCGAGGCGAGACCGGCCTGCTCGAAAGCGTGGCCCTGCGCATCGATCGAGGCCTTCAGATTGGAGCCGATCTTCAGGCGGCCAACGGCGGCGGCAAGCTTCACCGAGGTATTCCAGGCCTCAACGTTCTGGTAGTCGAATTCGGCCATCAGGCAGCCACCTCTCCGTAGCAGCCGTCGAGGAAGCTGAGCAGCCGGTCGCAGGAGGACTCGATCGCAGCGATCACAGCGTCTTCGCTCTCGGCGGACTGGCGGATGGCGTCCATCTCGGCCCCGGCGTGGGCGATGTCCGACACGAGGTGGATCGAAAAGAACTCGAACTGCTTGGGGGCGAACCCGTAGTGCTCAGTCAGCCCCTTGATCTTCTGCCAGGCGATCGCCGGCACCTGTCCTTCGTAAGCGAAGAGCGTGGCCATCGCCTCGGCGACGGTTGAGTTCTTCGAGGCGTCGCTGAAGTGGGCGATGAGTGCTGCCGTCTCCGGGCGGATCTCGGCGTTGCGCACCTCCTCGGACGAGACGCCGAGTGCGTGGGCGAACTCGAGCCAGAGCACCGGGTGGTTTCGATCGCCGTGCTCTTCGTCCCAGAGGTTGTCCAGGATCAGTTGGCGAATCTCCGGTGACTCCGTGCGCGTGTGGATGGCGCTGAGGAAACGCGGGAAGGCCACTTCGAAGTGGTAGTACTGGCGTGCGTACTCCTGTAGCCGCTCACGGCTGAGCACGCCCTTCGTCCACTCCGTATAGAACGGGTGCTTGAGCAGGGATTTCTCATCGAGGACGGCGTTGATGCGGGCTTCGAGGTCACTGGTCTGGGAGATCATTTCGGGGGCCTTTCGGGAGTGCTTAGTGCTGAGCAGCGAGATTTCAGAGCTCGGGGAGCGATTTCATCGCCTCGCGGACGCGTTCTGCGGGGTAGTGGTCGTCGATCAGGCGGCCTGCCAGGTAGTCATCGTAGGCCGCCAGGTCCAACAGGCCGTGGCCGCTGAGATTGAAGAGGATGGTGCGGCTCTTGCCTTCTTCCTTCGCCGCCAGCGCCTCATCGATCGCGCCGCGGATAGCGTGGCTGCTTTCAGGCGCGGGGATGATCCCCTCGGTCTTTGCGAATAGCGTAGCCGCTTCGAAGCAAGGATTCTGGGGGTAGGCCTTCGCCTCAATGTAGCCTTCGCTGTAGAGCTGGCAGAGAAGCGGCGCCATGGCGTGGTAGCGCAGCCCGCCCGCATGGATGCCGGGCGGCATGAACGTGTGCCCCAGCGTGTACATCTTCATCAGCGGCGTCAGCCCGGCGGTGTCGCCGAAGTCGTAGCGGTACTCACCCTTCGTCAGGCTCGGGCACGAGGCCGGCTCAACCGCCACAAAGCGCGTGTTCCGGTTGCCATCCAATCGCTCCTTCATGAACGGGAAGATCAGCCCGGCCGCGTTCGAACCGCCGCCCGCGCAACCGACCACGACGTCCGGGTAGTCGCCCGCCATCTCCATCTGCTTCATCGCTTCCTGGCCGATGACGGTCTGGTGCAAGAGCACATGGTTGAGCACGCTGCCGAGCGAATACTTCGTGTCTTCGCGCATCGCGGCGTCCTCGACCGCTTCCGAGATCGCCATGCCGAGCGATCCCGAACTCTCCGGGTCTTCGGCCCGCGCCGCCCGCCCCGAGTTGGTGTCCTCGCTGGGGCTTGCCACGACGCTGCTTCCCCAGAGCTGCATCATCGACCGCCGGTACGGCTTCTGGTCGTAGGAGACCTTCACCATGTAGACCTTGCACTCGATCCCGAAGATCTGGCAGGCGAAGGCGAGCGATGCGCCCCACTGCCCGGCGCCAGTCTCGCTGGCGATGCGCTTCACGCCCTCCTGCTTGTTGTAATACGCCTGCGCAACGGCGGTGTTCGGCTTGTGCGAGCCGGAGGGCGAGACGCCTTCGTACTTGTAATAGATCTTCGCCGGGGTATCGAGCGCCTTCTCCAGGAAAGTCGCGCGGATCAGCGGTGAGGGCCGCCAGATCTTGTAGATCTCCCGCACCTCCTCCGGGATCGCGATGTAGCGTTCGGTGCTTACC
>JBDSJC010000055.1:0-8795 GCA_039917655.1 Tepidiformaceae bacterium
GATGCTCTGACGTTTGCGGCGCGGCCGGCCTCTACGGTGCGCTACCACATTCCCGGCACGACAGCCGCAATGAACGTCCGCCGCGGACTCGAGGTCATCCGCGAGGCCGCTGGCGACGAGACGTTCATCCTCGGCTGCACCTGCCATTTCGGGCCTGCCGTTGGCCTTGTCGATGCGATGCGGGTTGGCCCGGACGTCAAGGAACTCTGGTTCGACGGCACGCACCCCTCTGTGAAGCACGCGATGCGCCTCTCCCTCCAGCGAAACTGGATGCACATGCGCTGGTGGGCGAACGACCCGGACTGCCTGATCGTGCGCGAAACCGACACAGCGTTGAACGAAGCCGAGGTGCGATTCCTCGCGACTGGCATCGCGATGAGCGGCGGGATGGTGGTGGCCAGCGACAACTTGCCAAAGGTTGGCGAAGCGCGCCGGAACATGGCCTTCGCTCTGTTCCCCTCGCCCGGAGTCGCTGGCGAGGCGTACGAGGTTTCGGACGGCCCGGTGCCGTTTGCCTGGCGCTCAGACCTTGGTGAGGGACGTGGGCTGGTGGGCTTTCTGAACTGGAGCGATACGCCGCGATGGGTGGTCTCCGGCGAATACCTGCGCCCGGGTGAGGTGGCGTTCGACGTTTGGAACGCGAAGCTGCTGGGCATGGGCGACACGCTGCTCCAGCCGCACGAGGGCGCGATCTGGCAGGTGGCCGCTCGCGCCAAGACGCCGCGCGTGGTGGGCGACTCGGCGAGCCTGACCTACGCTGGGTTGTTCCAACGCCAGGTTAGCGGCCGCATCCAGGTGCGAAACGACCTGCCGCGGCCACGCGTGATCGCAATCGAAGCCCGCGGCCAGGTTTTCGAAGCCGAGCTCCAGCCCGGCGAGATGCGCTGGTTCGACTGAAGGGGAGGGCAATCGAACCGACCACCTCAGTGGGTTCGGGCTCCAGGCGCTTCGACCTCCTGCGCCGTCACGAAGACCGCCACGGAGTTCGGAGCCCAGGTGCTGCGCGCCGGACCCGCAAATGGATAGTCCAGTTGCAAAGTGGGCATCGCTTCAGAGGCGAGCGGGGTGAGTACCTCAATGAGCGGCTTGGGCCACACCGCCGCCGCTTGATGTAGTTCGCATGAAGGCGTCCCCTCAGCTCGCTTTGCGTACCGGCGCCTTGCGCTTGGCGAACGATGCTTTGCCACGCGCGCTGCGTTCCAGGAGCTTGAGGTTGGCGGCTTCGCGTTCGGCCTGGGGCCTGGCCGGGGGCATTTTGGCTGGCTCCAGGGTGTTGGCCGTGTAGCTACAGTGCGGGTAGTTCCAGCAGCCGTAGAACACGCCACGCTTCGTAGTCTTTTCGACCAACTGGCCGGTCTCGGGCTCCTCCGGGCATGCTACGCCGACGGGGACGCCTGAGCGGAAGTCGCACTTCTTCGTTTCGCGCTGAGTGCAATCGATGTAGGGCCCGTAGGGGCCAGACTTCTGGACAGTGGCGTGTCCACACTTCGGGCAGGCGTAGGCGGTCTCCGTCGGCGCGGCGACGAAAACGGGCTGGCGATTCTCGTCCATTGGCAACGAGTTCGAGCATTCCGGGTAGCGCGGGCAGGCGAAGAATTCGCCGTTGCGGCCCCACTTGATCACGAGGTTCGCTTGATCGCAGACGTTGCAACGGACATCGGTCTTCTCTTCGTGCTTCTCGGCGCCTTTCTCAGCTTCGTCGAGCGACTTCTTGAACTCCGGCCAGAATCCCTTGAGCACGCTCGCGTAGTCGCGTTCGCCGTCGGCCACCTGGTCCAGTTCGAGCTCCATGTCTCCCGTGAACGGGACAGCCACGTACTTCTTCATGTGCTCATCGAGCAGGTCGTGCACGAGGAAGCCGAGCTTTTGGGGGACGAGCGCGCGGCCCTGTTTCGTCACGTAGTCGCGCTTCTGCACGGTCTGGACGATGGACGCGTAGGTGCTCGGGCGTCCAATGCCCTGCTCCTCCAGGGCTTTCACCAGTGAGGCCTCGGTGAAACGGGGTGGGGGCTCGGTGTGGTGCTGGCGGCCATCGACGTTTCGGCGGTCCAGGGCTTCGCCGTCGGCAAGTTCCGGCAGGCTGCCTTCGGCGTCTTCGTCAGGCTCGGTGTCGCTGGCGTCGGCTCCGTAGACCGCGAGATGCCCGGCGAAGATCAGGTGCTGAGCGCCGGCCCGGAAGGTCCCTCGCACGGCGGCCCCTTCGCGCGCCTCGATCTCAAGGCTGACAGTGGTGTAGCGGGCGTCGGACATCTGGCTGGCGACGAAGCGCTGCCAGATCAGCGTGTAGACGCGCATCTGGTCGGTGTTGAGCGTGCCGCGGAACGATTCCGGCGCACGGGCGGGATCTGTCGGGCGGATCGCTTCGTGAGCTTCCTGGGCGCCCTTAGTGCGAGTGCTGTAGACGCGCTCCTTGGCCGGGACGTAGTCCTTGCCCCAACGTTCGCCGATGTAGGCGCGAGCCACGCGTCGCGCCTCCGGAGAGACGTTGAGCGAGTCCGTGCGCATGTAGGTGATCAGGCCAGGCTGGCCGTTGATCCCTTCGTAGAGCTCCTGGGCGATGCCCATGGCGCGGCTGGCCCCCATGTTCAGGCGGTTGTTGGCCGCCTGCTGGAACGTGCTGGTGGTGAACGCGGGCACCGGCGACCGGGACTTTTCGCCCTTCTTCACGGTGGTTACGCGGAAGTCTGAACGGTTCAGTTGAGCGACCAGTTCATTCGCCGCCGCTTCGTTCGGGATCGCCGGTCCCGCTTCCTTAAACAGGGGCTTCATCGAAGCGCCTTTGGCCATCGAAGGGAAGCGCACCAGTTCTGCTTCGAACTCACGGCTGGCGCGAGCGAGCTTTGCGTGAATTGACCAGTATTCGGTGGCGCGGAAATCGGTGATCTCGCGTTCGCGCTTGACGATCAGTCCGAGGGCGACGCTCTGCACGCGGCCGGCGCTTGCGCCGCGACTGACTTTCTTCTGCACGAACCATGTGAGCGGGAAGCCGATCAGCCGGTCGAGCACGCGCCGTGCCTGCTGCGCATCCACGAGGTCCTGGTCCAGCTTGCCGTGGCGGGCGTGCTCGTCTCCAGCGGCGGGGTTCATCGCCTCTTCGAATGCCCGTTCGATGGCGGGCTTGGTGATCTCGTGGAAGACGACGCGAGAGGTCTTCTCTTCCGGGATGCCCGCGGCTTCGCGAATGTGCCAGGCGATCGCCTCGCCTTCGCGGTCGGGGTCGGTTGAGAGGAAGACGCGATCGGCGTCTTTCGCTGCTTCCGCAATCTCGTTGATGATGCTGGACTTGTCCACGCCGCGCTTCTTGTCCTTGACCACGACGTACTTCGGCGTGAAATCGAGCGCTTCGATGTTCTCCACGCCGTAGCCGTATGGCGGAAGGTCGCGGACATGGCCGACCGAGGCGATCACCAGGTAGTCATCGCCGAGGATGTTGCCGACCGTCCGCGCCTTGGTGGGCGATTCAACGATCACGAGGTTTCGAGCCTTGTGTCCGCTCCGCGGTCTGGACGCGGCGGGGGCCGCTGGCTTTGCGGCGGGACGCCGGGCAGCGGGCCGCTTCTTCGCGGGGGCCGCAGCCTTGCGGGCTGGTTTTGAGGTGGGTGCAGTGGTCAAAAGGTCTACCTTTGCCGGTGTCTTCCGGCGGCTGTTCACGTGAGGTGGAGGGACGAAAGTGTCCGCTTCCCTATTTATGGCTACCAACAGCAGCGCGGGTTGTCAAGCTTTTGAGTATGACATTGCCCCGTTTTGGCGCACGAGGCCTTTCAGTTCCATGATCTGGAGCGTGCTGCTGACCACGGCGATCGGGCATCCGGTAGCGCGGGCGATGTCGTCGATGTGGAGCGCCCTGTCACCGATGTGGGTGAGAAGCGACTGCTCGTCCGAGCTGGCGGCTGGCGCTTCCCGCAGAGGTAACGCTGGGCTGGCGCTGCTGGTTAACGGGAGTTGCCCGCCAGCGCTGATCAGATTGAGCTCTTCGCACAGCTGCTCCGGCGTGACCACGATGCGGGCGGTACTTTCGCGGATCAGCTGGTTGGTGCCCTGGCTCTGGCGCGAAAAGATGCTGCCCGGGATGGCGAAGACATCGCGACCCTGCTCGAACGCCCAGTTGGCGGTGTGCAGCGCGCCACTGCCTTCGCCTGCCTCGACGATCAGCGTGGCGCGGGCAAGGCCCGAGACGATCCGGTTGCGGCGCGGAAAGTAATCGCGCCGTGCCGGGATGCCGACCGGGTATTCGCTCACGAGGCAGCCGTTTTCGAGGATGCGGGCGGCGAGGCCCGCGTTTTCCCGCGGGTAGACCTGGTCGATCCCTCCAGCGAGCGCGGCGACCGTTGGGGCGCCGTGTTCGAGGGCCACGCGGTGGGCAATGGCGTCCACGCCGCGGGCAAGGCCGCTGATGATCGCTGCGCCGGCGCGGGCCAGCGCCTCGCAGAAATGCTCAGTCGCCTGGCGGCCGTAGGGGGTGACGTGGCGCGTGCCGACGACCGCGACAGCCTGCGGGAACTGCGGGTCAAGGGCGCCGCGGACGAAGAGGACGGGCGGGCTCTGGGGGATCTCTTTGAGCGACTCCGGGAAGGAGCTATCGAGCCAGGTCAGCGCGCGCGCATCGTGTTCGCGCAGCAACTCCAACTCGCGTTCGGGGGCGAAGGCGGCGCGCGCCTTGGTCATTGCCGCAACGTACTGCTGATCCATGCCGATGCGGCTCAGTTCGGCTGGAGGCACAGCCCACGCCTCGCGAATGCCGCCGTAGCGGGCGAGGAGCAGCGAGAAGTTGCTGCTTCCGAGTCCCGCGCGCCGCAGTGCGAGCCAGTAGGGGAGTTCTGGGGAATCGCTCATCGAGACGGAATCATACATGCGCTCGCTCGGGTGAGTTCAGTGCGCCGCGGCGCGTTCCGGTTTGTCCTGGTGGCTGCGCGCGATGCGCAAGCGGCGCACGCGCCGGCCCGACATGCTGAGCACTCTCAGGTTTAGCCCGCCCACCGACACTTCGTCACCGACGCTTGGGAGGCGGCCCAACTGGTGGATGAGGAAGCCGCCGACCGTATCGAAGCTCTCAGAATCGACTTCGTAGCCGAAGAGGTCGCGGAGGGTGTCCGTTGTCATCCCGGCATCGAGCACCACTTCGTCCTCGGAGATGATCTCCATGGCGGGCCGGGCGATGTCGTACTCGTCCTCGATCTCGCCAACGATCTCCTCAAGGAGGTCTTCGATGGTGACGAGGCCGGCGGTACCTCCATATTCGTCGACGACGATTGCCATGTGGCTGCGCGAACCCTGCATCTCGGTGAGCAACTGGTCGAGGCGCTTCGATTCGGGGATGAAGACGGCCTCGCGCAGCATGTCGGCGATCTGGCGTTCGGGTCCGCCGATGGCAACGGCGCGCAGCAGGTCTTTGGCGTAGATGATGCCCACAATGTCATCGATGTTTTCGCGATAGACCGGCACCCTGCTGAAGCCTCGCTCGTTCACGATCGTTGCGACGTCCATAACGCTGTCTTCAATGTCCGCCGCGGCGACGTCGATTCGCGGCACCATGATCTCTCTTGCGGTCTTGTCTTCGAGGGCGATGATCCCGCGGATCATGCGGCGCTCCTGCTCCTCCACCCCGCCAGAAGCCTCCTCGCGTTCGACGAGCGCCAAGATGTCGCCGTTTCCGTCCGGGGTGACCGCACTCAGCGAGCGGGCGATGAACCGCGCCGGCAGCGCCAGGATGAAGGCTGGGACGGCGAACACGAGACCAGTAACCTGGACCACGCGGCTCAGCTGGATGGCCGAGTACTCGGGGCGGCGAGCAGCCATCAGGCCGACGGTCATCTGTACGATCGCTGCCCAGACCCCCCCGGCCATGCCCACGCCGATGGCCCCACCGAGAGGCTCGTAGCTTCGCACCCCGAGGAAAGCGAACACTGAGACCACCACCGCGGCGGACAGCACGCGGGCCGCGGTCAATGCGGCGAGGAACTTCTGCGGTTGATCCAGGTCGCCGGCGATCCGCCGGGCCCGCGAGTCGCCACGGGAGGCGATCGCCTGGATGCGCACATCGCTCGCCCGTTCGATCGCCGTCTCGGCGGCCGCCACGGCCGCGAGGACTAATGAGGCGACGATGATCGCGAGGACCGCGAAGAAGGTTGGACTATCCATGTCAGGCTCCGCCCTGCTTCGGCGTGAGCAAGCGGGCGGGTACGCCAGCCACTCGTGCGCCCGCCGGCACATCCTTGGTCACGACCGAGCCGGCTGCAGTGAAGGCGCCCGCGCCGATCGTAATTGGTGCGACCAGCATCGTGTCGCTGCCGATAAAGGCGTCGGCGCCGATGGTCGTGCGGTGCTTGTCCTTGCCGTCGTAGTTGCAGGTAATCGTGCCTGCGGCGATGTTCGTGCGGTCGCCGACGTCGGCATCGCCAAGGTAGCCGAAGTGGTGCATCTTCACGCCGTTGCCAAGCACGGAGTTCTTCACCTCGACGTAGTTCCCGAGATAACAGTCGTCTCCGATGCTGGCGTTTCCGCGGACGTGAGCAGACGGGCCCACGCTGACGCGTGCGCCAATCTTCGATTCTTCCACGTTCGATGACTGCACCGTGCAGTCTGGGCCGACGGTCGCGTTGCGGAGCGTTGTCCCTGGCCCGATTACGGTCCCACTGGCGACGGTGGTGGAGCCCTGCAGGTAGCAGTTGGGCAGAATCGTGACGTCCTGTGCGAGCTCCACATCGGCGTCGATGTAGGTTGTCGCAGGGTCGGTGATGGTCACGCCGTTGAGCATGTGCTGGTCGAGGATTCGCCTTCGGAGAATGCTCTCTGCCAGTGCGAGGCCTCGGCGGTCGTCGAAATCGGCTACCTCGGCAAGCTCGGCGGTCACGGGGACAGTGGGGTTGCCGAGCGCGGCTGCTGCTGCGATGAGATGCGTCAGGTAGTACTCTCCGTTTGTGCTGACAGGTAGGTCAACGATGTTGCGCCAGAGCCACGCGGCATCGAAGAGGTACTTTCCCGCGTTGACCTCTGCCGGACCCTCCGGGCCGGCGTAGTCGGCGGCTTCCACGATCTGCGTGGCCCCGCCGAGCGCATCACGGACGACGCGGCCCATCCTCCCAGGTTCCGCTGTCAGGTATGTGAGAAAGGCGGCCGGCGCGTTACCCCGCGCGTCGGAGAGCGTGTGCAATACCTCGGAAGTGAGGAGCGGTGAATCGCCATTGAGGACAAGGATTTCGTCACAGCCGCCGAGCGCCGAGGCGCAGCGCCGGACGGCGTCGCCAGTGCCAAGCAGCTCGCTCTGATCCACGAATTCGACGTTCATTCCGGCGAAGGCGGTGCGCACCTGCCCGCCTTCGTGGCCCACCACCACGACGACCCGCGCTGGCGAAAGGCCGAGCGCCGCGCGATAGGCGTGGTGGACCATCGCCGTGCCGCAGACCGGGTGCAGCACCTTCGGCAGCGCCGATTTCATCCGCGTACCCGCGCCCGCGGCGAGCAGAATGACGCCGAGCGAGCCGCTCATAGCGAAACGCCCGCGCTGATCGCGCGCCGGGCGGCGACATAGTCGGAAGCAGGCTTGGGACTGGGGGGTTCGAGATCTCTGCGCATAGCGGACGCAGAACGTGCGTCCGCTCTCATGCTAGGTAGCGACGGAAAAGCCTGTCAAGGGAAGCTCGCCTCAGAAGTTCTTCTCGACACTTGTCCAGTGCGCTCCGTAGCATGCTTTCTAAGCTGTATGCCAAACCCGCCACAGACCTCCGACGAAATTCGCAACGCGTTCCTGATGTTCTTCCAGGAGCGTGGCCACGTGCTGCTGCCGCCGTGGCCCCTTGTCCCGATCGGCGACCCGACATCCATGTTTACGAGCGCGGGGATGCAGCAGTTCAAGCCGCAGTTCATGGGCGAACAGCCGCCCCCCGGTCCGCGCGCAACCACCGTGCAACGCTGTTTCCGCACGACGGACATCGAAGTGGTGGGCGACCACAGCCACTGCACGGCCTTCGAGATGATGGGCAACTTCAGCTTCGGCGATTACTTCAAGCGTGAAGCGATCCAGATGGCCTGGGAGCTGATGACGAAGGTCTACGGGATGGATCCCGAGCGGCTGCACGCCACCATC
Source organism: Tepidiformaceae bacterium (assembly GCA_039917655.1). Lineage (GTDB taxonomy): Bacteria > Chloroflexota > Dehalococcoidia > Tepidiformales > Tepidiformaceae > PNKC01. The sequence continues at coordinate 8,084 of JBDSJC010000055.1, forward strand.
TTCCTCACCGATGACGACTCCCACGGCTACTGGCGCGAGGTTGGCTTGCCGGAGAGCCACATTCACCGCCGGGACGAAGATCTGAACTACTGGTTCAGCTTCCCGAACAAGACGCCGGGCGCGAGCGGCCCCTGCGGTCCGGACAGCGAGATCTACTACGACTTCTACCCGGAGCGCGGCGTCGAAGGGGCGCAGATGCAGATCGACGCGGACGGCGAGCCTGTCCCGGGAATCGGTGTGGGCTACGACGAAGACCGCTTTCTGGAGTTCTGGAACCTGGTCTTCATGCAGCTCTACCAGCACCCCGACGGCCATCGGGAGCCGTTGCCGGCGCAGAACATCGATACGGGCAGCGGGCTGGAGCGCGTGGCTTGCATCCTCCAGGGGAAGCGCTCGGTGTTCGAAACCGACATCTTCCTGCCGATCCTTGAGGCGGCGGCGGAAGTTGTCGGCGTTGACTACCTAGGCGGCCATGCCACGGAGCAGCAGGCTTACACCATCCGTGCCATGTCCGAGCACTGCCGCGCGGCGACGCTGCTCATCGGCGACGGCGTGGTGCCGAGCAACGAAGGCCGAGGCTACGTGCTGCGCCGGGTGTTGCGCCGGGCGATCTACATGGCGCGCAAGGCGGGCGTGCGCGAGCCCTTCACCGCGCGACTCGCCGATGCGGCGATCGACAAGCTCAAGGTCGGCTATCCCCACCTCGAAGAGA
>JBDSJC010000056.1:0-2858 GCA_039917655.1 Tepidiformaceae bacterium
AAAGGGGCCGCCCAATGCCCACCGCCCGCGGTTCAGTAACAGCCCAATTCATCCGCGCAGCCATAGGGGCCAAGCCCCCCAAATCGAAAGCCCTTTGGCAATGAAACAATCACTGGCTTGGCACGTCGGTCCGGACGCCAAACCCGCCCGCCTTCAGGCCGGCTCCGTCGATCTCGAGAAGCACCTCGAGGACTGGCTCGTCGATGACATCGACATCGTCGCCGATGACGTCCTTGTGATAAGCCGTCAGCCGGTCACCACCTGGGGTTCGAAACTGGACCTGCTCGCCATTGACGCGCAGGGCAATCTCGTCGTGATCGAACTCAAGCGGAACCAGACCCTCCGCGACACAGTCGCCCAGGCCATCGAGTACGCCGCGTGGGTTGCCGGCCTCACGTACGAGGAAATCCGGGAACTCGCGAAGACGTACTTCGGCTCCGATGACCAACTCGATCTCCGGTTCCAGCAACGGTTCGCCGCCGACTTGCCCGAAACGCTCAACCTCGGTCAGCGCCTGATGGTCGTCGCCCCACAAATCGACTCGGTCACGGAAACGGTGATCAACTACCTCGCCGGAAAGCTGCAAGTGCCGATTAACGCCGTCGGCTTCGACGTCTTCGGAGGGCCAGGTGACCAGACCCTCGTGCGCCACTTCGTCCGTGAACCCGCCAACGTGCCGCCCCCGAAGCCCTCGGGCAACAAGCCGTCCCGCACCCTCGACGAGCTCAAGGCGGCCGCCACCGCCAACGGCGTGGGCGAGCTGGTCGACACCTTCCTCTCCCTCACGGACCTCCTCCCGTCGATCATCCCTTACTACCTCACGTTCAACTTGCGCGCCAAAACTCCGGACAAGCGAGTGCTTTCCGGCGTCAGTGTCTATCCCACCGCAGAAACCAGCGCCAACGCCGTCGAACTCTACGTTGGTTACGACAATCTCAAGTCACTCTTCGGTCTGTCTGACGACGAGATCGAGAGGTTACGCCTCGAACTCCGCGGGCACGCAGCCGCGGTATTGAGGTACAACTGGACCTGCTGGGATCGGCTGGAGGTCAAGACAACCGCCCAAGCCCAGGCCGTCTGCGATTCCCTCCGCGCCGCAATCACCGCCGCCCACGCCCAGCCGTGACCCGTCTTCGCATCAGCTCGAACTGTGATCGGCGTCGCCCCCTGCCTGCAACCGCGCCTGACCCACAAGGAGATTAGCGATGCCCGCCGGCCGCGGTTCTCTCACCGCTCACATCTCCGGCGTTTCTCAAGACACCCCGCAGATCACCGCCCTCCGGCTCTCCCAGGCACAAGTGCTTGAGCTAGTCAGCGTTCTCACCACAGCACTTCGCGAAACGGTCGTCCGCGCCGACGGCCTCTACCGCCTCGCCAATTGGAAGGGACAATTGCTGGCACCGCGATACGGGAAGGGAAGCCCGGACTCAATCTTTGCTACATCCGTTCCTCGAAGCTCCGCCCTCCAGACGATGCAGCCATAGTGTCGGAGTGCGGATGACTTACCTAAACACGTTGTGAGTGCCATGTGAGGGCGCTTGCGCTTGGTCCGTCTTCGCCTCGGGAAGGACCCACGCGCGCTTTGTCGCAGTCGCAAACTGACGTTCTTGGCCTCAACAGAGCGGCCCCGGTCAGATGACCGGGGCCGCAGAGTAGTGCGCGGGAAGCGCGGTGGCGGTGAACTACGGCAGCGGAAGGGTCCAAGCACCGCGACCGTGAGTCGCTGCATAGAGCTTCCGGGATAGGGAGTCGATCGTCAGGCCGGCAACCTCAACCATCGGCATACCGGGTCCGGCCGAGACCCACGTGGTCGTGTTGAACTCCAGTTTCAGGACACCGAAGTCGGTGGCCGCGTAAAGGTCGCCGGTCACCGTGTCGCGCACGAGATCGGTGACCGGAAGGTCGCCAAGGGGGCCGGTGCCGCCGTCAATGTTGACCCACGTGGCCGTTCCGCCGATCGCGTCGTAAGTGACGGAGAACACGTGGCCCGGCTGTGCCGGGGTGTTGAAGTTGTAGCCGCTATACGAGAGCCATGCGTGGTTCGCGTTAGTGGGGTCGATAGTGATGGAGCTGACGAATCGTCCCGGGTCGTTGACTGCCAGCAAGTCCAGCCGCGTGAAAGTGACGGCTCCAGCCGTTGCGTCGGCGTTCTTGGAGATGAACACGCGTCCAGTGGTCGTCGCTGCCCAGAGGGTGACTGTATCAGTTGCCGCCCGCTCGACCGCGGCGACGAATCCCCCCGCCCTGGTACCGAGCGCGGCGGCCGTAAGACTTGTCGCCCCAGCCGGGCCGATTCGGACGAAGTCTCCGCAAAGGGGATTGGAACCTGAAGTAGTGAACTCCGGACAGCTGGTCTCGAGGTACGCCTGGCTGCCACCCCAGTCTTGGGTGCGCCAGATGCTCTCGGAGCCTTCGAAGATCGTTCCCGCCGCTGCGGGGTTTGGGTCAGCGATAATCGGGGCATAGAAGTTCGAACCTTCAGGGCTTGATGCGATCTTGCCGGAGATAATCACCCACTTCGTCGGGTCCCCGTTCTGGAAGTTCGCATCGTGGTTCTGGCCGAAGAAGGAGTTAAACCGCACCGTCGGGTTGGCTGCGTTGTAGCCGGACTGGCCGCCATCGCCGTACATGATCTGTGGCCAGACGATAGCGGACCCGCCGAACTCGTAGGTGCCATTGTCCTGGGTTCCGCCCATAAGACCGCCTGCGCCGTTCGTTGAAAGGCTCTGGAACTGAAGGGTCGAGAGCCCCTTATTCAAGGAGACAAGGCCCGACGGGACGCGGCTGAGCATCTGCTGGCATTGCGTAAGATCCGAGCCCGACAGGCCACGGCCGGCGCATTGGTAGGAGATGTTCTT
>JBDSJC010000057.1:0-22362 GCA_039917655.1 Tepidiformaceae bacterium
GTTGGCGATCGTCCTCATCCCGATCTTCTGTTACGTAACCACGGCGACCACGCTGTTCTATCTCAACCTCAAGGAGCGCAAAAGTGGCTGAAGTCATGCTCGAATCCAACCTCCCGAACCGCACCTACCGGGGCAAGGTGCGCGACACCTACGACCTTGGCGACAAGATGCTTATCGTCGCCACGGACCGTACCTCCGCTTTCGATGTGGTGTTGCCAACGGGCATCCCCCGCAAGGGCGAGGTGCTATCCCGTCTCTCCGCCTGGTGGTTCGAGCGGATCAAGGAGGTGGTACCGAACCACTTCATCGCGTTGATCACGGCGGAGAACGCATCGCTTGTCGACTTGCCTCTCACCTCCGAGTATTTCGGGCGGTCGATGCTCGTGAAGAAAGCGAAGCGCCTGGACGCCGAATGCATCGTCCGCGGCTACCTTTCGGGCAGCGGTTGGAAGGACTACCAGCGCACTGGCGCGGTCTGCGGGATCCCCCTCTCTGAGGGCCTGCGCGAGTCGGAGCGCCTGCCCGAGGCGATCTTCACGCCATCGACGAAGCCGGACGTTGGCCACGACGAAAACATTTCTTACGAAGAGTTGATTGAGATCGTCGGCGAAGAAGCTGCCAATGCGATGAAGCTTCGCAGCCTCGCCATCTACAGCTACGCCCACACCATCGCCCTCGAACGGGGCGTGATCATCGCGGACACAAAGTTCGAGTTTGGCCTCTGGAACGATGAAGTGATCCTCATCGACGAAGTGCTGACGCCAGATAGCAGCCGCTTCTGGCCGGCCGACACGTACCGCGCGGGCGGCGCGCAGCCGAGCCTCGACAAACAGCCGGTTCGTGACTGGATGGCCGGCGGCTGGAAGGATGGCGACCCACCACCTGCCATCCCGGCCGACGTGGTGAACTCCACGACCGATCGGTACATGGCGATCTACAAGAAACTAACCGGCGAGGAGTTGCCCGCTTGAGCAAGGCCAAGAAAAAAGCCGAAAAGACCAGCAAGGCGGAAACGGCAAAGGCCAAAGCACCCTCCGAAAAAACCTTTCTCGCGCGCGTTTATGTCTCGCTCAAGCCCGTCGTGAACGACCCTGAGGGGATCACGATTGGCGGCGCCCTCGGCTCGCTCGGCTTCACCGGAGTGCGCGGCGTCCGTTCCGGGCGCTACTTCCAGGTCACACTGGCGGCCAAAGACCAAGAGACCGCCGCCGCGCAAGTGGACCAGATGTGCGCCCGCCTGCTCGCGAATCCGGTCATCGAGACCTACAGCTTCGAACTCGCCGCGGACTGAGTGGAAGGCGTCCCGCGGGCCGAACGTATTGTCTGTCTTACCGCGGAGACGACCGAAATCGCGTTCGCCCTTGGCTGCGGCGACCGTGTGGTCGGCGTCAGCGGTTACGCGGTGCGACCACCAGAGGCGCGCAAGAAGCCGCGCGTCGCAGCCTTCCAAACGGCCCACGTCGAGAAGATCCTGGCGCTCAAGCCGGATCTCGTGCTGGGCTTTTCGGACTTGCAGGCAGATATTATCCGCGACCTCGTGAAGCGAGGAGCGCAGGTGTTGGTCACCAACCAGAGGACGCTCGCCGAGACCTACCAGGCCATGATGCTGATCGCCGGGGCGCTCGGGGAGTACGACGGCGGATTGCGGCTGGTCGAGGAACTCTGCGGTGGCCTCGCAGAGATCAGCGCGACAACCAACGACTCGGCTCACAGACCGCGCGTCTACTTCGAAGAGTGGGACGAACCACTGATCACTGGCATCGCCTGGGTCAGCGAGTTGATCGCCACCTGCGGGGGCGACGACGTCTTCGCTCAACTCAGCGTGGGCGTCACGGCAAGCGAACGGGTTGTTGAACCTGGCGCGGTGATCGGGGCGGACCCGGAAGTGATCGTCGCCAGTTGGTGCGGGAAGAAGGCGCAGCTAAAGCGCATTGCCCAGCGCCCGGGGTTCGAAACGATCAGCGCCGTCCGCACCGGCCGCATCCACGAGATCAAGGCGCCGGACATCCTCCAGCCGGGGCCATCGCTCATCCACGGGGCCCGCCAACTGGCCGCGTTCATCGCCGCTGCGCGGGACTGACTTCCGGACCTTGACCCCGCGCGCTACGCTCTGCACAGATTCCAACGTTGCGGAGAGACAGATGGAAGAACCGAAGCAGGTCACGCCAACGAAGCTCGCTGACTACCTTGAGGTTTTGACCAAAGCAGTTTTCGAGTCCGGGATGAGCTGGAAGGTTATCGAAAACAAATGGCCCGGCTTCCAGGCCGCGTTCCAATCCTTCGACCCGGAAACCGTAGCGACGCTCTCGCCGGACGAAGTGGACGCGCTCACAAACGACACCCGCATCGTCCGCAACCGCCGAAAGATCGAGGCCACTATCCACAACGCCGGCGTCATGCTGGACCTCGAACGGGAACATGGCGGGTTCAAGAAGTACCTCCAAAAAGAGGGCGAGTTCTGGGCAACCGTCGCAGACATGCGCAAACGGTTCAAGTTCGTCGGCAACTTCGGCGCGTACTACTTTCTCTACGTGGTGGGCGAACCGGTGCCCGAGCATCACGAGTTCCGTGCGAAGTTGAAGGGCAAGTAGCGGCCGCCCGTCGTCGCGATGGCCGCGACGACCGCGAGTTGTTACGCAACCGTGACGCCACAGGGCGTCTGTTGATCGTCTGGCGACCGAGAATCGCTATGTTGGTAGATGGATGGCGGACTCCACAACTTTCAGCAGGAGGATGAGTGCCATGGCAGACGAACGCTGCCCGATGAGCAGCTCGCACTGGCGAGCAAGTGGGGCCGTGGCGAAGAGGTTTCCACCGAAGACCTGCGCATGGCGCTGCAACGCTATCGCTCGTTCTTCCAATGACTACTTGCGGTCTAAGGCCGCGGAGGGATACCAAAAATGGATACTTGGATAATTGTCGCCATCGCCATCGCCGCCGTCGTGATTCTGGCGCTGATGATCGCCGCCTGGCGGATGAGCAAGAACCGCCGAAGCAGCCGCCTACGCGAAGGCTTTGGACCGGAGTACGAACGCGAAGTGAGTCGCGTCGGCAGGGGCAAGGCCGAAAGTGAACTCGAACAGCGTCAGAAGCGCGTGGAACAGCTTCAGATTCGGGAACTCACGCGCGAACAGTCGGCAGGCTACGCCAGCGACTGGGACGCCGTGCAGTCGCGCTTCGTAGACGACCCCGCGATGTCAGTCTCGCGCGCTGATGAGCTTGTCGGTCGCGTGATGCTCGAGCGGGGCTACCCGGTCGGCAACTTCGACCAACGGCTCGCCGATATATCGGTGGACCACCCGGAGGTCGCCAACAACTATCGCGCCGCCCACAGGATAGCGGCCCGCAACCTGGACGGAAACGCGACTACCGAAGATCTGCGCCAGGCGATGGTCCACTACCGTTCGCTCTTCCAGGACTTGCTACAGACAGCGCCCTCCGCGTCCACCCAGGCGCCGGACCGCCAGAGCCACGCGTAGCAACGTCGCCGAGACCCGCCAAAACTCAGGAAGATAGCCGCAACCTGCCGACAGGTGGGTTGCGGCTATCTGCTCACCGTCCCGTAAGACATTCAGCGCGACGACGTGGCACGATGGATAAAACCCACAGGAGTTTTTGCCAATGCAACCGGAAGAAGCGATCCGACCCGGCCTCGAAATTGCCACACTGGCTGGCGGCTGTTTCTGGTGCCTCGAAGCCGTCTACGACGAACTGCGCGGCGTTGAGTACGTGCAATCGGGCTACATGGGCGGCCAATCCGCCAATCCCACGTACGAGCAAGTGTGTGGCGGGCGCTCCGGTCACGCGGAGGTTGTGCAGGTCGCGTTCGACCCAACCAGGCTGGCGTTCTCCGAGCTGCTGGAGGTGTTCTTTGCCATCCACGACCCGACCACGTTAAACCGCCAGGGCGCCGATGTGGGCACCCAGTACCGGTCAGCGATCTACTTCCACTCCCCGGAACAGGAATCCGCTGCACGGCAGGCGATCGCAGAACTGACAGAAAAGCGCGAATTCCCGGCGCCAATCGTGACCGAAGTGACCGCCGCTGGCCCGTTCTACAAGGCTGAGCCATACCACGACGACTACTTCCTCAACAATACAAATCAGCCGTACTGCCAGTTCGTGGTAGCCCCGAAGGTGGCGAAGTTCCGCAAGCTCTTCAGCGATAGCCGGAAGGCGGAGACACCGGCGTAGCTCGACCCGGGGCACGGCCGCCAACCGTACATCGCAAGTTCCTTGGATCTCGCCATGCTCATTTGGGCAAATCAACTAAAACGGGGGCACCCTGACACTTGCGTTTGAGCGGCGGTGGCGGGATAGTCCGAGACTGAAGCGGGTCCGAAGTCTGCGTTTAGGTTGCCCCCAAAATGCCACGCCCTAAGTATGGTCTTGGGCAAGGACTCGAAGCCCTTGTCTCCTCACACCAGCGCCCTGGCGGCTGGCCCGAATCAGAGTTGCTCAGCCGTCACCCGGATACGCCAGCAGCGGCGGTCGCCTCCGAGACCACAGCCTGGGAGTACGCCTCGCTGGCCCAGCGGCCACGCCGGAAGAAGCGCAAACGGAGGCTGATGCTCCAATTCTCCCATCCAGAGATCAACGTGCGCCCGAAAAAGCGGAAGATCCGTGGCGTCGGCGTGTGGACAGCGCTGGGCATGCTTGGCGCGGACGGCTGGGAACTGGCAGGGTTTCGAAAGCGCTCGTTCCTTTTGAAGCGGGCTACCGCGCCGTAGCAGCAGGTTGGGAGGCTGGAACCATCGATCAGCCCCTGGCCCGTACCGCCCTGGCCGCCGAGCTATAAAGTGGACAGCGACTCGCCCGCGTTGATAAGGTTCTCCAATGCCGGGCTGGCACGGCGATATACGATGGCGGAGGCGACGACTGATGGTAGGTGGACAGATCGAGAAGAGACGACGTTGAGACCATCAGCTAGAACGCCCGAGTTCCGGTTGCACAGAGTTGCAGCACGCGCTACTCCAAGTCGGAAACGGCTTTCAGCCGAGCTCGCAATCGGGGTGTTTCTAGCCCTGTCCGCTTTTGGCCTGCTCGGACAAGGACCCGATTCGGCCAGCGCGGCGGCTGCGCCTGTTGCCCAGTGCAACAACGACACCGCCAGCAACGTCGGCGGTCAAGGCATCTCCTGCACCGTTACGATCGAAAATCACGTAACCGGCGGCGGCACGATCGACGCCGCAGCGCCCTCCAGAGTGACGGTGACCAGGTGCACGGGTGCGGCCGGACCGATCGGCGCCGGCGCTGGCACCTGCGCCACAACCGTAACGACATCGGCAGAGCCGGCCACGCAGGTCCAGCAGTGCAACGGATCGGGCAACGGCGGCGGTGGCGTCGTTATCTGCTCAGTGACGGTGACCAACACATTCAGCACCAGCCCAGTGTCAGCTGCCACGCCGGCGACGATCTACCAGTGCGTCGGCTCGGTGATCACGGGGACCGGCGCTCCCGGGTCCTGCACGCCAGCCAACACTCCCGGTGTCAATTCCGTCAGCGCGGCCACGGTGGGTCAGTGCAACGGTTCCGGCAACGGTGGGACGAGTGTCGGGTTCATCTGCACCGTGAGCGGACAGTCCACGACGACGGCAGCCCTCGCCGTTCACATCGACCAATGCAACGGTTCCGCGAACGGCGGTGGCACGTTGCTGACCTGCACGGCAACAGTCACGAATGTCATCGCACCATCCGCGCCATCGACGGCGACGCCAACCGCGACATCGTCTTTCGTCCCGGCGACCGCCACCGTATCTCCGACGTCTGGCACATCGACGCCGGGGCCGGGCACAACATCGACGCCAACCGGAACTCCGCCGTCTGCCACAGCGACTCGCACGGCGACGCCAACCCCGCCGGTAATAGGCTCACCCACGCCCGCCCTGACTCCCCCAGCCGGCACGACGCCTCTTGTCCCGCGTCCACCGGCCACGGGTAACGCCGGGGGCGAAGCGGCTAACGGAGCGTCGCAGGCGTTCATCTTGCTACTGGGAATCGCCTCGATCGGGCTGCTAGCCGCCGGAATCAGAGTGGTCTCGCGCCGAAGTAGCCGTTAACCAGCTAACGCCCGCAGCCTCGAGACGACCTTCGGTAACACATCGAGCACCTGGTCGATCTGTTCGTCGGTATTCTCGATGCCCAGCGTCAGTCGCAGCGAAGCGTGGGCGAGGTCAGCATCGATGCCCATCGCCGTGAGCACGTGCGACGGTTCGAGCGCCCCGGTGGTGCAGGCACTGCCGGAACTGGCGGCGATGCCCGACATATCGAGCGCCAGCAGCACGCTTTCGCCCTCAACGTTACGAAAGCAGCAACTGAAGCTATTCGCCAGGCGCCCTTCGGGATCTTCTGGGCCTGTGATCACCGTGTCCGGCACCCGCTCGGGAACGCCAAAGAGCAGCCGGTCGCGCAGCCGGCGGAGGTGCTTGTTTCGCGTCTCGCGTTCGTCCCAGGCCATCTGCATGGCAGTCGCCAACCCGGCGATGCCTGCCAGGTTCTCGGTGCCCGCGCGACGCTCCTTCTCCTGGCTCCCCCCGAGGAGCATCGGCTGCCACGGTGTGCGGTTCTTGACGTAGAGCAGGCCAACACCCTTCGGGCCGTAGAGCTTGTGCCCAGCGATGCTCAACAGGTCGATGCCAAGGTTGGCCGGAGTGATGTCGATCGTCCCCGCCGCCTGAACTGCATCCGTGTGGATCACCACCCTGGGGTTCTTCGCCCTGGCGATGCGCGAAATTTCGGCGATCGGTTGGATCGTCCCGACCTCGTTATTTGCCGTCATCACGCTGACCAACGTCGTCTCTGGCCCAACCGCCTCTTCGAGCGCGCCGAGATCGACTAGTCCATGGCGGTCCACCGGCAGGTAGGTGGCTCGAAAGCCTTCGCGCTCGAGTTGTTCGAAGGCGTGCAGTACAGCGTGATGCTCCACCTGGCTGGTGACGATGTGAGCGCCGCGCCCCCGGTCCCTCTGGGCGAAGGCGGCGCCACGAATCGCCGCGTTGTCCGACTCGGTGCCGCCGCTCGTGAATACGACCTCTTTGGGAGCCGCACCGAGCAGGTCGGCAACCAGTTTTCGCGCAGAATCGAGCGCGCGATGGGCTTCTTGCCCTTCGATGTAGATGCTCGAGGCGTTTCCCCAGTACTTCGTGAGCATCGGCAGCATCGCTTCGATCACTCGCGAGTGAGGCGCCGTGGTTGCCGCGTGGTCAAGGTAAATGCGATCCATTGTCCATTCAGCGTACTCAGTCGCGCGGAAGCCCGCCAACTCCCGCGGACGGTGAAGAAAGAACGTGGATCAGGGTGCCCGATATGCGCTATAGTTTTCGTAGTGCCGTAGCAGGGGCGAATCCCTCTCGGCGCGCGATTTCGCCAAACACCCGTGGAGGCTTACTTATGACAACCGAAGCTGAGGCCCCAGTGGTTCTCGTGAACATCACCGATAAAGCGGCCGAAAAGGCGCTCGCCCTGCTCGCCGCTCGTGAACTCCCAGAGGGCGCCCTGCGCGTCTTCGTTGCCGGCGGTGGCTGTAGTGGCTACCAATACGGCATGGCCATCGCCCGCTCCGCGGAAGAGGACGACATCGTCATCGAGCAGCTCGGCGTCCGCATCCTCGTCGACCCGGAAAGTGCCCAATACCTCTCGGGCGCGGAGATCGACTACGTCGATGACATCATGAAGAGCGGCTTCAGCATCTTCAACCCCAACGCCACCAAAGGCTGCGCCTGTGGCTCAAGCTTCCAGACCGCCGACGGCAGCGGGCAGGCTCGCGCCTGCCACTAGCGTTCGAATTGAACGCCCATTGAAAGCCGGGGCCACGAACGTGGCCCCGGCTTCTGTTTGTGCTCTGCCCGCCGTCGTCGTGCTGGGCGATGCCGGCCAACTGCGGGAGTGGGTAGACCGCTCTTGGGCCTTCGCAGCCGCGACGCCGCCGAAAGAAAGACCCATCGCGCCCCTGAACGGTGGGGCCTGATGTTTAGAACAGGTTCCGCATGAGTTCGATCTCGCTCGTAAGGAACACCATCGAGGAGCGTGTAGCCGCCCGCAGACGGCCGAATTCAGCGTCGGTCACGGCCATTTCGTCGAACTTTTCCAGCTCCGCGAGGGTGTCGAACTCGGCCACGATCGAGACGCCACTGGTGGCGCCCGTCATCGCCGACCAGACACTCGTCTGCGCATCGATCCCGCGTTGCTTCTGGTAGTCGAGGGCGAGCGAGATGGACATCACGAACTCGCGATGGTGTCCCGCCTGCACTTCGCCCGTGAGAGTCCGCATGTAGCGCCTCGGTTCGGTCGCCTCCTCGCTGGAGATCAGGCCCTCGGAATGGTAGGAGAGCCGGTGAATGGAGACTTCCGAGGCTTCGTAGACCATCTCTTTGCTCACGGCGGAACGGAGGTGGGCGAAGGTGGAGTCTTCGGCGGCGAGTGCGGTGAACTTCTCCAGTTCGTCCAGGGTGTTGAAATCGCTGGCGATGAGCACGCCGTTCGTCTGGCCCGTCATCGCGCCCCAGACTGTGGTGCGCGCTCGAAGGCCGCGCTCCTCCTGGTACGTGTTCGATTGGCGCAGCGCCTGGAGAAATGGCTTGGTGCGGCCCTGGGCGATGATCCCGGTGAGGATGCGGCGATACATGGAAGCTCCTAGGGCCGCGCCCGGCGTTGTTCGCCGGGTGGCGTTTTCGAAGTCTACCAGAGCGCCGGGCAGCGGCGCTCACTCTCGGCCCAGGTACCCCAATCGGCCCAGGTGCCGCCGCAGCCGGACCACTCGCCAGACCGCCTCCCGCACTCCCAGGCCGGCGCTCTCGTTGGGCAACTCGGTCTGAAGTGCTACCACGATAGCGTCCAGAGAATCGGCCACTTCAAGAAGCAGGGCGCGTAATTCGGCCATATCGTCAGGCGGTTTCTGTTCACTCACGGTCCTAAGTCTGCGGGTGCATGGGGTGGCGAAAACAGGGCAAGGAGGGTAACCATCCGGGGGTAGTTCGGTGACAATATGGGGTATCCCCCTCAGAGCGCGTGACGGGTAGAGTGGCGGCACCGGACGGAGAAGCGCCCGGAGCGGAGGCTGCATGGCGAATCAGAAGTTCAACGAAGACGATACCCAGTTGGAGCGCAGGCTCAATCTTCAGCGCCTGCTGCACGAAGCGCCGGGCGGCTTGCGCGCATCGGAGCTCGCCTCGCGGCTCGTCTGCTCCACGCGCACCGTGCAACGCGACATTGATTACTTCCGCGTCCAACTTGAAGAATCCGGTGCGATTGACCCATTACAGCCCGGACAGGACCGTTACCGCCTGCGCCCCGGCGAATTCCCCATCCCGATCCTCAAGCTCACAAAGCACGAGGCGCGCGCCTTGCTCTTTTCGCTCCGGCTGCTTTCGCAAAGCAGCACCGAACAGGATGCGGACACCGCGACGCTGCTTGATAAGCTTGCGGCCGTCTTCCCTGGCCCGCTGGCAGAGCAGATTCGCTTCACGCGCCAGTCGTTAGAAGCCCGGCCGCGGCGAAAATCGCAGACCGACTGCCTGCGAGTGCTTTCCGATGCGTGGATGAGCGAAAGCGTGGTCTGTATGCGCTACCGCGCCGTTGGCAAAGCCCAGGCCTCGATGATCTGTTTCGAACCGTACCTGCTTGAGCCCAGCGCCAGCACCGGTGCGACCTACGTGGTGGGCTACAACCACACCGCCGGGCGACTCGGCACCTTCAAGCTTGACCGCGTGGAGCGGGTGGAACGGCACCACAAGATGCTCTGCGCGGACGGACTGGAAAAGCATACGCCCGCCTCTCGCGAAGCCTCAGCCGCGCTGATGACGGCGATGTCCCGAAGCTGGAGCGGGGTTGTGCTTGCGGACACCGAGTTCGACGCCGTTGTCGAATTCACCGGTGACGCGGCAGTCAGGGCCAGGGAATCGCGCTGGCACCCGGACGCAGCCTTCACGGACCTCGGCGGGGGCCACCTTCGAATGGAAGTCCGCCTCCCCGCTCTCTTCGATTTTCTCCCGTGGGTGCTCTCCTGGGGAAACAGCGCGACGGTCATCGCTCCCCCAGAATTGGTGGAGATGCTCCGCGCGGCAACCAGCTAACCCCGGGCCAGGCGCCGTCAACCGGCTGCGCGCACGCACGCACGAACGATGGACACCCCGCCGGTTGACCGGCGCCGGGGTTTGTGGCCACGATGGCCCTACATCCACCTGGGAGGTTCACGTGCGGACGATCGGCGTTCGACAGCTGAAGAACGAAGCGACTCAGATCGTGCGGGCCGTGCGGGATGAGCACGCCCAGTACGTGATCACCGTCAATGGCACGCCGGTGGCTACCTTGCGGCCCTACGCCGATCGTGACATCGCTGGGCTGCACCGCACCCAGGCAGCAGCCGAACTGTCCGCCATCGACCGGCTGGCGACCGAGGTAGGAGACGCCTGGAAGGGCGAGGCGCGAGCGTGAGCACCGTCCACTGTAGCGTTTTTGTCGCCCTCTTTAACGCCTCGGACCCGGCGCACAACCAGGCCGTGGCATGGCTGCGTGATGCAATTGCCGCCGTCGAGCCGCTGCGCGCGCCGGTGACCGTGCTCGCGGAAGTCGCGGCGATGGTCAGCAGCGGCACGGGAGACAAGCAGATGGGCCGAGATGTGGCTTCCCAGATCCGCCACTCGGCGCTCTTCGAACTGCTCCCGGTCGCCCTCCCGTTGGCCGAGCGCGCAGCCACGATCGCGGCGGAGCACCGCTTTTCCGGCGCCGATTCACTTTATTTTGCGGTCGCGGAGACGCTGTCGGACCGGTTCGTCACGCTGGACCCGAATCACCTCAGCCGCGGCAACGCGCTGGTCGAGACCATCCGCCCGCGCGGCGCCTAACACTTTCGCGAAGCCAACGGCTCTCGTTGGGGGTTCGACCGAAGCGGGCCACGGTCCGCCAACTCCGTGTTCACCTGAAGAGGTCGCGTTCGCTGTCGCGGATGACCGAACGCATGGACGCCGTCTCGTCAGGCTCCCAGGTAACGCCGCGAATGACGCCGACCGGCACCCGGCTGAGGTTCCCCTTTACCAGTTCTGCCGCCCCGGCGAGCTCGTCCGCCGTGCAGACAGCCTGTACGCGGAATTCGTGGCCATGCGGGTCGAACTGACCAATGTAGCTGAGCACCGGCTGCATCCCGGCGATGCCGATTGCGATGTCTGTCTGGGCTTCGCGCCAGGGACGCCCAAACGTGTCGGAGATGATCACTACCGCATCAACGCCGTGCTGGGCGAATGTCCTGCGGATGCCCGCGGCGCTGGCGTCAGGATCGACTGGCAGGAGGACGGCGAGGCCATGCCCGCCCGAGCTCGACTGATCGACGCCGCTGTTCGCGCAGACGAACCCGTGGTGCGTCTCGGTAATCAGCACCGGGCCAACCTGCCGCACCACACGCCGCGCCTGGCGCAAGACCAATTCGATGACCGCTGGCTCTTTCTCCCACTTCTCGGCGTACTGCTGCACGAATGGCGACACTTCGATGGTGTCGAGCCGCACCACCTGGCCCTCGGCCTTTGAAACGATCTTCGAAGTGACCACCACCACGTCGCCACTTTCGACAGGCGTACCCGCGGCAATCGCTGCGTCCAGGATCAGTTCGCCGAGGTCCGAACCAGTGGCGATCTCGGGCAGGCCCGGGACGCCGAAGATTCGCAGTCCAGCCATCACTTCACCGTCCGTTGGCGTTCAGCCTGATCGAGGAAATCGAGGACGACCTCTGCCGATTTCGCTGCATCGTGCTGCCAGAAGTTATGGCTGTCGCCCTCCATCATCTCCAGCCGGGCACGCGGCACAGCTGCCTTCAATGTGCGAGCATTTTCTGGCGGCACCAGGCGGTCGAGCGTGCCGTGTTGGATGAGTACCGGCCAGCCATACTCGTTGAGCGCCGGGTTCGGGTCGCCCGCCGCCGTGGTCGCTTGCAACTGGAACTGAAAGGTCCGCGGAGGGGTGGGATTCTTCAGCCCTGCCTCGAAGTGTTCCACGAGCATTCCGTCGTTTGCGGCGATCCACGGCTCGGGGTGGATGATCGGCCAGCCGCCGCGCGCCGAATCGATCATCGGTTTCGTTCGGTCCCAGAACAGCGCCGCCTTCAGGTCGTCCTCGGTCGCCGAGATGCCGTTCGGCGGGCAGAGCAGGCTCAACGAGCGCAATCGCTGGCCACCGCGCTCCTTCACGTAGTGCCGCGCAATCGCCGTGCCCAGCGAGCAACCCAGCAGGTGAAAGCTCTCGAGTCCCAGATCATCGACCACCACCTGGACGTCGCCCGTCATCTCCGACATCGTCCACGGCGCCCCAGGCTTATCACTGAAGCCCGTGCCCCGGTTGTCGATCATCACCAGGTTGTAGCGCTTCGCCAGCAGGCCGGGGAACTTTCCCCACCATTGCCGACTGTTCCCGCCAACCCCATAAATCATCACCACCGGCGGCCCGCTGCTAATGCTGTCGTACCAGACCTCGCAGTCACCGTTTTTCACCGTGGCCATCTACAGCCCCACGATCTTGATGCTGGTGTGTGTCTTGTGCTTGCGGTTCAAGTTGATGAGTAGCGAAGTAATCATCTCCACGTAACGGCTCTGGCTGAGCCCTCCCGCATCCACTCCCCGCACCCCGTCGATCTCGTTTGCCAGCCTGATGATCACCTGCTTTGCCTCCGCGTCCTTGCCGCAGACGAGCACGTCGCAGTCGACCGGGTGGCCCAGCTCCATCAGCTTCTCGGCGCTCATATTTTGGAAGGCGGAGACCACCGTGGCGTTCGGCAGCTGGGCGGCCGCCTCTTGGGCCGCACTCTTTCCTTCGACGTTGATGGCCACGGCACCAACGCCCTGGACGAAATCCAGGGGAGCCACCACGTCGCACACTATCTTGCCATCGAGCAGCACACCGAGTGCTTCCAGCGTGTCCTTCTGGCCGCTGTAGGGGAACGTGAGGAACACAACATCGGCGTCGGCAAGCACGTCCGCATTGGCTCCCCCCGTCGCCTTCGCCCCCGGCACTGCGTCGCGGACCTTCCGTGCGCCCTCTTCGCCACGTTCGGTGGAACGCGAACCGATGGCGACCTGGTGCCCGGCGTGGGCGAAGCGGATAGCAAGGCCCAGGCCCTCAGGCCCGGTACCCCCGACAAAAGCGAGTTTCATGGAGACCTCAAGTTTGGGTGTGGCCCACGGCGAAGCACAGGGGCGCGGGACGGGATGGGACGTTTGCAGACGTTGGGTGGCACCTTGGCCCGGTCGTAAGTCTATCTCGCTGCCTTCCCGGTACGCGAACGAGCGCCCAAACGGCACCAGCGGTACGCATCAAGAGCGTCGTCCCTACGCGCTCGCGTGGCGCGTAGGTGGAAAGGGAAGAAACGCCAAGCAGCCACCCTGAACCGGGCCCCGGCTGACCCGAATCGTGTATAGGCACGCTTACGTCAACGCCCGGCGGCCCTCGCCACGTCTGCTATACTCGAAAAAAGAGACGGCGGACGCCCTGTGCCCGCCGAACCGGAGTGCTCTATTGTATTCCCGCTGGCTTCGTAACAGTTTTATCTACCTGCTGATCCTGGTGGCGGTCATCGCCATCGTTTTCGCATTCTTCAACAGCGGCGAAGAACATCCCACCATCGCTTTCGGCCAGGTCATTTCTGACGTCAAGGCGAACCAGGTGCAGAAGATCGAGGTCGATAACCGCGACCTCACTGTCACCTACTCCAACAAAGACGCGAACAACAAGCCGGTCATCAAGAGTGCCAAGATCGGTCCGAACACGGATCTTGAAAAACTGCTCGTGGACGAGCAGGTGCTCCTCAGCAAGACCGGCGACAAGGCGTCCGTGGACCTCCAGTATAAAGAGGGCGGCGGCTTCGGGCCGTGGCTTGGACTGCTCCTCAACATCCTGCCGTTCCTGCTCTTCGGCCTCTTCCTGTTGCTCATCATGCGCCAGGCGCAGGGCTCCAACTCGCAAGCGATGAGCTTCGGAAAGAGCCGCGCCCGGCTCTTCACCGGCAGCAAGGTGACCGTCACCTTCGGCGACGTTGCTGGCGTGGACGAAGCGAAGGAGGAGCTCGCCGAAGTGGTCGAGTTCCTCAAGTATCCGGAGAAGTTCGCTGCCCTCGGCGCGCGAATCCCCAAGGGCGTGCTGCTCGTGGGTCCTCCCGGTACCGGCAAGACGCTCCTCTCGCGCGCTGTTGCGGGCGAGGCGGGTGTGCCCTTCTTCAGCATCTCCGGTTCTGAATTCGTCGAGATGTTCGTCGGCGTTGGCGCCAGCCGCGTCCGCGATCTCTTCGATCAGGCGAAAAAGAATGCGCCCTGCATCGTCTTCGTGGACGAAATCGACGCCGTCGGACGCCAGCGCGGCGCAGGGCTTGGCGGTTCACACGATGAACGTGAGCAGACCCTTAACCAGATCCTCGTGGAGATGGACGGCTTCGATACCGGCACCAACGTGATCGTCATCGCAGCCACCAACCGCCCTGACATCCTGGACCCCGCACTTCTGCGACCGGGCCGATTCGACCGCAAGGTGATCCTCGACGCACCAGACGTTAAGGGCCGTGAAGCGATCCTGAACGTCCACTCCAAGGGCAAACCAATCGCCGACGACGTCACTATAGGGACGCTGGCCAAGTCCACTCCGGGGTTCAGCGGCGCCGACCTGGCTAACCTCGTCAACGAAGCGGCCATCCTCGCCGCCCGGCGCAACAAGAAGATCATCACCATGAGCGAGTTTGAAGAGGCTGTTGACCGCGTCATCGCCGGACCGGAACGCAAGAGCCGCGTAATGAGCCCGCACGAAAAGAAGCTCACGGCGTACCACGAGGGCGGCCACACAGTTGTCGGCCACTTCATGGAACACCACGACCCGCCACACAAAGTCACGATCGTGTCGCGCGGCATGGCCGGCGGCTACACTCGCTTCCTGCCGGATGAAGAGTCACACTACCGCACCCGCAGCATGTTCCGCGACCAGCTCTCCGCCGCCCTTGGTGGTCACGCAGCGGAAGAGCTGATCTTTGGCGAAGCGTCCACCGGCCCCTCCAATGACATCGAGCAGGTGACGCGCATCGCCCGGGCAATGGTCACCCGATGGGGCATGAGCGAGCGCCTTGGGCCACGGACGTTCGGCAAAACCGATGAGTTGGTGTTCCTTGGCCGCGAAATCTCGGAGACCCGAAATTACAGCGAGAAGATCGCCGAAGAGATCGACGACGAAGTCCGGCGGCTGATCGAAGAGGCCCAAGAGCGCGCCCGCAACGTCCTGCGCGACCACCGGGACCTACTGGATAAGCTTGCCGTGGTGTTGCTCGAAGTCGAGACGCTTGAGGGTCCGACGCTGACGCGCCTGCTAAACAGCGACCCGAAGGAACCGTGGCCCCCAGCCGACCTTCAGCCGACCGATGAACCGCCAGCGAACCCTACCCCGCCACCGGCAGAGGAACGAAGGCCCACCTTTGAACCGAAACCATCCGGTGGTCTCGCCTGGGAAGGCGGTAGCCAGACCCGCGCGGACGGCGGCTCAGTCTAGTCCCAAACGCCTGGCCGACACCCTACGTTGACGAAACGCGTGGACGGTCTCTACACTCAGGAGACCGTCCACGGTATTTCTGGAGAGTAAATGGAAGCGATCGTACGCGCCGATGGGCGACAGTTGCGCCTCGTCGAGGGGCAGGAATTCGAAATGAGCCACGTTGCGGGGGAGCCGGGTGATACCGTCACCTTCGACGTGATGATGGTCCTGGACGGTGAGGACGTCACCGTCGGTACGCCTTTGGTGGCTGGAGCCTCGGTTCGCGCCCGAATCGAGCAGCACGGGAAGGCCCCGAAGATCCGTTTCATGAAGTACAAGAACAAGGTCCGCTACCGTCGAACCTTCGGTCACCGTCAACATGTGACTCGATTGGTCGTCGAAGCGATTACGAAGGGTTAACTCCAATGGCACACAAAAAAGGCGTAAGCAGCTCGAAGAACGGCCGCGATAGCCAAAGCCAAAGGCTTGGGGTGAAGCACTTCGACGGCGAAGTGGTCAAGCCCGGTTCAATCATCATGCGCCAGCGCGGCACACGCTTTCACCCCGGTGAGAACGTCGGCCTTGGGCGGGACTACACCATCTATTCGTTGATCGACGGGCACGTAAAGTTCCAGCCGTTCGCCAAGGGCCGCCGAAAGAAGATTAGCGTCTTCCCCGCCGCGGCCGCAGTTTAAGGAGTCCCCGGTGAAGGAAGCGATCCACCCAAAGTACGAAGACGCCACCATCCATTGCGCATGCGGCAATGAGATTCACACCCGTTCCACCAAGCAGACAGCTATGCATTTGGACGTTTGCAACGTCTGCCACCCGTTCTTCACGGGCGAGCAGCGCATTATCGACACTGCGGGCCGCGTTGAGCGGTTTAACCGCCGCTACGCTAAGCCCGCCAGCAACTAGCTGCCGCGCATCGAAACACCAGAAGGGGCCATCGCGGCCCCTTTTTGGTTTGTGAGGAATCCATGACCAGAGCACCTGAAGGTCCGGCGAACGTCTACTACGGCGGCCAGGCCGTGATGGAGGGCGTCATGATCCGCGGCCCCGAGCACATGGCAGTTGCGGTGCGCCACCCAAAGGGCCACATCGTCACTCACTCAGAGCCGCTCGGCGGGCTCTACACCGGCCGGGCGCGCACCATCCCTCTGCTGCGCGGTGTCATCGTCCTGTGGGAAACCATGGCGTTGGGCATGCGGGCCCTCAACTTCTCCTCGCGCATCGCCTTCGACGACGGCGAGCAGGAGGGCGAAGCGGAGTTTCCAGAGAAGGTTTTCTGGGGGACGATGGCGATCGCCATCCTCTTCGTCGTCGGTATCTTCTTCGCCGGCCCCATCCTCCTCGCCAACCTGCTAGAGACGGTCGATGCCAGCCGTTTCGTGATCGTCGGGGTTGAAGGGGTCGTGCGGCTCGGGCTGTTCGTCGGTTACATCTGGCTGATTGGCATGGTCCCCGATATCCGGCGAGTCTTCCAGTATCACGGCGCCGAGCACATGACGATCCACGCCTACGAAGCGCGCCGCCCGCTCACCACCGAAGAGATCCGGGCCTTCCCCAAGGAGCACACCCGCTGCGGTACCAGCTTCCTGCTGGTTGTCGTCTTTGTCGCTCTGATCACGTTCTTCATCTTCGATCTGTTGGTGGACAGAGGCATTCTGATTCGTACCGCCTCTCGCATCGTCTTCATGCCGTTCGTGGCGGGCGTCGCCTACGAGATCCTGCGCATCGGCGCCCGCTTCGGCGGCAACGCCTTCGTCCACGCCATGTTCGTGCCGAACATCGCCCTCCAGGCCTTGACCACCAAGGTGCCGGACGACAGTCAGATCGAAGTGGCGATCGCCTCGTTTACAGCGGTGCTTAACCATGCTGGGCTGGCAGCCACCACCCACCTCACCGAACACGCGGAGGCGCTACGAGAATCGCCGCCCCTGGACTGAGGGATCCAGCGACACGCTGGCACCGAGTTGGTTGCCCATGCTCGCTTCATGTGACACTGAACGGCGAGCCGGCAGCCGCTATTGCGCCAGCCTTCCAGCCCGGCGCGCGGCCATCTTTCGGCAACTCGATCTGCGATATCTCTATGCCGCTTTGAGCCAGGAGCCACGAGGTCGCAGAATCTGAAGTCCACATTTCCGTAGTGCCATCAGCCCTCCGCCCCCAGGTATGGCTGGGGAGACCGGGGGCGCTTGCCAACAGGCGCTCGACAGTCGCGGGGTCGGTCGTCAGACGCTTTGGCGAGCCCACGGCCCACTTTTCGTCTGGAAACAGATCGCTATCGGCGCAATAGAGTTGGTAACGAAAGCGGCGCAGCCGATCAGCACCCCGCACTCCAACTGGACCTGTCATCAGCGGAGGGTTGGCCTGATGACGGGGCACTGGCATCAGCTCAAGGGTTTGAGATCTGCCCCGGAGCCGAAGCTTGAGCGCACCGTGGTAGAGCGTGGCCCGGGGTCTTCGCGCCACGCTGGCGGCGAGAATTTCATAGAGGCTGAGCGACAAAGCTTGCAGGTGGGTTCCCGCTCCCACCGGAATCCAGTAGAGGTCAATAAATGAGTCGTCGGGATCGAAAGCGGCCATGCCTGTGCTCCGTGCGTTTTCTACCAGCCTCCCAGCTCGTAGGCCGTACGCCACGGACATCCGGTGCATCTCTCCGTAGCCCTCCGGTCCAATAAACCACCGTCCAGGGCCTGGCCACAACCTCGATGCGCTACGAGGAGTCGTCACCCCTGGAATGAGCGAACTGGGCTCTCCGCTCCCGGATCCCAGCACTCACCGTTCGCCCAGCACAACCAGATCGAGCCCCTCGTGCTGCCCGAATCCACGGTCAGTGGTGACGAACTGGTAGCCGCCCGCGATAGCAAACGCGGCCAGGTAGGCGTCCATCCAGAGCTTCGGTGAAGCACTCCTGCGGCTGGCCAGCCGTTCCCACTCAGCCTCGACGCCCGCTGGCTCTTCGACGAACGAGACACGCTCGTCAGCGACGAGTTCATGGTACGCGGCCCACGCCTGGGCATTGGTCATCGGCCTCTCGTCGGGAGGGAACACAGAAGCGGTGGTCAACAGACGCAGCAGCGATTGCTGGGTTGCCCTACAGACTACCAATCCTCCTGATGGCCGCTCCACTTCCGCCATCCAGGCACGCGCGGTGGTACTGAAGATATGTCCATCCAGCACCAGGGACACCCAGACGCTGGTATCGACCAGGATCACGCGTACCAGTCCACTTCCTGTTGCAGCAGGATCTCATGGATGCGGTTGGCCGTTAGCTCTTCCGAGGGACGAGCGCGCCGAGCATAGGGGATGAGCGGCAGCCGCGTCTCGGGGTCTATGGTGAAGCCCGGCCCGTCGTCATCCTCAGGGGGTGCGGGGGGTGCTTTCAGGCCCTTGCGTAGCAGATCGGCGATGGCGTCCTTCAGCTTCTGTCCGTCATACAGGGCACGGAGCTTGATCTCTCTTACGAGCGCATCCGGCAGATCGACTGTGGTCTTCATGCGTCCAGTTTACCAGTTTCCCATTTTGCTTGCCGATCAGTCCGAAATCTTCACGATTTGGGACTAGAGAAAACAGAACAAAAGTTCTATTCTCCTAGATCCATGGACACCGGATGCCTGCTTATCGCGAACTTCCCGATCGCCATCGCGCGGCGCGATAACCCCCAGTTGCGCGGGCGGGCGGTGGTTGTGGGCGGCTCCCCGGAAGAGCACGCCGCCGTCACCGCCTGTTCCGAAGAGGCCGCCGCGGCCGGTGTCACCGTGGGAACCACACTGCGGCGGGCGCTGGCTCTTTGCCCAAACGCGGTCTTTCTGCCCATGCAGGATGCCGCCGTCAACGCTGAGGCCTCCCGCCTCGTCGATCTCCTTCAGCTCTACAGCCCCACCGTCGAGGCGATCGCACCGGGACACGTCCACGCCGACCTCCGCGGGCTGGCCCGGATGTCCGGCATGGATGAGTTGACATACCTCGAGGACCTGCATGAGGCCGCCAGTTCGGCCAGCGGGCTCACGGTGCAGTTGGGGGCCGCCGAAACCGTCTTCGCGGCCCATGCAGCCGCCTGGACGGCCGCCGGTGGCGGCCTGGCGCCGGTCCACATCCACCGGGGCGATGCCAAAATCTTCCTCGCCGGCTTGCCGCTCGATGTCCTGCCCGTGTCCCCGCAGATGCATGAACGGCTTCGACTCTTCGGCCTGGAACGCCTGGAGCAGGTGGCAGCCTTGCCGTTTTCGGCCATCCAGGCGCAGTTCGGCCGCGAAGGAGCCCACGCCTGGGCGCTCGCAAACGGTCGTGACACCTCCGTTGTCGTCGCCAGGCGCGAAGAGCTGCGCGTCAGCGATGATCTGGATCTGCCAGCGCCTACCTCGCTCTCTGGTCCCCTTGTAGCAGGCACCCAGATGCTGCTCCAGCGCACCCTCGCCCACAAAGAGCTGCGCGGCCAATCGCTGCGCCGGCTCGATTGGCGGCTCGGGCTGGAAGGTGGCGAGCAGATCACCCGGCGATTCGTCTTCCGCGAACCAACGAACGACCCCGCGCGCATGCTCTTCGTCGTCAAAAACAAGATCGAACGACTGCAGCTGCCTTCGGCCGCTGTTTCGCTCGGGCTCACGCTCTCTGGCCTGTGCAGCGAATACGGCCACCAGGCGAATCTCTGGCAAACCGGTCCACGCCGCCGAAAGGAGCTACTGGATGCGATCGAACAGCTCAACGCTCGTGAGGGCGAACCCCAGGTCTTCCAAATTGTGGAGGTGCAACCATGGTCAAGGATCCCGGAACGCCAGCTGGCCCTGGTGGCTTACGGCGGCTGAATCAACCGGTGCCAGCGGCGGTGGACGCCAATGCACGGGGCGAACCCTCCGCCATGCTCTCGCAAGGGAGGTACCTTCCCGTGCAAGCTATCCACGATAGCTGGCGGATCGACGACGAGTGGTGGCGAGAGGAAATTACCCGCCGCTACTTCACGGTCGAACTCAAAGGCGGCCGCCGCCTGACGGTCTACCATGACCTGCTGACGGACGCCTGGTACGCCCAGGGCTACGAACGTCCACACGAAGGCAAAGCGCTCAAAACCAAGAAGCGCGCGGGTTAGCCGACGGGATCCCGCTTCGCCTGTAGACTCCAGCCATGCTCCGCGTTCACCTCGATACCGACATCGGCGGGGATACCGATGACCTTTGCGCACTGGCCATGCTGCTCGGCAGCCCGGAGGTCCAACTGGTTGGCGTGACAACGGTGACTGACACCGAAGGCCGTAGGCTGGCGTTTGTTCGCCACGCACTCGAACTCGCCCGGCAAACCGATGTGCCGGTGGCGTCGGGAGCGTTCGGCTTCCTGGATGTTTCGAGCAAAGCAGAGCCACAGGACGCACGCTACTGGCCACGCTTGCAGCAACTCCCGGCCAGCAAACCGGGCGAAGCAATCGACCTGCTGTACGCAAACGCCCAGTCCGGGGCGACAGTGATTGGAATCGGGCCGCTTACGAACCTCGCCATCCTCGAAACGCTACGGCCGGGCGCATTCAAGAACGCAAACGTGGTGATCATGGGCGGCCATCTTGGCGAACCGCCGGAGACCGGCCTGCCGCAGTACGGCCCGGAGGTGGACTACAACATCCAGACAGACCGCCGCGCGGCAATGATCGTCTTTGAGCGGGTCAATCCGTTGATCGTCCCGCTCGCCGTGACGCTCAAGGTCTGTCTGCGCCGGTCTGACCTGACAGCGCTCGAAGCCGGCGGCCCACTTGCAAAACTGCTTGCGCTCCAGGCTGAGCTGCATTGCGCCGACAACAAGATGGCTCGGCTGGGCGCAGCCAACGCCGCCGTCCCGGATGACATCCTGAACTTCCAGTACGACTCGCTCGCCTGCGCCGCCGCGTTGCAGTGGGACTGCCTGACGGTCAAAGAGATGCCTCTAACCGCCGGGAAGTCGGAGAGTTACGTCGTGTTGAATCGCGACCCCGCGGGACTCATGCGCCGCGTCGTCACGGATGTCGATGCCGACCGCTTCTCGACGCGTTGGCAGGAGTCAGTCTCCCGGCTTTAGCCCTGTGTTTCCGGCCGCGGCTGTTGGCTCGGCAAACTGCTGACGGGGCCGGGATCGACCGCAAAGTACACTTCACAGGCGCGCCGGGTGGCGGCGGGCTCAAGCACCGGGGGACGCTTCACAAAGCGCGACTCTTCGATGATCAGCTGGAGTACGTCACGCGGGTGGCAGCTGCGGAAGTTGCCCTGGCTTGCGCGGTGCACCATCTCGACGGCGATGTCGATATTCGGCTGGCTGGCCTCAACGCCCATCGCATCGGCAAAGCGCCGGAAGATCTCGGACATCTGCGCCACGGTCGGCTCAGGAATGCGAATCTTGTAAGGGATTCGCCGCAGGTGCGCCTCTTCCAGCATCGTCTTCGGCTCAAGGTTCGTGCTGAAGACGATGGTCGATCGGAAAGGGAACGTGATCCGTTCGCCGGTAACCAGGGCCATCGTGTCCTCGCCGCGTTCCAGGGCTGCGATCCAGCGGTTGAGGAGCGCGTGGGGCGATACCTGCTGTCGCCCAAAGTCGTCGATCGCCAGCAGGCCACCGTGCGCCTTCACGTGCGCGGGCGCCTGGTGATAGCCGAGCGCAGGGTCGTAGGCCAGGTCCAGGTCTTCGTGCCGAAGTTCGCCGCCGACAAAGACGAACGGCCGCTTGATGCGCAGCCACCGCCGGTCAGACGCCGAGGAAACGTCCGCCGCATCGTCGCTCTCCACCGGCGTGTGCACCAGGTCGTCGTACAGGCGGATGATGTGCCCACTCACGTAAACCGCAACCGGGAGCACTGTCACCCCCTGGATTGCTTCGCTGGTCAACTCAAGGATGGTCGTCTTGCCGTTGCCTGGGGCC
>JBDSJC010000058.1:0-8292 GCA_039917655.1 Tepidiformaceae bacterium
TGCCGCTCAGGCGAAGGCGACATCGTCGTCCTGCCGGTGGTGGAAGTGATCCCCGGGCCAGCCTCGGAAGTGCGTTACGTGACGATCCATCGTTGGGGCGCTAAGACCCAGGTCTTTTCGGATCAGCGGCTTATCACGGACCGCGATTCGGCGTTCTGGAACCTGAACCTGGTGACGGGCGGGCAGGTGGTGAAGAGTCACATCGAGTGTTCGCTCGAAGGGCGCGGCTCTTCCAGCGAATTGCTCGCCGTGACCTTCGGGACCGGTTCGCAGCATGCGGACTTCTTCACGCTACAGGACCACATCGGCGCGGATACGCGCAGCGACCTGATGTACAAGTCGGCGCTGACGGATCACGCGCGGAGCGTCTACTACGGGCTGACGCGCATCGGCCTCGGCGCGCGCAACGGCGATGCCAACCAGGAGAACCGCAACCTGCTGCTGAGTAAGACGGCAAAGGCGGACAGCGATCCGGTTCTCGAAATCCTCACGAACGACATCATCCGCGCCTCGCACGGGGCGACGGCCGGCCCCGTGGACGAAGAGCAGCTCTACTACCTGCAGACGCGCGGCATCCCGCATCCCGCCGCGGAAGCATTGCTCGTCCGCGCATTCCTGGGCCAGGTGCTTGCGCGGGTGAAGGACGAGACGCTTCGAGAAGAGTTCACCGAAATCTTGGATGCGAAGCTGGAGAGCCGCTAATGCCCTGGATCAAGGTTGCGGAGGCCAATTCACTCGCGGTGGGCAGCGCTACGGTCGTCGAAGCGGGCGACCGGCGGATTGCGCTCTGCAACACGGGCGAAGGCTTCCACGCGATCGATGACATCTGCACGCACGACGGCGGGTCCCTGGACCAGGGCACGCTCGAAGGCTTTGCCATCGAATGCCCACGCCACGGCGCGCGGTTCGATGTGCGGACCGGCAAAGTGCTCGCGCTTCCGGCGGTCCGGCCGGTGCGCACGTACCCGACGCGCGTGACAGCGGGTGCAATTGAGGTGGAGGTGCCGTGATGGCCCCAACGAGACTCGACACGGTGCGCATCCAGCGCGATTTTCCGATCCTCAGCCAGGAGGTAAACGGGCGGCGGCTCGTCTATCTCGATAACGCGGCGACAACCCAGAAGCCCCGCCAGGTGATCGACGCGCTGGTCAACTACTACGAGACTTCGAACGCGAACATCCACCGCGGCATCCACACGCTCGCTGTGCGCGCCACCGAGCAGTACGAAGGCGTGCGGGCAAAGGTTGCGGCGCACATCGGCGCCGGCAACCCGGCAGACATCGTGTTCACGCGTAATACCACCGAGTCTATCAACCTGGTCGCCCGCGCCTGGGGCGATGCGAACATCGGCGAAGGCGACGAGATCGTGCTTTCACTGATGGAGCACCATTCGAACATCGTCCCCTGGCAGATGCTGGCGAAGCGGGCCGGGGCGAACCTCCGTTACGCTGCTGTAAACGACGACGGCACGCTCGACCTCGACTCCCTGCGCAGCCTCGTCACGCCCAGCACGAAGCTCGTCAGCATCGTCCACATGTCGAACGTGCTGGGGACGATCAATCCGGTGGCGGAGATCGCCGAGATCGCGCACGCCGCCGGTGCCCTGCTGCTGGTGGACGGCGCCCAGAGCTCGCCTCACCTGCCGCTAGACGTTACGGAGATGGGCTGCGACTGGTTCGCTTTTTCGGCGCACAAGATGCTCGGCCCGACCGGCGTCGGCGTCCTCTGGGCAAAGCCGGGCCTGCTTCAGGAGATGGAGCCGTTCCTAGCCGGCGGCGAGATGATCTCGGTGGTCAAGCCTGAGGCATCGACCTGGGCGGACGTGCCGCACAAGTTCGAAGCCGGCACGCCGAACATCGCCGATGTGATCGCCTTTGGCGCGGCGCTCGATTACTTGCGCGACCTTGGGATGGAGACTGTGCGCGAGCACGAGAAGGCGATCACCGCCCACGCCATCGAGCAGCTCGAACGGCTGCCGGGCGTCCGAATCCATGGCCCGCACGACGTTGAACTTCGCGGTGGCGCGGTCAGCTTTACAGTGGACGGCGTGCACCCGCACGATGTCAGCACGGTGGTCGATTCGCACGGTGTGGCGATTCGTGCTGGCCACCACTGCGCCCAGCTGTTGATGCGCCGCCTGAACGTGCCGGCCACCAACCGCGCCAGTTTCTACATCTACAACGACGAACGCGATGTCGAGGTGCTGATCGAAGCGCTTCGCCACGCGATCAAGGTATTTTCGAATGACGCTGCCCGAACCGCAGTTTGACGACCTCTACCGCGAACTGATCCTGGACCACTACAGGCGGCCCAGGAATCGCGGCACGCTCGCGGTGGCCACGCGCACGGCGGAAGGCGTCAACCCCGTTTGCGGCGACGAGATTAAACTCGACCTGCTGCTCAATGCCGACGTCATCGAGGACATCGCATTCTCGGGGCAGGGCTGCTCGATCAGTCAGTCTAGCGCGTCCATGCTCACCGACCGGGTCAAAGGCAAGACGACGGCCGAGGCAAATCGGGTGCTCGCGCAGGTCCGTGCGATGCTTGTTGACGGCGACCCGCCCGCCTCGGACCTTGGAGACCTGGAATCGCTCGAAGGGGTGGCTCGCCTGCCCGTCCGTGTCAAATGCGCACTGCTCTGCTGGAACGTCCTCCAGGAAGGGCTCAACACACCGGCGAACATCGCCTGAGAGGAACCACCCAATGACTGAAGCCACCGAAACCAAGCAGGTCATGCCTTCGCGCGAAGAGCTGATGATCCGGCTCGCCGAGGTAAAAGACCCCGAAATCAACATGAGCATCGTCGAACTCGGGCTCGTGTACGACATTGAGCCAGAAGAGAACGGCGACGTGCTCGTGACCATGACGCTCACGAGCCCGGGCTGCCCGCTCGGCCCCGTGATTCGCGGCGAGGTCTACGCCAAGCTGAAAGAATTCCCCTCGGTGAAGGACGTTGACGTGCAGATCGTCTGGAACCCGCCCTGGGACCCGAAGACGATGGCCAGCGAAGACGTGCGGATGGCACTCGGGATCTGGTAGGCCAGATTCACGATTCACAATCAGGCCAGCTTTCCTCGCGCGTGGTGGCCCGGTCTGAGGGCCAATTGCGCAAGGAGCGGCGTCTCCGGTGGATCTTGGTATCGCGTCGTCCCGCACTATAATTCGGGCGCGGCCGGGACTTCGGACGCGGAGGATTCGCCTTGCCTACCACCGCCGAAAAACGCACCACGTTTCGCGAGTTGCACCAGTCCGGGTGTTTCGTCATCCCCAACCCATGGGACGTCGGTAGCGCCCGCTATCTACAGCACCTGGGGTTCAAAGCGTTGGCGAGTACGAGCGGTGGCTTCGCCTTTTCGCAAGGCCGTCCAGACAACGGCGTCCCGCGCGAGGTGGTGCTCGCCCATCTCCGTGCGTTGGCAGAGGCGTCCGATCTGCCTCTGAACGCAGACTTCGAAAGCGGCTTCGCAAGCGACCCGGACGGCGTTTCGGAGAGTGTCCGGCTCTGCGTTGAGACTGGCGTCTCCGGCCTCTCGATCGAAGATTCGACCGGTGACCGCGCCAACCCCCTATTCGAGATTGACGTGGCTGTCGCGCGGATGACCGCGGCTCGGAAGGCGATCGACAAGGCTGGAGGCGATGTCATGCTGACCGGCCGCGCCGAGTGCTTCATCGCCGGCGTGCCGGACCTTGAGGAGGCGATCAAGCGCCTCAGGGCGTACGCCAACGCCGGCGCCGATTGCCTTTACGCGCCCGGCATCCGCACGCGCGAGCAGATTGAAGCCGTGGTTGAAGCGGTGGCGCCGCTGCCGGTGAACGTGCTCGTGGGCAGCGCCAGTGATTTCAGCGTCGCAGACCTTGCTGGATTCGGCGCGCTCCGCATCAGCGTCGGCGCCGGGCTGGCAATGGTAGCCTGGGACAGCTTCATGAAGGCCGCGGCAACGCTTTCCGAAGGAAGCTTCGATGGCTTGCTTCATGGCCGGCCGGCGGCGAACTTGAACTTGCTGTTTGGGTAACGGCGCTCCGGGCTCTCAGGCAGCAGTTCTTGACAACCTGACCTGCTCATAGTCATCATTGTGACTATGAGCACACGTGTTGGTATCGCGGAACTGAAGGCCCACTTGAGCGAGTACGTCGCGCGGGCGAAAGCCGGCGAACGGATAGTGGTCTGTGACCGCCAGACGCCGGTCGCGGAGCTCCGGCCGCTGGGGTTCAGCCTCGCTATCCGCCACGCTACGCGGCCCCCGTCCGACCTTCTCAAAATCAAGCCCGTGAAGACGAAGTTCCCGGTCGATGTCGTTGCGCTCCTCCGTGAGGACCGTGACGAGCGTTGAACCTTTACTCCGACACGAGCGTGGTAGTCCGCGCACTGCTTGAAGACGGGCCGACCCTGCCGCAGTGGGGACAATTCGAAGTGGGCTTCACGAGCGCACTTTTTCAGGTCGAGGCCCGACGGACACTGGATCGGCTCAGGGTTACCCAGGCGTTCGGGGACGACGAACTTGCGGCGGCGATGTTCAAGCTCCTCGAGATCGAACGGTCGCTATCGATGGTCGACGTAACAAACTGGATCCTGGAACGAGCTTCCAGACCGATGCCAACCAGGGTGGGCACGCTCGATGCCATCCACCTGGCGTCGGCGCTCGTGGTGCGGGAGGAGGTCCCGGATCTCATCTTCGCAACGCACGATCGCCAGCAGGCGATTGGCGCGCGCGCCCTGGGGTTCGAGGTCATCGGCATCGACCTTTGATCGAAAGGTGGGCGCGCCCGGAACGGCCTGGGGTGAGCGCGGACCGTCCGCGCTAGAGCGGCGCGTGTACACTGGTAGCGAATGAGTTGCGAGGACGAAAC
The DNA here is from genome assembly GCA_039917655.1 of Tepidiformaceae bacterium. Classification (GTDB taxonomy): domain Bacteria; phylum Chloroflexota; class Dehalococcoidia; order Tepidiformales; family Tepidiformaceae; genus PNKC01. The sequence continues at coordinate 4,849 of JBDSJC010000058.1, forward strand.
TGCTGATCTCCTGCGCCGCGCTGGCCACAAGATGACCCCACAGCGACTGATGATCGTCCGTGCGCTGCGCCACGGCGAACGCCACGCAACCGCGGCGCAGATCACCGAGCAGGTTCGAGCTGTCTATCCCTTCGTCGACATAAGTACCGTGTACCGGACGCTCGATGTGCTGAAGCGGATGCGCCTGGCGACCTCGACGGACATGGGGTCCGGGGACGCGGTGTTCGAATGGGCGCCTGAGCAGCCGCACCACCACCTCATCTGTTCAAGTTGCGGGCATGTGGTGGAGGTGCCCCACGAGTACCTTCAGGGGCTCGAATCGAGGCTTGTGGAAGAGTTCGGGTTCGCCCCAGACCTTACCCACTTCGCGATCTTTGGGCTTTGCCGCGAGTGCCAGATGGCCGAGACTGCCGATGCCCACGCGTCGTGAACTGATTGCGGCGCTGACGGAGATCGTCGGCGAACGCAACGTTCTCTGGCGGCCTGAAGACCTGATCGTCTACGAGTTCGACGGTACCGTGGAAACGCAGCGGCCGCACGCTGTGGTCTTTCCGGAGAGCGCGGCCGAGACTGCGCGAATCGTGCGTCTGTGCAACGGCTGGCGCCTGCCAATGACGCCGCGAGGAGCTGGCACCGGACTGAGCGGCGGATCAGTGCCTCACCGGCGGGGCGTCGTCATCGCCACGGCGCGGATGCGCCGGATCCTTGAAATCGACGCCGCCAATCGCATCGCCGTGGTCGAACCGGGCGTGCCGAATATCCAGCTGTCAGAAGCGGTTGCCCACCTCGGCCTGTTCTATGCGCCCGACCCGAGCAGCCAGAAAGCGTGCACGATCGGCGGCAATGTGGCCGAAAACGCGGGCGGCCCACACTGCCTCGCCCTCGGCGTGACGACAAACCACGTTCTCGGGCTCGAAGTGGTGACGGCTGCGGGGGACATTACCTGGCTCGGCGGCCGCGTCCCAGACGCGTTCGGCTACGACCTGCGAGGCGCGTTTATCGGCTCAGAAGGCACGCTTGGCGTGGCGACGAAGATCGTGGTCAGGCTGACCCCGTTGCCCGAGACAGTGGCCACGCTGCTGGCGATCTTCGATTCGGTCGAGCAGGCCAGCCTTGCGGTCTCCTCGATCATCTCGGCGGGAATGGTGCCGGCAGCAATGGAGATGATGGACCGGCTCACGCTCCAGGCTGCGGAGGCGGGGCTACAGTGTGGCTACCCGCCTGATGCAGGGGCCGTGCTGCTCGTTGAACTCGATGGCATCGATGAGGAGGTGCAGGGCCACGTGGCGCGGGCGCGTGCCGAGTGCCTGGAGCATGGCGCGACGGAGGTGCGGCTGGCGCTGGACGCCGCTGAGCGCGAACTGCTGTGGAAGGGGCGTAAAGGCGCGATCGGATCGCTGGGACGCATCATGCCAAACTACTACATCCTCGATGGTGTGGTCCCGCGCTCCAAGCTGGTCCAGGTGATGCGCGAAGTGAATGAAATCAGCGAGCGGTACGCGTTGCCGGTGGCGAACGTGTTCCACGCCGGCGATGGCAATCTGCATCCGCTGTTGCTCTTCGATGACCGCGTGCCCGGCGCCCACGCGACCGTGCTGAAGGCCGGCGCCGAAATGATGCGCGCTTGCGTCGATGCTGGCGGGGCACTTTCAGGTGAGCACGGCATCGGCTTCGAGAAGCAGCAGTTCATGCCCTGGCTTTATTCGCCGGTTGACCTGGAGAACATGGCGCGGGTGCGCTCGGTCTTCGGCAACAACGGCGACTTTAACCCCTGCAAGCTTCTGCCCGCGGGTACAGGCTGCGGGGAAATGCTGAACCACAGTGCAGCTGTCCGCGCCGCGGGCCCCGATGCGTATGTCTGACGTCGTTGCGGGCATCGTGTCCACAATCGCCGGGAAGAATCCGGCAGCCACGCACCGTCCGGAGACCGTGGGGGAGCTCGCCGCGCTCTTCCGTGAACGCGATGGCCTAACGCTTGTGCCCGTCGGCGGAGGGACGCGGCTCGAATTGGGAAATGCACCAGCGGCGCCGTTTGCGATCGTGGACCTCTCGGCCGTGCTCGCCGGCGAGATTCAGCACGAGGCCGCCGACCTCACGGTAGTTGTGCCCGCAGGCGCGACCATCGCCGAGATCAACAGCGTGCTGACGGCGGAAGGGCAATGGCTACCGCTGGACCCGCCGCACCCCGAGCGCGCGACCATTGGCGGTGTGCTGGCGGTTGGGGCTGCCGGCTCGCTGCGCACGCGCTACGGCCTGCCGCGTGACCTGGTGCTCGGAATGACCGTCCTTCGTGCGGATGGCGAACTGGTAAAGGCGGGCGGCAGGGTAGTCAAGAACGTGACAGGCTACGACCTGATGCGGCTCTGGTGCGGTTCGCTGGGCACTATCGGCGTCATCACCGAGGTGGCGTTGCGGGTGCTCCCGGTACAAAAGACAATTGACTTGGAGGTGGGTTTCGCCTATCTCGACCGCGCCACGGCACTGGCCGAGCGGCTCTACCGGGCGGATATCCGAGCCCATGTCCTCTCGGTCTTTCGCGAAGACGGCGAGTGGCGGCTGCTCGCGCGCGTCCCCGAGGCGGCGGTGGCGAAAGCAACGCTCCTGCTTCCCGGAGCGCTGCCCACGCCCGGAGATTCTCGCAGGTACGAAGCGCTGCGCGACGCAGGATTCGCGGCCGACGACGTGCTGACTCTCCGCGTGGCATGCCTGCCGACGAGTGTCGCCCACGTGGCTGCTGCGCTGGACGCTTTGCGCACTGCCTCGCTGATGGTTGAACCGGTGGCTGGCGCGATGAAGGCGGCGTGGACGGCGGCTGAACTTCCTCCCCTGCGGACCTTCTCTCCAGAACTCGACCGGCTGCGAGCGCTGCTGGCGGGGGAGGGTGGGAACGTCGTTGTCGAGCGAATGCCGGACTCGTTTCGCGAGACCGTCGATGCGTGGGGCGATGCACCGGGATCGTTCGCCATAATGAAGAAGATGAAGGCAGCGTACGATCCGGACGGCCGGCTCAACCGGGGGAGGTTCGTTGGTGGGATCTAGCTTCTGGCCGCGCCCCGATGAGGCTCCTTCGATGGAGGATATGAGCAAGTGCGTGCACTGCGGGCTGTGCGTGAACGCCTGCCCCACATACGCGATCACGGGGCTGGAGGTGGAGTCGCCGCGCGGGCGTATCCACCTGGCGCGGGCCGTGGAAGAGGGCCGAATCCCGTTGACTGCCGCTGTCGCCTCGCACTGGGACCTCTGCCTTCAGTGCCGCGCCTGCGAAGCGGTCTGCCCGAGCGGTGTCCCATACGGCCGGATCATGGAGCATGCGCGCGCCCAGTTGGCCGCCGATCCGCCGTCGCAGCGCTCCCAGCGGCGGCTGCGGAGAATGTTGCTGCGAAACGTCATTGCCCGGCCGAAGGTGCTTGCAGTGGCGTTCACGCCCGCTCGCTGGTATGCGGG
>JBDSJC010000059.1:0-2872 GCA_039917655.1 Tepidiformaceae bacterium
GCGCGCACCGTTTCCCAGGGAATGCTCGGGACGCGCTCGGAATCCGCTCGATCAATACGGCGCCCTACCTCGGCCGCCCAGTACTCGTCGTAGCCTGGATCCTTCTCCAGGCTGCCCATCAGTTCGGTGGCGACCATCTCGCGGTCTTCCGGTGCGAGCTTGAGGGCCTGTGCGAGGAGTTCTTCGGCTGCGGTACTCATCACTCAAGTGTATCAGCGCGTCAGCCCCTCGCGGATACGCGCCCGAACGGCCGCCCCCTTCGCGGGGTCACAACCGTGCGCGCCAGTAACCGCTTTCTCTGCTGGTGTGGGCCACGGCCACAACGGCGATTTCAGGGCCGCCCCGCTCGTAGTAGACGATGTGGTAAGGAAAGCCCGGCACCAGGATTTGGCGAACTCCCGGCTCGCCGGTCAGTGTGCCGGATGCGGGGAAGTTCGCAATCTGCTCGATAGTCTGGTCGAAGGCACGCAAGAAGGTTACCGCAGACGGGCTATCGTCGGCTTCGTACCACTCGATGGCAGCGGTAAATTCCCGGGCGGCGTCGCTTCGAAGCCTAACCCTCGCGCTTGGCATTCAGCCGCTCGTAGAGGCGGTCGCGCACCTCTTCCCATGGCACCAATTCGGCCGCGCCGTTGTCGATCTCTTCCACCCGCCGCTTGATCTCGGCCGCCCACGCGTCGTCGTAGCCTGGATCCTTCTCCAGGCTGCCCATCAGTTCGGTGGCGACCATCTCGCGGTCTTCCGGGGCGAGCTTGAGGGCCTGTGCGAGGAGTTCTTCAGCGGCGGTGCTCATGCGACCATTCTACCACCCGCCGTTACCCGCCTCGCAGCGTTGCACCGGCGTCTTTTTCCAACCGCTTGAGCAGCCCGCCTTGGATCTTCGCAACATCCGCGTCCGTGAGCGTCCGGTCGCCGGCCTGGTAGCGCAGACGCAGGGCCAGCGACTTCTTCCCGGCGGGGACGCCGTCTCCGCGATACTCATCGAACACGTCGGCAGCCAGCTGCACGCCGGCGGAACGGTGGGAGCGGACGATCTCCAGCACCTGGGAGGCGGGCATGGCGGCGTCCACCAACAGCGCCACGTCCTGGCGCACTTCGGGGAAGCGGGAGGGCGCCAGGTACTCCGGCCGTTCGGGCAAGACGCGCACGATCTCCTCGATGGAGAGCTCCACCAGGAACACCGGCTCATCAATGTCGAACGAAGCGGCGGTCGCCGGGTGCACCTGCGCCACCACTCCCACAACATCCTTGCCCGCGCGAACCTCCGCTGTGTGACCTTCGAGCAGACCGAACTGCACGGTGGGGGCGTAGGACTCTGAAACGCCGAGCGCATCGAACACAGCCGCGACGGCGCCTTTCGCGTCGTAGAAGTCCAGCGGTTCACCGGTGGAACCGCCCCAGCGAGCCTCGCGCGTGCCACCGACCAGCGCACAGAGCATGGTGCGTTCGTGCGGGAGGTCGGCCTCGACGGGGAGGTACTCGAAGCCGATTTCGAACAGACGCAGCGGCCCTTCGTGGTGACGCCGGTTCGCTGCGTAGGTTTCCAGCAGGCCAGCGCGCATGCTCGTCCGCAGGTAGGTGTATTGGGATCCGACGGGGTTCACAACGCTCAGGGGCGCCAACCGGAGCGCATCCGCGGGATCGATCACTCGCTCGAGCTTTTGCATCTCCGTGAGCGAGTAGGTGATGACCTCCTGGAAGCCAAGCCCGGCGGCGAGGTCGCGCACCCGTTCACGCAAATCTCGCAGGGGGTTGGGTTCCGCCTCGGGCAGCTTCCCTTCGAGCAGCGTGATCGGCAGCTTGTCGTAGCCATAGATGCGGCCGATGTCCTCGACGACGTCGTCTGGGATCTCGACATCTGGCCGCCAGTCCGGTGGCTGGACACGGTACTCGCCCGTGGCGGCTGTCTCGACGGCGAAGCCGAGGCCGCTGAGGATTCGCTGCACTTCGTGTGCCGGGATGGCGATGCCGAGCACCTGCTCGAGGCGGGCGGCCGTCAACACGATCGTGCGGGGCGGCTGCTTGCCCGGGTAGACGTCCACCAAACCGCCCGCAACGGTACCGCCGGTCAGCTGCTCGAAGAGGTGCAGCGCCCGGTGCTGGGCGTATTCCGCCATACCGGGGCCAATGCCTTTTTCGAATCGCAGAGACGCTTCCGTTCGCAGCTTCAGGATCCCGGACGTGCGCCGGATTGAGCCACGCTTGAAGTTGGCAACTTCCAGCAGCACGGTGGTGGTGGCGGCACTCACTTCGCTGTTGCCGCCGCCCATAATGCCGGCGAGTCCAACCGGCCCGCCGCCGTCACAGATCACGAGCATCTCCGGGTCGAGTTCGCGGTCGATGCCGTCAAGGGTCGTCAGTCGCTCGCCGGGCAGGGCTCTGCGAGCGACGATTCGCCTGTCACGGACCTGGTCGTGGTCGAAAGCATGGAGCGGTTGGCCGGTTTCGAGCATGACGTAGTTCGTGATGTCCACAACGTTGTTGATGGAGCGCATGCCCAGCCGCTGAATGCGCTCCTGCATCCACGCCGGCGACGGACCGACGGTCACGTGTTCAATGACCGAAGCGGTGAAGCGGTGGCAGAGGTCCGGGGCTTCGATGGAAACCGTGACCATGTCCGCCGCGGTCCTATCCGAGCCGCCGTAGTCGCGGGCGGGCTCGCGGAGAGCAGCGCCCGTAAGCACCGAAACCTCACGGCCAAAGCCCATGACTCCGAGCAGATCCGCGCGGTTCGCCCATGTGGAGATGTCGAAGACGACGTCGCCCAGCTGTTCAACGAGCGGCCGGCCGACGACGGCGCTCGGCGGGAGGACGAGGATGCCCTCGTGCTCATCGCTCAGGCCAAGCTCCTTTTCGCTCAGCACCATGCCCG
>JBDSJC010000060.1:0-4815 GCA_039917655.1 Tepidiformaceae bacterium
TCCTGGCCGGGGTTCACGGTGCGATCCGGGATGGCGCAGATGTGCGGGCCTACTATCTCTGGTCTTTCTGCGACAACTTCGAGTGGGCTTTCGGCTTCAGCAAGCGCTTCGGCATCATCCACACCAACTTCGAGACCTTGGTGCGGACGCCGAAAAAGAGCGCGGCAACGTACTCGGAGATCATCCGCAACAACGCCGTGGATGCATAGGCCGGGCCACGAATCGCTAAGCCGTCCCTCTCTACCCGCCGCGCGCCCGCCGAATCTGCTCCGCGTGATCATGCGCGTGCTGGGCGTAGATCTCCAGCCATGTTTCAACAGAGTAGGGGCCGCTTTCCGAGTGCGTCCCGGTGCGCAGCCAGTCTTCGCCGGAGACCCCGTCCATAATCTCGGCGGTCGTGACCCGCGCCAGGCGAAACGCCTCCAGTGAGTTCTCAATCGGGCGGGTGTCGTAGCGCAATGCGCGGCGGAAGAGATCTTCGTTATAGCCCGCGATCCGCGGGTCCGCTTCAGCGAGCAGCCGCCGAATGCGGATCGCGCTGGTCATCTCGCTGTCGGCCAGGTGGTGCACCACTTCCCGCGCGGACCAGCTATCCACGTCGGCGCGGGCGTCTAACTCCGCCGGAGTGATGCCTGTCAGGGCCTCCGCGACGGCCCGGTAGCCGGCGCGATATTGCTGAAGAAGGGTGGTGCGTGTTCTGTTGTCCATCTACAAATGCTAGGGCCTCACGCAACCCAAGATAGGGCCAATCGCTGAGCGGCCCCATCAGTTCGTCCCCCGAGCCCCGCCGCCTATCGCGAGAGCGGCGGACGCGAGCCCACGAACGTCTTGGGCAGACGCACGATGAAGACCGCTCCGCCCTCGGCAGCGTTCGCGGCGCTGACGGTACCGCCGTGCGACCGCACGATGTGCTTCACGATCGCCAAACCCAGCCCCGTCCCCGGGTTAGAGCGAGACGCTTCGCCCTTGTAGAACCGCTCGAACACGCGCGGCACGTCGCTCTCTGCGATGCCGGGGCCTTCGTCCCTCACGGAAAGCGCAACCAGCTGCCCTTCGTCGCTGATATCCACGTGGATCGTGCCGCCTTGCGGACTGTACTTAATGGCGTTATCCAACAAGTTGCCGGCCACGCGGAGCAGTGACGATCGGTCCGCTTCCACCGCGGCCTGCCCGGCGGGAGGTGTCGAAATCTGCACCTCGCGGGCATCCGTGCGGGTCTGCAACAGCGCTGCCGATTCCTTCATCAACTGCGCAAGGTCGATCGCCTCAGGCGTTAACTGCACCGCCCCGGATTCGATCCGCGAAAGGTCCAGCAGCTCGTTCACCAGCGCCGTGATCCGCTCGACCTGTTGGTGGATGCGCCGAACGAACTCGGCGGTCTCTTCGGGTTCGTCCACCCCGCCATCCTGGAGCGTCTCCACGAGCGCACGGATCGATGCCAACGGTGTGCGCAGTTCGTGCGAAACGTTGCTCAAGAAGTCGCGCCGGATCTGGTTGATCCGCTCCACTTCGGTCAGGTCCGTGAGCATCAGCAGGACAGCCCAATCGCCGCCCTCGGGGATCGGCACGGCGCCCGCGCGCAGCGGCGTCCTCTTTGGCCCAAACGTGATCACCGAAGTCTCGGCCCGCGCGTTGACTATCGCCCGCCGCACCACAGCGTCCAACTCGTAGTCGCGCGCCGTTTCGATCAGCGGCCGGCCGATCGCCTGGGACATTGAGACTTCGAAAAGTTGTACCGCCGCCGGGTTCAGGAAGCGCACGCTCGTGTCGCGCGACAGAGCAACCATGCCATCGGTCGAGGCGTCGAACACTGCCTCGAGTCGCGCGTGTTCCGCGGCCACCGAAGCGAACAACGCCTGTACGCGCCGCGCCATCACATTGAACGAATGGGTGAGGTCGCTGACCGGCCCTCCGCCAACGTTCGCGCGCTGGTTAAGCTCTCCTTCAGCCACCCGCCCGGCCGCTTTCGCCACATTGCGCACCGCGAGGGTGGGCCCCAAGAGCGCCAGCCAGCCAAGGACTACTCCCCCGCACACCACGGCCGCCGCGAGCAGAAATTCGGACGTCCGCCGCTCCGGCCGGGCCAGCGCGTCCGCCACCAGCCCGGCGAGCGCGGCGGCGCCGCCGATGACCGCGCCGCGGAGGGCCAGGTCCCGCCTCACCATGGCCTAGCCTTCGAACAGGTAGCCGCTCCCCCGAACCGTGCGGAGCCGCAGCGGGGCACCAGGATCCGCTTCGATCTTTTGGCGCAGCCAGCGGATGTGGACATCGACCGTCCTTGGGCCACCGTAGAAATCGTAGCCCCAAACCTCATTGAGGATCTGTTCCCGTGAGAATACTCTTCCACGGTGCTGGGCGAAGAAGAGCAACAGCTCGAATTCCTTTGGTTTCATCCGCACGACTCTGCCCTCGCGCGTGGTTTCTCGCCGCTCGGGGTCCAGCGCCAGGTCGCCTGCCAGCACCACCGCGGCCGCCGGAGCCTCGGCCACCCGTGGCCCGCTCCTGCGCAGGAGGGCCCGGATTCGGGCCAACAGTTCGCGCATCCCGAACGGCTTTGGCATGTAGTCGTCGGCGCCGGTGTCGAGCCCCGCCACGCGGTCCCCTTCGCCGCCAAGCGCGGTGAGCATGATGATCGGGACCGTCGAATCTCGCCGCAGGAGACGGCAGACCTGTATCCCATCGACGCCGGGCAGCATCACGTCCAAGACGATCAGGTCGGGCTGTTGTTCGCGCGCGAGCTTCAGGCCGTCGTCGCCCCGCGCGGCGGTGATTACCGTGTAGCCTTCGCGCTTCAGGTTGTGCGCCAGTGCAAAGAGCAGCGTTTCTTCGTCTTCGACTACGAGGACCTTGGGTTTGGGCGGAGCGGCAACTACCATCTGGGGTCGATCCTTAACCGGGAGCGTTAACGGCGTGTGAACGTCCTCTCCTGCTACGATGCTGCCGGGCGCCTGCGCTAGCAAGCGGCCCGCTGAGGGAAGAATGTCCGAGGGACCAACCAACGAGCGGCGCTCCCGCGCGCAATACGGCGTGCTCGCGATTGCCGTCATCTTCGCGGTTGCGGTGGTCGGCTACTTCGTGTTTTCGGGCGGCGATAACTCCACCGCCGACAACCCTGCGTTTGGCGGCACGCCAGTCAGCCAACTTCCCGGCGCGCCCACGCCCTTCCCCGATACCGGCGTCCTCGAACCAAACCGCCCAAAGGAGGGCGAACGCGCTCCCGATTTCGCCCTCGTCGACGCGCGCGACACCACCAAACTGCGCAAGCTCTCCGACTACCGCGGCAAAGCAGTGGTGTTGAACTGGTTCGCCAGCTGGTGCGGCCCCTGCAAAAACGAAATCCCGATGTTCCAGAAGGCGCAGGATCAGCTTGGAGACCAACTCGTGGTCTTCGGCGTTGACTACCTCGAAGACGCAAGCCAGGCCGTCGGTATTCTGGACCGTCTAAAAGCCACATACCCAGCCGTGCTCGACGCCAACGGTGCTGTGAGCGACCACTATCGCGTGGGGCAGCGGCTCCCCACCACCTTCTTCATCGATAAGGACGGCGTCCTCCGGGTAGTGAAAACGGGTGAGTTGACGGTCGATGAGTTCGAGGCCAACCTCGCCAAAGTGGGCATCACCTACAAGTCCCGCTGAGCGGTTGCTGCCGGGCGGGAGCGAGGCGTGACCCAGCCGGCGCTGCTCAGTTCGCGGTTGGGTCGAGGATCGTCAGATCTGGAAAGTAGGAGCGATAGAAGTCGCGATCGCGCGTGAGCAGTCGATCAGCCTGGTTCAACGCGTGCGCGCCAATCAGGAAGTCCGCGACCAGTCTCGTCCGCGGGCCCCCTCGACGCCTGTATTGACTCCATTCAACGCCCGCGCACTCGGATGATTCGAGAGTCATTGCTCCGAACCCGATTCCAGAGGATTCGAGTCGCCGACGCACCTCAGACGGTGGTCTACCCCCGAAATGGTTCCCACCCACACTACTTCGCAGGCGACGAGCGCCCCTTTATGAAGACAACCCGCAGCGCGGACATCGAGCGTGCTCCAAAGCTGGCCCCAACCCGGAGCATGTCGATCAGCACGTTGGAGTCGACGGCAGTGATCAAGGGAGATCAATCAGGCCCCGGAGTTCAAGCATCAGTTCATCAGTGGACATCTCGGACGGGAACGCGCCGAACAGCGCATCAAGGGGATCGACAGCGTCCAGCTTTACGCCAATCCACTTGCCGTGGTCCTCGACGAAATCGAGGACCTGGCCTGGGAGAATCCCCAGCCGTCCTCGCAGCCGTTTCGGGATAGTCACCTAGCCCCTTTCGGAGACAATCGCTTTCATACTCTTAGTGTGTGAATTCCTAACGCAATTGCCTAGCCCACGCCGGGGGGGATGATGACGCCGCCGTCCTGCATCGCCATGACCGCCGGTTTCACGCTCACCTCGAGCAGTTCGGCGATGTCGTAGGCGCGGATCGAGCGCTTCTCGGCGTCCGGCTGAACCGCGGGGATGCCGTCCTCGAACATCTGGATGCAGAAGGGGCAGGCAGTGGCGACGATGCTGGCGCCGGTGTTGGCCGCTTCCGCGGCGCGCAGGTGGTTAACCCGTGTGCCAGTCTCTTCCTGCCACATGTTTCCGCCCCCCGCGCCGCAGCACATGCCTTTCTCGCGGTTGCGCGGCATCTCTACCAGGTTTACGCCGGGAATCGATTCGAGCACCTGGCGGGGTGCGTCGTAGATGCCGTTGCCTCGCCCCAAGTAGCAGGAGTCGTGGAAGGTGATCGTCTGGCCGTTCATCTCCTTCGGCTTCAACGTGCCCTTGGCGATGAGCTGCTGAAG
>JBDSJC010000061.1:0-8311 GCA_039917655.1 Tepidiformaceae bacterium
TAGAAGATGGCCGGGCCGGCAATCGCCGCCACCGGCACGGACGCCTGCTCAATGGCGAGTTGAGCGTCAGGCGCTACGACCACCGGCGCCGCCAACGCGCTGGCGGCGTACTGCATACCCGTCGCAATCGTGGGCGAGCTTTCGTCGCTATCGTTGATCGCTCGCCGGAACTCTTTGACGCTTGTGCCGAGTTCCTTGCCAAGCTTTCCGACCTTGCCGACGCCGAATAAGAGGATCACCACCGCGAGGATGATAAGAAGTTCCATGGGGCCGACGTCACCAAACACGTTGCACCCTCCTTTTTCCCCCGGATCGTAGGCGGAACTGCGTTGGCGACAAGATGCGTCGAGCTTCACCTGTTTACCGCGCGCTTCCTAAGCCCTCTGATTCGAGACCATCGTGGGTGAGGCGGCCGTTGACGAACGCATCGACTGCCGGCCCATCGAAGCCGAGTTCTGCGAGGAGCTGGCGCGACTCCGAGCCGAAGGCGGCGGTTGCCTGCCCCGGACGAAAGCCGTCAGCGTCCAGGTGCACGGGGTTCGCCAGTACGCGAACGTTGCCGAGGGACGGGTGCGGCATGTCGTAAACCATGCCGTTGGCCACCACCTGAGGGTCGTCCAACAGCTCCATCTGGAACTTCACGCTGGAGGCCGGGATGCCGTGGGTGTCGAGAATCGGCTTCCACTCGGCGGTGGTCTTCTCGCGCAGCAGCGCTTCGGCGTGGCGTTGGAGCGCAGCGTAGTGGCGCGGGAGGTCTTCGCGCGGGATAGAACCGCCGTGCGCTCCGTCTTCGAACCCCACGGCGCGAGCCAATGCGCGTTGTAGTGCCGGGCTGGCGCAGGCGACGGCGACGAACGAGTCTTTGGTGGCGTACGTGCGGTAGTAGACGCCGGACATGTAGTTGGCGCGGGCCGCCGGGAGCACCGCTGCCTGCTCGGCGAAGGTCGAGCCGTCCTGGCGCGCTTCCCCGAGCTGGTTAAGCGCGTCCTTGTGGACCGGGCCATCGACGGCGTCCACGCGCAGGATGAAGTTGGTTTGGAGAGCGAGCGCCGCCATCAAGAGGCTGACGTCTACTTCGCCGCCGAGGCCGGTCTGCTCGCGGCGGAAGAGGGCGGAGGACACACCGAAGGCCAGGGTCATCGCGCACATGTAGTCGATGATTGGGGGGTCGCCGGCCATCGGCAGGCCATCGCGGACGCGGCCGTTGGCCGCCATCAGCCCCGAGCGCGCTTGCACGACAAGGTCCATGCCGGCGAGTTTCGAGTCCGGCCCTTCGTGGCCGAAGGCGGTCACATTGCCGACCACCAGCCGCGGAAAGCGCCTGGAGAGCGCCTCGTAATCCAACCCAAGATCCTTTGCGAGTCCTGGCCGCAGGTTGGTTAGGACTACGTCAGCACGCGTGATCAGGGCGTCTATCACGCCCTGGGCGTCAGGGTGCTTAAGGTCCAGCGGCAACGAGTGCTTGCCGCGGTTTCGGGAGATGAAATGGCGCGTCTCGCCCGGCGCGAGCGGGGAGAGGTGGCGCACCGGGTCGCCTTCCAGAGACTCGATCTTGATGACGTGCGCGCCGCCTTCAGCAAGCAGTTGGGCGCAGTAGGGGACGGCGATGAACTGTCCGAATTCGACGACTTCGATGCCGGCGAACGGCTGAGGGGAAGGCATGGCCGAATCCTACGTGCTGGACGCGGGGCGCGCATTCGTGCGCGGAAGCGGACGAGGAGGTAGGACTCTGGGAAGCAGCACCAGGGCTACCTGGGATCCCGCCACATCAACCAGAGCTTTGGCCCGCCATCCGGGATCGTGAACTCTTCGGTCACCTTGAAGCCGTTGCGTTCGTAGAGCGGCAGGTTCTTCTCTTTCGAACTCTCCAGGTAGGCGGGCATGCGCTCCTGGTCGCAGCGCGCAAGGATTGGCGCGAGAAGCTGGCTGCCGATGCCGCGACCCTGCAGGTCAGGCTCAGTGCCGAGCACCATCAGATAGTAATGGGGCTCCGCGGGGTGCTTCCTTTCGATAGCCGACACGCCGCCCATGACCTTCGGGATGCGTTTCCAGCCGGCGCATTTCACCATCGAGGGGATGAGCAGGAGCTGTTGAAGCATCCCCAGCTTCCACTTTCCCGGCGGCGTCCAGAGTGCTGCGCCCTGGAGGTCCGGCGTGGTGTAGCACTCGCCGTGAGGCAGCGTCATCTGGCGCAGGCCAACGTTCATGAAATCGTAGATGCGACGGGCGCGGCGCTTGTCCTGGAGCACGAACCAGTTCGCGAACGGGTCGTCGTCGAAGGCCCGTGCGAGCACGGCGTTGAGCCGGGGGACATCTTCCGCCGTGACCTTTCGGACCTCGACGTCAAGCCGCTCTCGGGTGCCTGCCGATTGTTCAGTCTGGGTCATGCGCGCCTCCGGTGATCGGCGGAAGTAGCCGTCGTGGGGCGATTCTACGCTCGGTGCGCAAGCCCCCCGGCGGGACGACTGGGTGCCCGCCAACAGCTACGATACGGCGATGACTGCCTCCCCCACGTTTAATCCGCCGACTCGCGTGCTCATGGGCCCCGGACCCAGCGGCGCCCACCCTCGCGTGCTGCGTGCCATGACCGCGCCGATCCTCGGCCACCTGGACCCCGAGTTCCTGAAGATCATGGACAACTGCAACGACATGCTGCGGAAGGTGATGATGACCGAGAACCGCATCACCATCGCCACGCCGGGGACGGGAACAAGCGGCATGGAAGCGGCGGTGATGAATTTAGTGGAGCCTGGCGACAAGGTGGTCGTCGGCATCTGCGGCTACTTCGGCGAACGCATTGCGCAGATGGCGGAACGCTCGGGAGGCCAGGTGACGCGCGTCCAGGCGCCGTGGGGTTCGCCAACGGACTTCGCCGGAGTGGAGGCAGCCGTGAAGGCGGCCGGTAACGTCAAGCTCGTCGGAATCGTCCATGCCGAGACCTCCACGGGTGTGCAGACTCCGGTCGAGCCGTACGCGAAGCTCGCACACGATGCGGGCGCTCTCTTGCTGGTGGACTGCGTGACCTCGCTTGGCGGCGTCCCGGTGACAGTCGATGCCTGGGGTGCGGACGCGGTTTACTCCGGGACGCAGAAGTGCCTCTCGGCGCCTCCCGGGATGGCCCCGCTGACGCTCTCGCCGCGCGCCTGGGACGCGGTCAAAGCTCGCGAAGTGCCGTGCAACACCTGGTACCTGGACCTCAGCCTGCTCGAGGCCTACTGGGACGAACGGCGCGCCTACCACCACACCGCGCCGATTTCGATGGTCTACGCGCTGCACGAAGCACTCGCCCTGGTGCTGGATGAAGGCCTCGAAAACCGCTGGGCGCGCCACGAACAGAACGGCCGCGCACTACAGGCGGGATTCGAAGCGATGGGCCTGGCCCTCCACGCGGATGAAGGCTACCGCCTGCCGGTGCTCACCACCGTGCGCATTCCCGAGGGCGTGAACGACCTTGAGGTGCGCGGCGCCCTGCTGAAGCGCCACTCGATCGAGATCGGCGGCGGACTCGGTGATCTGAGGGCGAAGGTTTGGCGATTCGGGTTGATGGGCGAATCTTCGAACCCCGGCAACGTGCTCCTCGCGCTCTCCTCGTTCGGCAAGATTTTGCGCGAACAGGGCTTCAAGGCCGATATCCGCGCGGGCCTGAGCGCCGCGACCGCGGGGTTGGAGGGCAGTGCATGACCAACGACAGTGCGAACGCGCCTTACTACGAAGCTAATCGTGCCCGCTGGGACGAGTCCGTCGCGATCCACGCCGCCTCCGAGGGCTACGATCTCGCGGGATTCCGGCGCGGCGAAAAGACGCTCTACCAGGTGGAGATGGACGAAGTCGGCGATGTGGCCGGCAAATCCCTCTTGCACCTCCAGTGCCACTTCGGCATGGACACGCTCAACTGGGCACGATTAGGCGCGCGCGTCACTGGCCTCGACTTCTCCGGCACCGCCGTCGAGCGGGCGCGCGAACTTGCCCAGGAGATCGGCATCGATGACGCCGCGTTCGTGCAGGCCAACGTGTACGACGCTGCGGACGCCATCCACGAACAGTTCGATGTCGTCTACACCGGCATCGGTGCGCTCTGCTGGCTGCCCGATATCCGCCGTTGGGCGGGCGTTGTCGCGAAGCTGCTGAAGCCGGGTGGGTTTCTCTACGTCTATGAAGGCCATCCCATGATGTGGACGCTTGACGAGGGCCGAGACGACCACGAGCTGGTGTCGCGCTCCCCGTATTTCGAGACGGAACGCCCGACGGAGTGGACCGAGGAGAACACCTATGTCGATGGCCCGCCGCTGAAGAACGTGAAAAGCTACGATTGGAACCACGGGCTCGGGGAGATCGTCACGGCGCTGATCGACTCTGGATTGCGGCTGGAGTTCCTCCACGAACACCGCGAGGTCGCCTGGCAGGCGGTGCCCTGGATGGTCCGCACGGACGGCGACGCCGGTGCGAAAGGCTACGCCCGCAGGACAGCGTGGCAGCTCCCCGCTGAACAGCGCGATCTCTGCCCGCTGATGTACTCCTTGAAGGCGACCAGGCCCGCCTGAGGTACGCTTCGCCCGCAGGCCAAGCGAAGCAGGTCACTTTTTCAGTCCGGCGAGGCGGGGCGACCGATGCCAACGTAGCGCACGCCCTGTGCTTCGATTGCTGCGCGGTCGAAGGCGTTGCGGGCATCGACCAGCAGAGGGGCGATTCCCCGCCAGTTCAGCGCGTTGTAGGCGCGATGGCGGGCGTGGACAACCGCCACGTCGTAGCCGGCGAGCGGCTCGCGTGCTGGTTCGAAGCCGAGTTCGCGGACTCCAGCCTCGCTCAAGAGCGCGTCGTGGCCCTCGACGATCGCGCCTTTGGCGGTGAACTCGCGGAGGAGGTCCACAGCGTTCGTGTGCGGGGTGACGGCGACATCCGGCCGGAAGGTGAGGCCGAGAACGAGGACGCGCTTGTCCGTCAGGTCACCGAGGAGTTGTTCGACGCGCCGGGCGGCGTAAGCGGGCATCGCGTCGTTCACTTCGCGGCCGCGGGCTGAAAGCGAACTGGGGCCTTCGCCCTGCATCAGGAATCGCGGGTAGACCGGGATGCAGTGGCCGCCAACGCCGGTGCCGGGGGTGTGGAGGTGGCAGTAGGGCTGGCTGTTGGCCGCCTGGATCACCTCGTTGATATCCACGCCGTGGATGTCCGCCACCTGGGCAAGTTCGTTCGCGAGGGCGATGTTGAGGTCGCGGTAGGCGCCTTCGGAGAGCTTCGAAAGCTCGGCGGTCTCGGCGTTCGCCAGCTCCAGCACTTCACCACGGAAGACTTCGCGGTAGAACGCAGCGGCGCGGGAGCCGCCTTTCGGGTCAACCCCGCCCACGACCTTCGGGTACTTTGTGAGGTCTTCGATGACGCGGCCCATGAGCAGCCGTTCTGGGCTGAAGGCGACCGAGAAGTCCCGCCCGAGCTGGAGCCCGCCCGCTTCCAGCCGTGGCGCGAGGTCTCGCCGCGTGGTCCCCACGGGAAGCGTGGTATCGAAGATGCAGAGCGTGCCAGGCTTCAGTCCCTGGGCGACGCTTTCGCACGCCCTGTAAAGGTTGCGGAGGTCGGCGTGGCCCGATTCGTCGATATCCACGGCGACCGCGAACAAGACGGCTTCGGACTGTGCCACAGCGCCGATGGTGTCGGTCGTTGCCGAGAAGTGGCCGCTTTTCACCACCTGCCCAATGAGCTGGCCGAGGCCCGCTTCGTCCGGGATCGGGTTCTCGCCGCGGTTCACCATATCGACGCGTTCGCCGTTGATGTCGCATCCGAAGACCGTGTGTCCGCGCGAGGCGATGGTCGCCGCAACCGGCAGGCCGATCCGTCCGATGCCGATGACCGAAACGTTCATGAGGGCACGGAGACCGGTCTTACGGTGACGGGGTCGCCACTCTCCGAAGAGCGCACGAGCGCCTCCACTACGGCCAGCGCGACCATGCCATCGTGGGCGCTGACAGGCGCCGGGAGATGGTCGCGGACGGCGTCGCGGAAGTGCTCGAGCTCCACGCGGAGCGGCTCGCGGTTGACGACGGGGTAACGGGTCATCGGGCCTTCGGAAACGCTGGCGATCGCCCCTTCGCGGGCGACAGCGGCGAAGTTCTCGTAGAACGCGAGAGACTGGGCGGCGTAGTCCACAACGAACATGCCCTTCTCGCAGAGCACGCTCAGGGTGCGCTCTTTCGTTGGTGTCAGCCAGTTGATTTCGAGCAGGCCGAGCGCCCCGCCGCGGAATCGCAGCATGCCAGCGAAGAGGTCTTCGTTGGCAGTGTTGATGTGTCGGCGGGCCTCGGCGTAGACGCGTTCGATCTCGTCGTTGAGGAGGTAGCGCATGATGTCGATGTCGTGTGGGCCGAGGTCGTGGATGACGCCGACGTCGCGGATGCGGTGAGGGAAGGGGCCGACACGCCGGGCGCGAATCTGGATGACGCGCCCACCCTGGCCGTCGCTGAGGCGCTGCTTCAGTTCCTGGACGGCGGGGTTGAAGCGTTCGATGTGGCCGACGGTGAGCAGCACGCCCTTCGCTTCGGCAGCCTGGGCGATGCGCTGGGCTGCCTCGACGGTGGCCGCGATCGGCTTTTCGAGCAGCAGGTTCGCCCCGGCGGCGATCACCTGGAGCGCGACCGCCTCGTGCAGCTGGGTTGGCACGACGACCGAGACCAGCTCAGGCTTCGTCTCGCGGAGCAGCGTTGCGGTGTCGGGGAAGCCTGGGATGGCCCGCCCGGCGAGCGCCTTCGTGATTCGTTCGGGGTCTGGGTCGGCGATGCCCACGAGCTCGACGCCAGGCAGGTCGCCGAAGACACGCGCGTGGTTCGCGCCCATGGACCCGAGGCCGATGACGGCGGCGCGCAATGGTGCACTCATCGAATTGGAGGTTAGCCGCTATCCGCGAAACGCGGAAGGAATCGCTAGACTGGGCTCCACGCGCGAGCGCCTGTGCCGCGATTGGAGGATGCGAATGAGGGTGGAAATGGGCCTCGCTGAATTGGCCAGCCGGGTAGTAGAGCTGGCACGGGCGGCCGGAGCAGAGCAGTGCGACGTGTTCGCCGTGTCGGCCGAGGAATCGACTGTGAGCGTACGGCTGGGCGAGGTGGAGAAGCTCATTGAGGCGGGATCGCGGTCGTTGGGCTTGCGGGTTATCGACGGTGGGCGCACGGCGGTGTGCTCCACGTCCGACCTCGCGGAGCGGGCGCTGACGCAGTTCGTGCGGGAGACTGTGGAGTTGGCGCGAATTTCCGAGCCGGACGCCGACGCCGGCCTGCCGGACCCGGCACTCTTTGCGCGCCCTTCGGCGGACACGCTCCAGATCTACGATGAGCGGCTCGAATCGCTGACGACCGACGAGAAGGTGAGGATGGCGCTCGATTGCGAGGATGCGGCCAGGTCGTTCGACCCGCGGATCACGAACTCGGACGGCGCGAGTGTGAGCACGCGGATCGGCCAGGTGGCGCTTGCCAACTCGCTCGGCTTTTCGGCGAGCTATCCCTCGACGAGCGTTTCGCTGGCCGTGGAGGTGATGGCGGACGACGCAGACGGCAAGAAGCGAAACGCATCGTGGTTCAGCACTGACCGCAGCCTGCATCGTCTGCTGGACGGGCGTGAGATCGGGCGAATCGCCGCTCGCCGGGCGATCGACCAGGTCGGCGCTCGTAAAGTGCCGACGAAGCAGGTGCCGGTGGTCTTCGAACCGATGATGGCGGCGGCGCTGCTCGGCGACCTCTCGTCCGCGCTCACCGGGTCCGCCCTGTACCGGGGTGCGACCTTTCTGGCGGAGCAGGTCGGCGCAGAGGTTGGTTCGCAGCTTGTGACAATCACCGATGATGCGACCGAGCCCGGCCGCCGCGGCTCGCGGCCGTTCGACGGCGAAGGAGTGGGTTGTCGGAGGAACCCGTTGTTCGAAGGCGGCGTCTTCCGGCAGTTCCTGTTCGACAGCTACACGGCGCGAAAGACCGGGAATCGCCCGACTGGCAGCGCCCAGCGCGGCGTGGAATCGCTGCCGTTCCCGGGCGCGGCGAACCTGGTGATGACGGCCGGCACAACGCCGCCCGCCGACATTATCGCCGACTTGCAGGAGGGGCTTTACGTGACCGCGCTCATCGGCCACGGCTTCAACACCGCCACCGGCGATTTTTCGCGGGGCGCGGGTGGCTTCTGGATCGAGAACGGTCGGCTGGCCTTCCCGGTGACCGAGATCAACGTCTCGGGACGGATGGCCGAGATGCTGGCAGGCGTGGACGCCGTCGGCGACGACCTCACCTGGTTTGGCTCGGTGGCCGCGCCGACGGTGCGCATCCGCCAGATGATGGTCTCG
>JBDSJC010000062.1:0-8123 GCA_039917655.1 Tepidiformaceae bacterium
ACGGTTTCGAAGTTGTCGCCGTATCGCAAGATGGCGTCCCAGAAAAGTCCGCTAAGCATGAAGGTGACGATGTCCTCCAGTTGGCCCGCGGCTTCGCCGTAGTATTGGCGAAAGAACGGTCCAATCATCTGGCGGTAGGTGAGGTCGATATCGCGGCGAAACTTAACGGCGGTGGGGGCGCCGCTTATCTGGGCACGGAACGAAACGCGCACGAGGTCACTCTTTGCCGCGTAGCTCGTGAAAAAGTTGATCAGCGTGGTGATGGCGGTTTCGAGGTCGGTCGAGGCCGGGAGCGGAGATTCGATCAGAGGTTCGACGAGCAAGGCATCATGAAGGACGCGCTTGGTGGGGAAATAGTAGTAGACGGCGGGGTCAGTGAGCCGTGAGCCGTTCGCGATCATGCGGATCGTGGTGCCCCGGTAGCCATGCCGCGCAAACAGTTCGCACGCGACGGCGAGGATGCGCTCGCGTGTTTCGATCCGGCCTTCACGAAAGGCGTGAGCGTGTCTGGCCATCGCCGGAGTATAGAGAGCATGGCCAGACAGCGATAGACGCGGGAGCGCGCGAATCCGGCGCACACCCCTTTAGGAAGCGGCGGAGTTTGACTTCGATTCGCTCTTTGATTCGGGCTTTGCCGGGGCGGCCGCTCTTTCCGGCTTGGAGTCTGATTTCGTCTCCGCTTTCGATTCGGGCTGGGCACTCGAGTCACTGCTCGCACCTGCGTCGGCACCGGAGTTGGAGGACGAAGAATCAGTGGCCGCTGTGCTCTTGCTCTTGCTCGTGCTCTTGCTGTCCGTTACATAAAAACCGCTGCCCTTAAAGAACACCTTCGGGGCGTGGAGGACGCGCTTTGCGATTCCCTTGCCGCAGTTTTCACAGGGATGCGTGGTTTCCGCATTAAAGCCCTCTCGCAGGTCATACGACGTTTTGCATTTTGGGCAGTGGTATTCGTAAGTGGGCAATTGCTTCCTCGGGCCAGGCGGGGTGCGCCAGCTTGAACCGATCTTGTCTGGCTTAGCACTCAGGTGTCAAGAGTGCCAACAGAGGTCGGCGCCCACCGCTGCGATTCGCTCGAGTCTTGACCGCTCGCCAACGCTGCGTTTCTAGGGCTGCTCACCGCTCGATCGTCAGGGAGGAGGCAGCCGGTGGGGAAGCAGGCTGGCCGGGCGCAACGAACGACCAGGTGAGTATCCAGGGCCCGGGCGGAACCGCCTGCGGGAGGAAGAAACGCATTTCGAAGCGGGCCCCCCCACCCGGCGGGAGGTCGCGTGCGCGTCCGCAGTTCAACTGTTGGTGGGTGCCGGCCACATTGCGCGGCTCCGGCGGCGAGGTTTGAAGGATCGCCAGGAAGACCGGACAGTTGGCTAACCACCGATACGTGGTGTCTGCGTTGTTGCGAAGAGTGACTTCATAGCGCAGCTCGTCGCCAGGACGTGCGTTGGTGGGCGCGGTAAGCGTGGCAGTCAGCGGGGGGATCGCTGGCTGCGGGCTCGTGGCAAGCGGGGCTGGAATGTCCGCCCAGGGCACGATCTCGCCCGCCGCAAGCGTGGGGGCCGGCGACCGGGCCGGCGTGACGCGGACCGAACCTTCTTCACGGCCCGCGCAGCCGCTGGTCAGGAGGATCCCGGCGATCGAAACCAGGGCCAGTGCGGAGAGTGCGCGCATCTTGGGCAGTCTCGCACCCCCAGCGGCGGCGTAGAAGCGCGAGGCAGGCTTGTCTTGACCGGGCACTGGGCGTGAGAATCGGCAGTGGAGAGGTGGCAGAGTGGTTTAATGCAGCTGTCTTGAAAACAGCCGTGGCGCAAGTCACCGGGAGTTCGAATCTCCCCCTCTCCGCCAATGCCACCTGACTGGTTCGCGCCTCGCTACTCGGCGTATCTCGGGCTTTCAAGGTACGGGTTGGAGGCGGCGCGACTGAGGAAGTACCGGCGCCAGCGGATATGCTCTGCGAGTTCGCCGAGTTTGACGGCGTGGCCTTTGCCGGGGTTCGTTGGTTCTTTGCTGCGCGTGGCTGGCGTGTCCATTCGGGCGTCCTTCGTGTGAGATGGACCGATCATCGCGGATAGATGTCGCTGCCGATATGACGCGTATCACACTCCGCCGAGGGTTCCGGACGCTACCCGCTACCGGTGGCGCACTGTACGCTCCGCGAGCAATTTTCCTTCGGAGACTGAGATGAAGCTTCACGAATACCAGGCCAAGGAACTCTTCGCGAAGTACGGCGTGACCGTGCCGCGGGGACGGGTGGCATCGACGCCAGCGGAGGCGCGGGCGATCGCCGAGCAGCTTGGCGGAAAGGTTGTCGTGAAGGCGCAGATCCACGCCGGTGGCCGTGGCAAGGGCCGCCTCGTTGGTGCGTCCGAGACGGCGGCGATGTTCGAAAAGCTGACCAGCGATGCCGCGAACAATTCGGGCCAGGTGAAAGGCGACCGGGTCGGCGGCGTGCGACTGGCGAACAACGCTGCCGAGGCAGAGCAGGAAGCGGCAAAGATCCTCGGTAAGCACCTCGTTTCTATCCAGACGGGGCCCGAAGGCAAGCTCGTCAAGAACGTCCTGGTGGAAGAGCAGTCCGCGGTGGCGAAGGAGTTCTACCTCGCGATCATCGTCGATGGCGCGCAGGGCTGCCCGCTGATCATGGCCTCCACGGAGGGCGGGCAGGAGATCGAAATCGTGGCGCACAACACGCCCGAGGCGATCATGCGCCTGCCAGTGAACCCCGCAGCCGGATTCCAGCCCTATATCGGGCGGGAGCTGGCCGCCAGGCTGGGACTGAAGGATGACCAGGCGGCGCAGTTCACGAAGCTCGCCGAGGGTCTCTACAACGCGGCTGTGAAGAGCGACACCAGTCTCGTGGAGGTGAATCCGCTGGTGGTTACCGAGGACGGCAAGGTGATCGCCCTGGACGGCAAGGTGACGATCGATGACAACGCGCTCTTCCGCCAGAGGGACCTGGAGGCGCTGCGCGACAAAGACGAGGAGGACCCGCTGGAAGTGCTGGCCCAGTCTCTTGGCGTGGCGAACTTCATCAAGCTCGATGGGAATATCGGCTGCGTGGTGAACGGGGCAGGGCTGGCGATGGCCACCATGGACACCATCAAGCTGGCCGGCGGCGAGCCCGCGAACTTCCTCGACATCGGCACCGTGAACGACCCGCAGCGGGTGGTCAGCGCGCTTCAGGTGATCCTTAAGGACCCGTCCGTGAAGGCGATCCTGGTCAATATTTTTGGCGGCATGGCGCGCGTGGACATCATCGCGCAGGGCGTTATCGATGCGCACAAGCAGTTGAAGATCGATGTTCCGGTCGTCATGCGCTTGGTCGGCACGAACCTCGCCGAGGGCGAGAAGCTGGTGAACGAGTCTGGACTGCCGGTAATCCGCGCGACCGGGCTCGCTGACGCCGCAGCGAAGGCCGTGGAGGCGGCGAACGCCGCGTAGGCGCGAGCTATCCCCGGCCCAGCCGCAGCCGCTACGATTGCGGACATGACTCCCACTCACCAGGCCGCCCTCACCATCGCGCGCGAATCGTTCGGCATGTTCGCCGAGGCGCTCGCGGGACTTCCGAACGAGGCGCTTTCGTGGCGTCCGGAAGCCGAGAATACGAACTCGCTGGCGGTGTTGGCGGCCCATTCGGTGACCGCCACACGATTCTGGTTGGGCAGCGGCGCCGGAGAGTCGAAGGCGATAGACGACTATCGAAGGAACGACCGGGCGCCCTCATTCGCTGTGGCCGGCGGAGCCGCCGCTGAATTCGCCGTGCAGTTCGAGATGATGCTGTCCGGCCTTTCGGCGGTTTTCGCCCCGGCCACCGAAGCACACCTCGCGGCAGAGGTGGCGCAGCCCGCCGACCCGAGCATGACGAGGAGCGGTGTGGAGTGTTTGATCCACGGCATCGGGCATCTGCGGGAACACGTTGGCCAGGCCCAGTTGATGCGCGACCTTTGGCTCGCCCGGCAGGCTTAGTGGCGGCTGATCTGGCGCATGACGTCCGTGGCGGCACCGGCGGGCGCGGCAATTTCGACCACCCGCTCAGGCACGTCGTCGTATTCGAGCTGGAGCGCGCGACACATCGTGGCGTGCAGCCGATAGGTGCAGACGGCGAAGGTGAGTTCGAGGATTGCTTCGTCGGACAGAAATGATTTCAGCCGGTCGAACGTCGGTTCCTGCACGCGCCCGTCGGCCAACACGAGGTCATCGACGTAGGCGAGGATCGCGCGGTCCTGCGCGTCGAAGACCTCTGCGCCGCCCCACGAGGAGATTGCGGCCAGCTTGTCTTCGAGAATTCCGGCGGCGCGCGCGGCCTTGCTGTGTTGTGAAAAGACGAACTGGCTGCCGGCGGCGAAACCTGTCCGCGTGAGGGCCAGCTCGCGTTGGTACGGCGTGAGAGAGCGCTTTGGGCTGTTGAAGATCCCGAACTGGGCCACGGCCGAATTGAAGATATCAGGCACGAGTGCGAAGACGGTCCACCAGTTTCCAGGGGTGCCGGTGGCGGTGCCGGGAGACGCCACGGGGTCGCGTTCGCCGAAGAGACGAGCGTACATCTGTGCCACTTCTGGAGTGGCTTCGGCGAGGGGTACCTGGCGGATTCGGGGCATTCGGGGCTCCAGGGTGAGTTTGGCGCGGATGATACACGAAGCAATTGCGCGTCAAGTGCTTGCGCTCAGGTGTAAGCTTGCTTTTATCCATTCCGGCGGGAGGCTCCATGCGCCCCGAGAACAAAGAATTCGAGATTCGAGGGATCAACCACCTTGCTCTTGTCTGCAGGGATATGCAGCGGACGGTGGACTTCTACAGCGGCGTGCTGGGGATGCCGCTGATCAAAACGATCGAGCTGCCCGGCAATTACGGGCAGCACTTCTTCTTCGATATCGGGAACGGCGATTCGCTGGCCTTCTTCTGGTTCCCTCACGCGCCGGAGCGGGCGCCAGGCATCTCGTCCGCAGCCCATTGGCCGGGCGATGGGGAGATCGTCACCGCCCACGGCTCGATGAACCACGTGGCATTCGACGTTTCGCCGGAGCGCTTCGACGAGTACGTGCAGAAGCTGCACGACAAGGGCATCCAGACGTCGAAGGTCTACAACCACGACGAAAGCCCGTCCCAGGCGAGCCGTGAGCTGCACCCCGGCGTGTTTGTGCAGTCGATCTACTTCATGGACCCGGATGGCATCTTGCTGGAGTTCGCGGCCTGGACACGAGTGTTCGACCAGTCCGATGTGAAGCACAAGCCAGCAACTGCCGCGGACGCCGCGAAGAGCATGGCAGCGGCGACCGCCTGAGGAGATCCCTTTGCCTGAGTGCTGGGGGCCGGTGGCAACCCGCCGGGCAGGCGACAATACCTGGGCGAGTCGCCGGCGTCATTCTCCGCTGCTTACTGCCCCGCTTCGTAGGCCGCTCCATCGGCCAGGGCCAGTCCACGCTCTTCGAGGATGTCCATATGCCCCTGCACAGTCGCCACGATCTGCCAGAAGCGGCGCTTGAGCGCCCTCGGGTACGCCGCCTCGCAGAGTTCGTAGACACTCGCCCGCCCGCGCTCCGTCAGCATCTGGTGAAAGCGCGCGGTGCGCTGCTCGATCTGCGCGATGTTCTCTTCGATCGCTCGCGCAACGTCGGCGAACGGTTCGCCGTGCCCCGGCCAGCAGTAGCTGAACTTCATCTCTGCAAGCCGCGTCATTGAATCGAGGAAGCGTGGGAGGCTGGCGAATCTCCACGCTTCGGGAGTGATCGCCCCGGCAATTCGCTGCACTCCGGGCGTGGGGGTGATCTCCGGCAGCAGTTGGTCGCCGGAAAAGAGCCAGCCTTCCTTCGTATCGGCGAGGACGAGGTTCCCCGGAGTGTGGCCCGGACAGGCGATCACTTGCAGGGTAGTCCCCTCGATCAGGTCGCCGTCCGCGAGCATCTGGTTTGGGATGAAGTGACGGAAGAGTAGTTGTGAAGGCCAACGGCCGTCGCGCGGCGGTGGCCCGTGCTGGCCCGTTTCGCTTGCCGCGGCTCGCGCCCAGTCCCGCCGCTGCCGAAGCCCATGCCTCACTTCCTTCGATAGTTCGTCTGGCGTGCCGATGGCGGTCACGTACTTTCCGAACGCACCGAATTCTGTCGCATCCCCGAAATGTGCTTGGGCGGCGAATTGCTCGTCTCCGCGACCGAGGCTGATTGGCGCGCCGCGTTCCTGCCACCAGCGCGCAAGCCCCGCGTGGTCCAGGTGTCCATGGGTGGCGACCACGGCGGTTGGCGAGGCGAGCGCTGTAGCCTCGATCAAGGTTTCCCCGGCGCCTCTGTAATCGGGCCCGGCGTCAATGAGCACGTTCGTCCCGGTGCCCTTCACAAGGTAGACGTTGTTGTATCCAAGGGTGATGCGAAGCACGTTCGGCACGCCGGAAGTCTAGCGACCAAAGGTCCTCCACGCTCTTGCGAGCATTCGCGCCACGCCAACCCAACGAGTAGCATCCCGCCAGTGAACGAAACCGAAGCGCGGCGGCTGACCCCATCCGAGGTGCAGTCGATCAAGGAGATTGCGGAACGGCTCCAGGCAAGCGTGGAGCGGGTGATCGTGGGCAAGACGGATGTCGTCCGGCTTGCGTTGGTGGCGCTCCTCTGCGAGGGCCACATCCTGCTCGAAGACGTGCCGGGCATCGGAAAGACAATGCTCGCCAAGGCGCTCGCCCGCTCTCTGGGCTGTAGCTTCCGCCGAATTCAGTTCACTCCGGACCTGATGCCGTCCGATATAACGGGCATCAATTTCTACAACCAAAAGATCGGCGAATTCGTCTTCCGCGAAGGGCCCCTGATCGCGCAAGTTGTGTTGGCGGACGAAATCAACCGCGCCACGCCGCGCACCCAGGCCGCCCTGCTCGAAGCGATGGAAGAGCGCCAGCTCACAATCGAAGGCGTGACCACACCGCTCCCGCGCCCGTTCCTCGTGGTTGCCACGCAGAATCCGGTCGAACTCGAGGGCACGTTTCCGCTCCCGGAGGCGCAACTCGACCGCTTCCTCGTGCGCTTGAAGCTGGGTTACCCGGATGAAGCCGACGAAGACGAAATCCTCCTGCGATTCGAAACGAGTAACCCGCTCGATTCACTTCAGCCCGTGGTCGATGGTGAAGAACTACTGCGGCTCGCGGAGGCCCTTCGGCACCTCCACGTGGACCCCGGCGTCCGTTCGTACGCCGTGCGCATCGTTCGCGAAACGCGCAGCGACCCGGCATTCGAACTCGGCGCCAGTCCGCGCGCCAGTCTCGCATTGTTCCGCAGTTCCCGCGCCTTTGCGGCGCTCGCAGGCCGCGATTACGTCCTGCCCGATGACGTCAAAGCGATGGCCCCGTACGTCTTGCCCCATCGCCTGATCCTCTCCACCCAGGCGCGGCTGCGCGGTCGGGAAGCCGACGAGATCCTTGCCGACATCCTCGCGCGCGTGCCCGTACCGATAGAGGGCTGAGGTGCCATTCCGCGACGGCTGGCTTCCCGTTGGCATACTCCTGGTCTTCGTGGGGTTTGCGGGCGGTGAGGCGGCGATCAGCGGCGTCGGGATGGTCATCCTTGCCCTCGGCGGGTTGACCCGGTACTGGAGCCGCCACCTGTTCGATCGGCTGACGCTCAAGATCACGGCAAGCGAACGCCGGGCGTTCATCGGCGAAGCCGTCGGTATCACCGTCGAACTCGAGAACAAGAAGCCGCTGCCGCTCCCCTGGTATCAGTGGCGCGTCGCACTGGCCGAGGCGCTCCCCGCTCAGGACGAAACCGTCGCCGCCGCCGCTACCCCCGGTCTGAAGTGGCTGGTGCGGAATGGCTCGCTCGGCTGGTATCAGAAGCATGACTGGAAATTCACGGTTCACCCGTTGGAACGGGGCTTCCACCAGTTCGGGCCGAGCCGCCTGCGCTCCGCGGATCTTCTCGGGGCGTTTCCACGTCTGCGAGAAGGAGATGACACCCAGCACCTCATTGTCTTTCCGCAGGTCTTCCCAGTAGAGGAACTCGGGTTGCCCGCGGACCGTCCGTTCGGCGAACGTAAGGGCGGCGACCGGCTGTTCGAAGATCCGCTGCGCATCGCCGGCCTGCGGGATTACCGCCCTGGCGACCCGTTGCGGCGCATCGATTGGAAAGCCACCGCCAGAAACGGCGAACTGCAGT
>JBDSJC010000063.1:0-13611 GCA_039917655.1 Tepidiformaceae bacterium
CCGGGTGGGCATTGAGCACCCGCTCAACCTCGCCAGAGGCAACGTTCTCCCCGGCTCGCTTGATCATGTCCTTCCCGCGGTCAACAAAGTGCAGGTACCCGTCACGATCGGCACGGACGTTGTCGCCCGTATGGAGCCATCCGTCACGAAAGGTCTCCTCGGTTGCTTCCGGGCTCTTGAAATACCCGGCCATTAGCGTCGTCCCAAGTTCGCCGCCGACGAGCAGTTCCCCGGCTTCGCCGAGTTGGACGTCACGTCCGGAACCGTCAACGACACGAAGCCGCGCCCACGGGGCTGGACGGCCAATCGTCATGTTGCGCCGCTCGCCGAACAATGGGTTGAGTGTGGGCAACGATATCGTCTCTGTCATCCCGTAGAGCTGCAGCAACTCGACTCCGAAACGCTCATGGAACCCCGTGAGCTGTTCCTCGCTGATGTTCTGTGCGAAGAGCGCGACCCGAAGGGAGTGCTGGCGGTCTGCAGTGTCCGCCTGCTGGGCAAGAATCATTCGCACCGGTGCCGCAAACAGACTGGCGATGGTCGCCCCATGCCGGGTCGCCTGGCGGCTCCATCGTGAAGCGCTGAAACAGTCCATGACCGCCACCGATGCTCCTGTCACCAACGCCGACATCGTCGAGTAGTACTGTGCGTTCGCGTGGAAGAGCGGGAGTACAATGAGGTGTCGATCTGCAGGCTGCAATCGCAAGAATTGGGCAACGGTGTTGCCAACGAAGAGGTAGTTCGCGTTCGTCACCAAGACGCCTTTCGGCAGGCTCGTGGTACCGGATGTGTAGAGCATCGCCACAGGATCGAGCGCGCCTGGGGCAGGGATTTCGGCGGGCTCGTTGTGCCCAAGGGCGAGCGCCGTTTCGAAGTCCTGTCCCGTGATGAGCAGGTGCGCGACAACCCCGGCCGCCTTCACGGTCTCAGCGAGGTCCGGCGATGTGATGGACACCTGGCACCTGGCATGTTCAAGGACATACGCGAGTTCGGGTGCGGTTGCCAGCGGGTTCGTGGGGACCATCACCGCCCCAAGCCGCGCTGCTCCAAACCAGCAGTCAAAGAATTCCAAGCAGTTGGCCAAGTGTACGTGGAAGTTGTCGCCGGGGCCAACTCCTAGCTCACGAAGTGCGTAAGCAACTCGCGTCGCGCGCTCGTCCACCTCTGCGTATGTGCGCTGAACCACAACACCGTCAGCATCCTCGAAGACGAGAAACACGTCGTTGCCACGCAGTTTTGCTTGGCGCCTGAGGACTCCAGACACCGTATCCGATCCCGTCGCGCACAGAGTGGAGGGAACAGCCGCCATACTAGTCTCGCTCCCAAATCGGCCCGGGATAGCTCTTCAATCCCGACCCTGGAGGAGTGGTCTCTTTCTCACCGACACGATTTCGCAACACGCCGATTCCGTCGACTTCAAGCTCGACGATATCGCCCGGTCTAATCCATCGGTTGAGTTCCAGCCCGCACCCGCCACCCACCGTACCCACCGCCAGGAACTCGCCTGGGTAGATGGTCTCGCAGTACGAGGCCCACGCCACAACTTCGGCAAACGAGAAGCGCCGGTTCCGGCTTGTCCCTTCACTCCAGACCTCGCCGTTGACCCGGGCCCGCATGTTCAAATTCCACTCGTCGATTTCGTCCATCGTGACGGCACACGGTCCCATAACCGTGCAGAAGTCCTTACCTTTGGAAGGCCCGATGGTGAGGGTCATTTCGCGGAGTTGGATGTCGCGTGCACTCACATCGTTGAAGATGGTGACGGCGGCGATGTACTCGGGCGCTTCCTCGACGCGGATGTTCCGGCCCATTTTCCCGATGTAGAAGCCGATCTCAAGTTCGTAGTCCAGTTTGTCCGTGTACGAAGGCCACAGGATCTCTTCTTCGGGCCCGATGACGCTTAAGGGGTTGCACTTGTAGCAGATGGGCATTTCTGAAAAGGCAGGCGGAAGCGCGAGGCCCGAACCGCTTCCGTGAGCTTCGTAGGTGAGGTAGTCACGGATTCTGGTTGGTTGCGGCACCGGGGCAAGCAGCCGGGCCGCGTCGCTCCCAAAAGTGATAGGGTGTCCAGCCGTCGACAGGATGTTATCGCCTCTCCGCAGACTATCGCCGACGAACCCAACGGCCTCCGTGGCCGCGTCAAGGGCCGATCTTCCGGCGGCGAAGAAAGCGATCATGTCGCCTGGAACCCGTTCGGCTGCGGTGCTATCCGAGGTGGATGCTCGTCCCCCGGCATAAACGAGGCTCGCCGAGGCGGCAGCCTGGAGGTCAGCAACGGAACCGTCGGACTGCAATGCACCCACACGTGCTGAACCTGCCGGGCTGCGGAAAGTCACGAGTTTCATGGTTAGCTCCCTGAGGCGAAGTCCGGCGTCCAATGGGCGAATCTCGCCCTTTGGTGCCGTATTTCGTACTAGGCCCCGATTCTGTATGCTACAGAACAGGCTGTCAACAGCTCAGCTCTAATCAGGATTTCGGGCATTGAACCGCCTATGGTAACCAGCGTCTCCGACTCCCTCGATCAGTCCATTCTCAGCCTCCTTCAATCGGACGGGCGTCTTCCGAGCCTGGAAATCGCCCGCCGGCTCGGCGTTTCCGAAAAGACGATCCGTACACGAATCGCCCGTCTGGTACGCGACCATGGCATGCGGGTTGTCGCCGCCCTCGACGGTGCCGAAAGACAGACCCGAATGCTCTTCCTTGTGCACACCGAGCCAGGGTGCCGCTTCGAAGTGGCCGACCGGCTGGCGGGGCTCTCACAGGTTCAGCGAGTCTTCGCTACCACAGGCGCCTTTGACCTGGTCGTCGAAGGTGCGTTCCAATCCGATGCCGACGCGCTCGATTTCCTGGTGCGCGACATCGAGGCCGCTGAAGGAGTGCACTCCTGTGAGTCGGTCCATCTGATTAAAGAGGTCACGCCAGGAGAGACGACGGCTAAGGGCAAGCAACCTCATGACGCGGCCTCAGAACTCGACTTTCGCCGTTTCGTCGCCCTCGCCGCTCGGGCGGCCTCAGAGGACGAGATCCTGGCCCTCGCGGCCGAAGTAGCACTCTCCCTGTGTGGAGCCGACAGGTCACTCTTCTCGATGCTGGTGATTGAGGAGCCGCCAGCGACCAATGGTAGAGACCACA
This sequence comes from Tepidiformaceae bacterium, assembly GCA_039917655.1. Taxonomy (GTDB): domain Bacteria; phylum Chloroflexota; class Dehalococcoidia; order Tepidiformales; family Tepidiformaceae; genus PNKC01. The sequence goes on from JBDSJC010000063.1 coordinate 3,133, forward strand.
GTTCGGGGCCTCGCCAGTTCCGCATCTCGGCTTCCCGGGGCCATGGCCTTGCACAGAAGTACGTGGAAGAAGTGGTGAAGCGGATCAACGCCGGCACGTCGCGTGGAGTCTCATCTCGCGTGGTCGAGTCGGGACTTCACGTCTTCGTGGAAGATGCACTGACCGACCCTCTTTTTAATGGGCTGCATGAACTTGTGCAGGAGCAAGGGTATCGCTCGCTGTTGGCTGTGCCGATGTACCACGGCGGGCGGGTCATCGGCACAGCGAACCTCTACTACGATCAGGTCCGCCACACGACGGACGATGAGGTTGCAGTGGCGCAGGCCTTTGCTGATCAGGTCGCTCTGGCCCTCGCCAGGCTCCAATCTCCCGGAAGACCGTAGACTGGCAGTGCCCGCCGTTGTCGGTGAGCACGCCCCCGTCGAGCCCATTCTCAAGAAGGTCCGCAGAGCTAATGATGCGTTAGAAGCGCGACCCTAGGTTCCGACGAACTGACCGACCGACGGGGTCTCCAAAATCTCCAAAGGGGGCGCCCAGTGCCGAATATCAAGCCGCTAGCGCGTGACGATCTTCCGGAGTTCGAGCCGTTGTTCAAGGCGGTGGAAGCCTCGATGGGCTTCGTCCCAAATAGTCTCCCGACCATGGCCCACCGCCCCGAGATCCTCCGAGGGTTCGCGGCCCTGTCGGGAGCTGTTCTCGGTCCCGGCACGATCGACGCTGGTCTGAAGCAAATGGTGGCCCTCGTTGCCAGCACCGCCCACGGCTGCCGTTACTGCCAGGCGCACACCGCAGCGACCGCGGCCAGGCGCGGCGTGAGCATCGAGAAACTTAACGAGGTCTATGACTTCGAATCGAAGAGTTTGTTTACGGCCGCGGAGCGGGCAGCGTTGCGGCTTGCGAGGGACGCGGCGCTGGTACCCAATTGCGCGACGCCGCAGCACTTCGAGGATCTGCGGATCCACTTCAGCGACGCTCAGATCGTGGAAATCGTGGCGGTGATCAGTCTCTTCGGCTGGTTGAACCGCTGGAATGACACCCTGGCTACCGAGCTGGAGGATGAGCCCTTGCATTTCGGCTCGAAGTACCTCGAAGGTCACGGCTGGGAGCCCGGCAAACACGCCCTGACTTCGCCCGGGCAGTAGCTGCGGTTGCCGGTGCCACACTGATCGCCTGGTGCGACGCGTCGATCAGACAGCGAGTAGAACTCCGTCACCGCGGCCCGGACCGCGATCACTATGACCAGATCGTGGTGGTGTTAGAAAGGGCCCGATGCGTCACGGAGGGAGCCTCACCACGGGCTTGCGCCACCCAGGGCGGCCAGCTTGCACCCTCTCTTTGCCGGCTCTTCGGTCAGGACATCACTCGGGCCCGCGACGATTCTAGCGCAAGCCTGCAGATACGACTCGCGGCGAATGCTCAGATTCGGCATCGCTGGATCCAACCGCCGCTTTAAGCTTCCTAGTAGCGGTTTCGGCCGCGCACGAGCTCGGTTCGCTGTTTCCACTCCGTCCGTGATCATCTTGCCGCCCACTCCAGGTCCGCAATGTCGCAATCCACGCGCTCCGAGGCGCGTGTTTCGAACGGGCAACTGGCGTCGCTGCCGGGAAATCTGGTCTCTGAGCACCTGTACCTCGCCAGCGTTGGTGTAGGTGATAACCCGCCCGGGGTAGCGACTGAAGCACTGCTGGCGCACCTCTGCGCGGGCCGCGAAGGGCAACGCAGCGTCCAGGGCGCGAAACGCCTCCACCAAGAGTCTCTGATCGGCGCCTGCAAAAGATCGGAGCAGAGGCTCAGCAAAGTACGCCGTTTCCAACCAAAGCTGGAGAATTCGACGCTCCACAATCCCCGGAATCTGGTCGGACGCTGCTGTGAGACCACGAATCTGGCCTACCGCTCCTTCTCCAACCTCCGTTTCCAACTGCCGAACCGCCTCAAAATACCGGAGCCACTCGCCTGCTCCTGAGGGCTCAGACAACACTTCATCTGCCCACTTGCCCAGCTCCCGGAACCGGGCGGCTCGCCAAGTTCCCCAGACTGTTTTCGCCTCGTCGAAACGCTCGCGAAGGCCTGCCAGTTCGCTGTCGAATGCCGCTAGCTCCGAGGCTAACTTCTCGGCCCAGTTCTGATAGGCCTCCGGGCGGTCTGGGGTCACAGCGTGGGCGTTGAGCCGGTCCGAGCGCGGCGGCGGGGCGGCGGGGCGGCGGCAACGAACGCCTCGGCCCAGTTGAGTGCCAACTCGACGCCATCCCAATCAGTCGTCCAGCCGTCGAAGCGTCCGTCGAAATCGTGCGAAGCGCGGGGGCAAGAGTCGTCATCTCTTGCTCGTAGGCCTGGAGATGAAGTTCAGAGATGAGGAGTTCTCGAAGCGAATCAACGTTGTAGATGGGGTGGGTTGCGTGAGATTCCAATTCGCGCACGATTGCAGCCATCGTCCCAAGGGACGGGAGCGCCGCGGCCGCTGCATCGACGAGTTGAGTTGGTGGCCCGAACTCGTCCGACGAGGGTGAGAGCGATACTTCGATTTCACGGAGCTCTTTCGATGCGAACTTGGCCGCCTGTACTGCGGCGGCCAAGCCTGAATCACGGGGGAACATGGTGAGAAGACTCGAAAACGTCATCGCGTCGGGCCGGGCAAGCAAGTCTCGGGTGTCGGCAAGGTCCTTGAGCACTGTTGGCCAGTCGGTTTCGATGCCACGGAAACGCTGCCCCAAGGTCTCTGGGAGCGTCGCGGAGTGTGCCTCCCATCTCTGCCTCAACGAAAGGACGGCGAGCGCGTCTCCGACGGCGGTTATCGCCGACCCCAAAGTCAGGGGGCCCGGCGTCTTCAAACACGCACGAAGTGCGCGCTCGTCGGCCTTGAACGCCTTCCTGACGGTGCGAGAGAACCAGCTTTGGTGGTCGGTGCGGTATCGAGCCAGCATCTCCGGGGAGACAGAGGAAAGCAGCGTCTCGTCCCAACGCATGAATAACTGCGATTCGGTGTCTCGGAGGTTTGCTAAGTCCTTCTGCGCCTCCGCGACGACCATTGAGATTCGCCACGCAGCCGCGCCTGGTTCCACCCAGCCAGCGGGAATTGGAGCGAGCTGGAGAATTTCCTGTGCCAACTCGAAGATTGGTTCAGCCTGGGCGCGCGTCGAAGGATGGTCTTTGGACAACGCGGTGGCGAGTTCACCCAGAGCCGTAGCGGTCGCCGCCGCGCGCGGCGCGACCAATCCCGCAGCCTTCGCGAGGGTGCCAGAGAACTGGACGGCGGAATCGGTCCAGCCCCCGGTCCCGAGCAAATTGCCCACAAGGGGCATCGCCAATTCTGCGTCATTCAATTGAGCTGCCAGGGCGGCAGCCGAGGTAAGCTCGCCCGGGCGATAAAGCCTGGTGGCCAAGAGCACCAGAAGATCGGCCCTTCGACGCTGGGCCTCAGCTCTCTCCGCAGCGAGACGCCGGAGCCGATCATGGGCACGACCGTCCAGCCAACTGGCACTCACTCCTGGCGCGATGGCGAGCATCTCCAAAAAAACACTGAGCCCTGCGGCGGCCGCCGGCGACGCCGGAGTTCGTACACCGAGCCACTGCGCCAATTCTTGGACCGGTGGTTCCAACCTGGCCAGCGCGCGATGAATCGAGCCCGCGTCTCGCACCACCAGATCTTCGAGCCCGACCGGAGTGAGCAATGCACGCAGCGGAAGCCATCGGCTGCTCATGTGTTCGACGAACTGGACCTGGTAGGAAGCTAACCGGCTGGCGCGGAGGACAATGTTATTCAACCTGGCGGAGTTGATGGCTTCCGGGCCTGAAACCGAGAAGTCAACGTCAGGGAGGTCCCGGAGCGTCGCGGCGCGACCGTGCACCTGGAAGACGCTCCGGCCAAACGGCTCGCGTCGGGTGTGCAGAGCGCGAACGACGCCGTTCAGTTGTTTCCGGCGTGCAAGGAGCGTGTCGTAGTCGAACGCTGTTCGTGAAGCGCTCCGCGGGTCTTCCAAAGACTCGCGAAGTTGCCGGTAGACGTTCGCCTTCTTTCCGCGTTCGGAGTGCAGGTCGAGGCAGAAGACGCCGAGGTTGCAGTCATCGAGGCGGCGCTTCACAACGTCGAGTGCGGCCGTCTTCTCACTCACAAACAGGACGCTTTTCCCTGCCGCGATGCAGTTGGCGATTATATTGGCAATAGTCTGGCTCTTGCCGGTTCCTGGAGGGCCATGAATGACTAGGTTGAGTCCTGCCGCCGCCGCGCCGACCGCCTGCATTTGGCTGTAGTCAGCCTTGACCACCATCGGCAGAGAGCGAGGATCGGGGACGTGGTCGTCCAAAATGCCACCCGCGAGGTCGTCGCGCCGTTGCAAATTGAACCAATCTGAAGGGCCAGAGATTCGGCCGTGCTTTGCATCGGGGTCGCCAGCCAGCGCTCGAACCATTGCTTGGTCGATCTCCGCCTGCTTGAGGCCCTCAAGATCTTCCCACATGGCTGCCTTGGAGAATTGGAATGTGTCGAGCACGAGCGATGGTTCAACCGACCACCGAGACCGCTTTTGAACGAGCCGACGAACTTCGTCCAGATAGTCGGCGACCGGGAGGTCGTTGTCAAACTCGGGGAGAGCCAATCCTAGCTTCGAGAGCTTGAAGCGGAGCGTGGCGTTCACGGACGCCTCGTCATCTTCCTTTCGAAGGTAGAAGTGATCCCTTGGCGATGCACGGTCCAGGTCACAGGGCACGAGGATCAGCGGTGCGCGAGCCTTCTGGCCGTCCTCGTCCTCCCAGAGAAGGTACCCAGCCGCCAGAAACAGCACGTTAACGCCCTGTTCCTCGGTGAATTCACGATCCTTCCTCCGAAGGTTTGCGAGCCTCACTTGTAGGCGCTCGGGATCAAGAGCCGTTTCGATCTGGCCGACCTCAAACGTGAGATCGTCAGATTCTGGCGGTGGCTCAGTGTCGAAACGCGCCTGAACCCGGCGCTTCCTTATCGCCAGCGGGAACGAGAGCCCGCCTCTCGCTGCTTCCAAACGCTCAAGAAACCGGTCGAGATCGTCACATGTGATGGGGACGGACGAGGTTCGAGACTCTTTCCAGTAAAGCAGCCGATTTCGTCCGTCGAGCTGAAGGAGTTGTTCCTGCCACCGACTGATGCTGTCCCGGACAAGTTCATCTGTTTGCGACGTCACATTGCGCCAGCCGTGCCTAGGCGCCTAGCACGCACCAAGAGTATCGAACCTGCGCTAGCTCCCTCTAACCGAGGCGGTGAGAAACGTCGTAAGGCATTCAGAGGCATTGGCTGCTCCGCTCACCCGGGGGTGTCTGGGGAGTCTGGAGGACAGGCCGAAGTTAAGCAAGACCATGGTACCGGCCGAAAACATCCCTGCGTGATCCCTCCTGATGGTCTTTGGACTCGGAGACGGCGAGTACCTACGCAGTCAGTTTGCCCGCCGCCCAGGCATTGGAAGCTAGAGTCGGCGGGGCAGTTGTCGATCCAGCTCTTCACGCTCCCTCTTTGCAGCCAGCCGCTCGTGCTCGAGTCTCTCCTTCGCCTCACGCGTCAAGCCCTGCATTTCAAGGAGACGGTCGGTGTCCCGTTCCAGCCGCAGGCGCTCGTGAGCCATAGCTTGGCGGGCTATTTCTTCTTTCTCTCGTCGGTCTCTTTCATTGTCACCTTGCATGCGGCGAACTATAGACCCGCTCCACGCGCCAAGTCGCAGAAAGGTATTGGCTGGTCGCCGTTCCTCTCTCCGAAGACCTCTCAGGCCATTGCCACGGAAGTCCTCTACGCGACGGCCTAGAAGCCGAATTCAGCGACGGGATTGACCGGGCTCTTGAGTCGGACGAACAGCGGTTCACCGGGCCGCGATGCCCTGAACTCGCTTTGCGCAGATGGCCGCCAGAAGTTGGGCTCGTCCAAAATTCTCAATTCGTGGAGCGGTCTGAAACGAGAACCAGGTGGGGTCGGTGTTGCCGACGACTGACGGGAGGGAACCGCCCATGGACGTGGAGCATACTCGTCACCGGGCCCAACAGCGAGAGCTCCACACAATCTTCCCATCGTGCGGGACATCAGGCCGGCGCCTTCGACCCGGCAGTGTAAGCATCCGCTCTGCTGGCCCGGTTGGCGGTAAAATGCGCAGAGCAACAGACGACATTCCTCTGCGCTGGTAGAGACTCGTTCTATTCTTGGCCGCCGGGTGACTTATGTCCGACCTCGGAATTGACCATATCAACGCCCATCATCTTCGGTCGTCCTACCGGGAAATGGTCCTTGAGCATTTGTTCCTCGGTGAGTTACTCCGCGCCTTGTGGCAGCGCGGGGTTCGACACGCTGAGGTATTGAAGGCTGCCGTGGATGACTCCGGCTACGACCTCGGCTTGGATTGCGCCGGGCAGCTTCGTTACATTCAGCTCAAGTCGAGGATGGCGTCCGGGAAGGCGACCAAAGTCACCATCAACGTCGACTTGATCGCCAAGCCGGGCTCCGCAGTCGTCTGGATGCTCGTGGACGACGAACTCCACTTCACAAAATTCTTGCTTTTCGAACCGAACATGGAAAAGGAAATGGACGGCCTGAAGGTGGCCAAACACGCCAAGGGGAACAGTTGGGGGTCAAGGCCAAGCGGCCTGGGCACCGAGAGGTTCCAATCCGTCATTTCGAATCCTTCTCCAACGTCGAAGCGCTCGCTACGCGGCTCTTCCCGATCACATAGCATCCGTCGGTCGGGCACGATCTCCCGATCGTGTTGCTATCGCCGCCGCGCCGAGTGATGTATGGCTGCGATGAACACGAACTCCCAGAGAGTCCTATCCGCCCCTTCCGACCCTGAAGCCATGCTCGCTCACTTCTTCGGTCGAGTGGGGAAGACGCCCGACCAGGTCACGAGTCCGGAAGTCCTGAGTTGGGCACACGGCATCGGCCTGTCGGGCCGGGAGCCCTCTTCTGTCACCGTCGGGGCGCGCACCGCTTGCCTCAGCAGCTTTTACAAGTTCCTGATCCGCATGAGCATCGTGACGGGCAACCCCTGCGACGCGCTGGAGCGCCCAAAGATCCAGCCGAGCCCGGCGCGCGGCTACACCGCTGGCGACGTGCAGAAGATCCTCGCCGTCATCCCGGACACCGTAGCTGGCCGCCGGGATCGCGCCATCGTCCTCACGCTCGTCATGACCGGACGACGGAGGAGCGAAGTGATCAACCTGAAGGCGAAAGACATCACGGTCGAGGACGAGCGCGCCTTCTACTCCTATCGTGGGAAGGGTGGGAAGCAAGGACGTCGGGAGCTTCCTCGGCCTGCCTACCTCGCTGTGCTCGCAACGCTTGCGGATGCCGAGAAGTCGCTGCTGACCATGGAGGCCTTTGGAGTCGATCTGGCAGGCGGGAGCTGGAGGACGCGGCGTCACCTCCGCCACGTTCTACAACCGTCTGCGCATGTACATGCTCGCGGCGGGCCCCCCGCCCACCGGTGTCCATATCCTCCGCCACACGGCTGCCAAGCTGCGTCGGAACGCGGGAGAGTCCATTGAGTCGGTCAGCCAGTTCCTCGACCACTCGTCGCTCGCCGTGACGACCGTCTACCTGCGTCGGCTCGAAGGTCAGACCGACGAGAGCTGGGGGAAGGTGGCCGAGGCGATCGGGGTGTAGCAATCCGGCGTGGAGGGACCGTGGGCAGGGCACGATACGGAGCCGGGCGGTAGAGTCTGAGTACGCAGGAGGCATACAGCCGTGGAGCGAACACTAACGTTCGAACTAGAGAAGGACACCAAGAACACCTATCGCTTCCAGGAAGTGGCGAAAGGCGCTCCACCCCTGATTGGGACCCTCTACATCCAGAAGTGGGCCTTCGAGGCGGCTCCCAAGACGATCACCGTTAGCATTTCGGCCTGAAGCGGCGCCCATGTTCAACGACCCGCAGCGGAGGCCTCGTCTTTTGCTAAATGGTCCTGTTGAAGAACATTGTTGACGCCCTTCTGGTTGGGGATGCGGCGGATCTGCTTGACCTTCGACTCCGGCTTCGCACTCTTGCGGGTGCCGGGCTTGGTCTCGGTATCGCGCTTCGGCTTCAGTTCGCCCTCCTGCGACCAGAAGCGCCAGCCGTGTAGGAGAGAACTACACAAGCGTACGTAGAGTGCTGGTGCTGGCGTGAGCGGCACGTTGGGCTCCCGGCGTCATACGAAGACGAGGCCTTGTCCGGTCTGCGGCGGACACTCCGGCCTTGCGCGGGGGCGAGCCATCCGCTGCGTCGGCTACACGCTCGACTTCGTCGCGTATTGCACGCGCTCCGAGTTCGCCGGTCGGTTGCCGCTCGACGTCGAGGTCGCGCCGCCCGCCTACATCCACCGGCTACGTGGGAACTGCCGCTGCGGTGTGACCCACGACCTGCCACCTCCGCCACCGCCACCGCTTGGTTACGCCGTCTATGACCAGCCATCGCCACCGATGGCAGTGTGTGACAGGGACCGCGTTTACCGCGAAGCGCTCAACGCGCTCTCCCTACGGCGTTCGGCCGTTGACGATCTGCGGCGGCGCGGTCTTTCCCCTGAGGACATCGAACGCTTCGGCTTCCGGTCGCTGCCACTCCGCGGTGGGCAACACGCGGAGTTCATGGCGCGGATGCGGAGCCGATGCGACGACGACGTGCTCGGCTCGTGCCCCGGATTCGTGGACAAGAACGGTCGGCTCACGTTCTGGGCGGCCTATGCAGGTCGCGACGGCTACATCGTCCCGTTCATCGACGACGTGGGGCAGATCACCGGCATCCAGGCGAAGCTCCTCGGCGGGCGCTACCTCACACCGTACGGCGCGCGCTACGCCGACATGTACGTGGTCGCCGGCACACCCTCAACCACCCTGTTCCTTGTTGAGGGCGGGCTCAAGGCGTTGGTGGCCTCGGTGCTTGGCCCGGCCTGGTGCCTGGGAGTACCCGGGCAGGCCCTCCAGGACGCGCACCTTGCAGTCATCCGGCGGCTGTGCCCGCAGCGCGTCGCCGTGGCCCTCGACCGAGAGGTCAACATCAACACCGATCGCGCCCGGGAGAGATGGCTGGAGCGCATCGCTGGCGCGGGCCTCGCGGTCTACGACGCCGTCTGGGAGGGCAATTGATGGCCCGCGGCAAAGGCCTCGACGACCTTCTCCTGGCCGGAGGCTCGCCCCGTTTGCGCCGCTGGTACGCTGTCCCCGCACCGGCCCGGCAGCACCGTCGGCCCTATGATCTCCCTGAATGCGGCCCGATCCAGGGCGGCGGCACCTTGAAGACCGCTCGCTCAAAAACGGCCGACGCGATCGAGGGTTTCGTTTCTCAGTTGCCCGCGAACGCGAATCGCGCTCAGCTCGTGATGTCCGCGCCAGGCGCCGGGAAGAGCACCGCACTTGGCGCCAGCATCCATCGGCATCGGGTCGAAGCACGCATCGTCGTCGGCACGAAACTGCTCGCGCGAGAGCAGGTGGAGCGTAACGGCTACAACCTCATCGTCGGCCGCAACCCTTCCAACTGTCAGCGGTATGATGTCGTGCGCGCACTCGGCGAGGCGGGCCACCCCGTAGAGGCGCTCGCCTGCGGCACGCCGTTCGAGCCACGCTGCCCGTTCTATGACGGCTGCCCCTACCTTGCCCAATTCGCAAGCACAGGCCCCCGTGTGGGTACTGCGGAACAGCTCTTCAACCGGATGTTCTGGCGAGGAGGAACGCTAGCCGTCGTGGATGACGGCGACCTTCAACGGTCGCTGATCGAGCGTATGACGCTCCGCGACGCCGTCCTCGAACGTGCCGTCGAACAGCTCGCCGAGGGCTATGACGGCGAGCGGGCCGTCCTCCAGGTCGTCCGCCATGCCCTGATCGATGCGCCGCGGCGATGGTTGCTGGCAGGCGGTGCGTGGGATCACCTGGCCGGAGTCGCAGCGCAACACGGCTACGACATCACCGAGCTCGTCGAACGCCTCCCCGCCCGCGAGACGCTCCCTTCGCCCTTCGGCGACGCGGACGGCTATGTCTCGGTGCGCACCGTTGAAGCCGTGCCACCGGCCAGCGTGGCAACCTTACTCGCCGCCCTTCGCGAAGAGCTTCCGGCATTCCGGACCGGCGAAGACTTCAACTCACGTCTGAGGATCAGTGCAGGCAAGATCGAGGTGGGAAGGCTCCGAGAGCACATCGCCGATAGCGAGGGCGTCGTCGTCGCGCGGTTGCCCATGCTCGTCCTCGACGCCACGCCGCTGACCGTCCTTATCGACCACCTTACCGCTCTCCACGAGCGGCTCGGCGACGTATCGGCAGAGGTCGCTCTTCCGCCCAACGTTCGCGTCGTCCAGTACGCGACCGGGACTCGTGGACACACGTCGTTGCGTTCCGACATCCAGCACCAGCGGGTGATAGACGAGATCCAACGGGAGCGCCTGCGCCAGCCGTGCGGCCCCGACGCCGAGGCCCTCGTCGTCTATAAGGAAGCAGCCCCGCGGTTCGAGGCGGCGGGGTTCGCAGCGGACCGCGTGTTAACGTTCGGCTCTGCCCGTGGCACGAACGTC
>JBDSJC010000064.1:0-5363 GCA_039917655.1 Tepidiformaceae bacterium
ACCGCTGGAGAAACGCGCTGATCGAGGCGTTCCCCGCGAGCACATCTTCCCGGAACAGCTTTCGGTCGCCTTTCGGCCGTCCCACCTCATCGATACTCTGGCGCTGGAGGCGCACCGCCCGTGTCGCCACCCGCCGCTCGCTGAACGAGAACTGCCCGGTCAAGGCGCCAACGGCTACGAAAACCGTCATCGCTCCAACCATCGCCGTAAACAGTACGAGCATCACGCCCACTCTCCATCGAGAAAGAGTGAGGAGTCCAATTCGCACCCCACCTGGGCAAGTTGCTGCGAAAAGGTGGGGCGTAGGCCGGTGGGCCGATAGCGCCCAATCGTCTTCCCGTCGCTATCCATGCCCTCCTGTTGGAACACGCAGATGTCCAGCCATCGCGGTGAAGAGCACCATGCCGGCCAGCAATCCAGCACCGAAGGCGAACGGGAGCGGCCGCCGGAGGGTGCTCGCTCGTCGCCAACGGCCAGGTCGAACCATCTCGCGCCTCGAATGTAACCCAGTCTCGCACCAGCGGTAAGCCGCCATTCTCCGGCAGAATACACGGCTCGAAGGGTCCGGCGCTAAGGGCATTCGTCCGCCGTCCTCCAGCGCCCCCGAGACACTGGTGGCGCTCGGCCGCCCCCAGGTCACTCAAGCAAAGTTGTGGAGGCTGCGCCCTTGTAGTCCAACGCTGGCGGCGGTGGTGTCGGACCGCTCGAATCGTACCCGGCCGGCGGTGTGAAGCCAAAGGTGAGGGGGTTTTGCACCGTCCCCGCGCAATGAGTCTTGGAGCAGCCAGCATCCACCTTAATCACCACCCACGCGGCGATCCTGAAGCTTCGCAGACTCGAACCGTCCGCCGCTTTGTTGACGACCGGAATGACGATGATCGAACCGGGCACGGGCGCCGTCACACTGCCGAGACCGCCGTCGGAGAACGTTTCGCCAATCTGACTGATCGGAGCGCCGGCGCCGTGGTTGATATCGCCTTTGAAGTTGTTGCTGTTGCTCGCCGTCCAATCGGGTGCCGTGGGCTTACCCTGCTTGTTCATCCAGGCCACGTCCATGAACGTATAGGACGAGCCAGGGCAGACGTGCAAATCGCATTTGTTGTCGCCGGGGTTTACTTCAGACTGCCGCGAACCGCCCCAGATGATGAACGGGGCGATGTTATTCCAGTTGTAGCCGGTGATCGTTTGAGGCAGCGCGCCTTTCGCTTTGGCGGAGGCCGAAACATCCATGCCACTGAGGCCGACGAACTTCAGGAAGTCGTAGGTGACGTGGCGTGTCGCCGTCACCGTGATGGTGTCGAGTGGCACGCTGGTCTTGGAAAAGTTCACGTCGATAGTGGCGGAGCCGTTCGAAGAAGCGTAGTCGTTTGCTGTCGTTTTTGCGCTGGCACTAGAGACTGGCAGGTCCTGGGCGCCAGCAAGCGCGGAGGCATCGGCGATCTTTTGGAGGTCGGTCCTGGTGTACACCACGCGACCAATATCCACCGCCATCCCAACCAGCGCGAGAAAGACGACCAGTCCGCCGGCGAAGAGCACCAGCACCTGGCCCCGTTCGCTTTGGGATCGAAAGAAGGCCCGGCATCGTCGATTCACGTAACACTCCCACGGTGGCCAAGGTGTGCCACTCAAGAAACAGTACGTCCGGCGGTTGGGGCGGTTACGCGACACTGGTGGATGTTGGGTGACTTTAGAGTGACAATTTCCAAACGCATGAGTGGCTGGGCTGGAACCAATGACTGGGCTGGAACCGTAGTGCCACTGAAGGCGAGACCGTGGCGTGCGTATTTGTCTGCCGGGAACCGGCGACGTTCTCTTCAAACGCGCCCCGGACGAACGCCAGCCAGACCAACACGGCGACCAGCACGACCAGCGGGAGGGTCGCGAGCACATCGCTTCGGTCGTTGCGCGCTGAGGTGGCGCCCGGAATAGGCACGGAAGCAGCCATGGCCGAACAGTACCTTCGTGGACTGGCCGCTGCCATCGACCGAACGCGCCATCTTTCGGCGCGTCGCACGGCGCTCGCGAGGACGGCGTGATGGGAACACACCATGCCGCATCGTTCGAGACTGGCACGCGCTCGTCTGTCTTCGCGGACCGGCCGCCTACCCTGCGCGCAGCAACCTCTGCTGAATCGGCCGGACCGGCGCCTGGATTGCTGCTCGGGCCTCCGCAGGCGGCTGTGTCTGCGTTTGGATGCGCATGTCCGGCCCCAGCCGTTCGAGCGAGATTCGCACTACCACCGCTCCCACAAAGAAGCCCTCCGTCTCGTGGGCTGTTAGCAGCGCCAAAGCCTCCGCGGCGGTGTTCAGCGGCTGCGGCGCGCTGAGGACGGCTGTCTCAGTGCCCTCCGCACGTTCGACCTCCACTCGTACCCGGCGGAAGCTCTCTTCCCGGCCCGCCGCGAGCAGTTCGAGCTGTCCCAGAAGCCGCACGATGCGCGACCGGACGGCTTTTGCCTCGGTGCCAGCGACGATCGCTGCCCACCCCGATAGCACTCGAGCCGGGTTTTGCGGCCCGAGGCGGACCTCCGGGCCGTCTGCCGCCGGTGCGATCATCGGGAAGCGACGGGCGCTTTCAGCCGCTTTGCGGGCATCGCCTGGCGTGCTTCCCACGCCCGCCCGGACGTCCACTCCTGTCCAGGACTTGACCGTGGCCGCCAGCCGGGTGGCGGCGATCGCTTCGTCGGCAAACCGCGATTCGAGCCCCCGCAGATCTACGAGGATGTGGCTTCCGGAGACGACCGCGACGCTCGGTGTCGCGCGCAGCCGGAGAATGGAGGCAGCCTCTTCGAGGACGCCGAGGCAGCTGTTGGGGTCCGCGGCGAGGAACGCGGCATTGGGGCAGCGCTGGCGAGCGGCGTGTGCGGGCATTCCAGTTTTCACGCCGGTGGTTGCCGCCTCCGCCGACGAGTTGGCGACGACAGCGCCATCGCCGGCGCCCGTGAGCAGGACGACAGGACGCTGGGCGAGGGAGTCATTGCCTTTGCGGGCGATGGCGGAAGCGAGGCGGGGGAAGTAGAGGCAGAGAAGGCGCATGGGGATCTCCTTGACGAACAAAGTAGAACGCGTGTTCTACTTCGTCAATGAGTGTCGCGCTCTTCGGCGACATCCGCTGTCGCGATGGCTGATTCCTCAGTGGTACGTCCGCGGTCTTGAGTCCGCATCAGGCGACAGTCGCTTCATGGCTAGCAGCGGTCAGCGGTCAGCGGTCAGCGGCGAGCGGTACCGCACCCCGATTGCAGAGGAGAGAGTGGAGATCGGATCGTCCGCTGGCTCGTTTCGAAGTCGGTGGCGGCCATTCGCATCCATCCGATCGACAGCAACGTCAGCGCCGTGGCTGCCAGAGTCGGAGCACTTCAGAGACTACGAGGCCAATTACCAACAGCGCCCCGCCGGCGATCAATGCGTCTTTCTCAAGGTTCACGAGCAATCCGGCTACCGCCACCAACGCCACGGCCGGGAGCACGGGGAATCTGCCGATACTGCCTCGGACGCGAAATGGCCGAGACAGTTCCGGCGCCCGGAAGCGGAGGACGATTAGCGCGAGGTTGATGCCGATGAACGCGACGAAGACGGCGAAGTTCGAAGCTTGCGCAACGAACCTGAGATTCCCCGACAGCGCGAAGCCGACGGCCACGTGTCGCGGTCCTCAGGCTGCATAGATCGTTCGCGCCGTGCGCAGGATCTCCCACCGCCGGTAGGGGTTCACCAGCCCGGACCTGTACACGAGATCCACCGGCCGGCCCAGCAGTTCTGCCAACTCGTCTCTCATTGCGTCGCGCTCCCTGAAGCCGCGAGGCGTCTGCTCGCTGCGCTCGATCAGCACGTCGATATCGCTCTCAGGCCTGAAGTCATCGCGCAGCACGGAACCGAACAGCGAGAGGCGCAGCAAGTGCCAGCGCAGGCAGAACTCGCGGATCTGATCGAGGGAGTCCGCAACGGCGGCCGGTATCTCCGGCAAAGGTGCGGTCATGCTTCACTCCAGAGGGGTTCGTGCGAACGATTGTACCCCGCGCCTAATACGCCTCGAAACTATGTCGCCCAGCCACCCGCGAACGGCACGATCTGGGCGACCATGAAGTCGCTCTTGTCGCTTGCCAAAAAGAGGGCGAGTTCCGCCGATTCCCAGGGCTTCGCCAGCCGCCCGAGCGGCACTGCCGCCAACATCCGGCTCAGCATCTCGGGGTTGGCGAGCAGGTCCGGCGGGTAGTAGACGTTGTTCTCGACGTAGTTCTGGGCGATGGCGTTGACCTGGATGTTATGCTTCGCCACCTCCAACCCAACCGTCCGTACGAACGCGTTCTGCGCACCGCGCGCCGCCGCGTAGCCGGAGACGCCCGGGATGCCGCGCAGCGGCGCCGCGCTCGTAATCACGACGATCTTGCCCGCCCGCCGCGCGACCATCTGTGGGAGCACCGCGCGTACGAGGCGCATCAACGGGTGGACCATGCCATCGAACAGTTCGAGCCAGTCGGCATCTTCGATGCGTTCCACCGGGGCCCGCTTCGGCGCGACCGCAAGGTTCGCGATGAGCACGTCGAACTCGCCCGCTTCGGCGACTACGCGCGCGGGTGCTGCCGGGTCCTCGAGCAGGTCAGTGCTGGCAACCACGTCGGCGCCCTCGGCGGCGAACAGTTCGCTGATCGCCGGGCCCATGTAGAGGTCCGCCCGAGTGACCAGGACGCGTTTGTCTTCGAGCCTGCCCGCCACCGCTACGTCCCCGCCGGGCCGACGAA
Source organism: Tepidiformaceae bacterium (assembly GCA_039917655.1). Lineage (GTDB taxonomy): Bacteria > Chloroflexota > Dehalococcoidia > Tepidiformales > Tepidiformaceae > PNKC01. The sequence continues at coordinate 4,736 of JBDSJC010000064.1, forward strand.
GCTGATCGGCTGCCCCAACGCACCCACGCCGAGGGAGAGCAGGAGTTCATCGGTCTTCCAGGCCATTACGTTGCCGCCGACCATGTCGCGGTAGATGCGCTCGAGCGGCTTCGCCTTCACGTAGGCGTGGGCCCCGCAGACCTTCATCGCGCCAGCCGATACTTCTTCGCTCATGCGCCGCAGGTGGTAGACCGTGCGCACGAGGTGGCGGAGGAACGCCTGATTCGATTCGAACGGCGTATCCAGCCGGCGGGCCGTGTCGTAGAGGATGACGCGGCCGGTCTCCAGCCAGTGCTCCATGTTGCCGATCCCGAACTGCGCCCATGCCTGATCCGACCGAAAGCCAACGGTCCCGGTGTTGCCGAGGTTAGGCCCGGCGAGGTAGCCGTACCGCTTGCCGACGTAGTCGAGGGTGAAATCGAAGGCGGCCTGCGAAAGGCCCAGCCAGATTGCGAGGATGCCGAGCGCCCCGCGCGTGCGCCGCTGGTTGGGCACGCTGATAACGCTCGCCTGCGCCTCTGTGATCATCCGCAGCATGGCCACAGGCACGACCATCGCCTCGGATTTCGGGATGCGCATGTTCTCCACCAAGATGTCGTGACTGGCGGTGGCGCGCAGGCCCATTGCG
>JBDSJC010000065.1:0-7811 GCA_039917655.1 Tepidiformaceae bacterium
GTCGTCGAGGAGTGGAAGTGGATGGGCACTCCGGTTTGGTCGCACGACGGCATCATCTGCACTGGCGAATCCTACAAGAAGGTCGTGAAGCTGACCTTCGCCAAGGGCGCGTCTCTGAAGGATCCGGGGCGTCTCTTCAACTCCAGTCTCGACGGAAACGTGCGCCGCGCGATCGACATCCCCGAAGGAGAAGAAGTTGACGAGTCCGCCTTCAAGGCGCTCGTTCTTCAAGCGGTCGCCCTCAACAGTTCTGGCAAGTCGAAACCTTCGAAGAAAGCGAAGTCCTAAGGGATTCCGCGCCGGAACAGGGATAGCTCCGGCAGGCTCTATCCCCGAGGATCACAAGTCCGAGCCGCGACCGTAAGCGAGCGCCACCGGTCGGCGCCAGGCCAGTAGCGCGACTATAGAGGGGCGTCCCTATCTCCAAGCGGCCGGCGATGGCAGCCTGCTTCTCGGCCAACGGGTCGATGCCTTTCCATTTCAGGAGCAGTCCAGTGCAACCCACCTTCTTCGAATCGCCATCCGAGTTCCGCTCCTGGCTCGAAGCGAACGCAGGGACGGCCAGCGAGCTACTTGTCGGGTTCCGCAAGAAAGACTCGGGCTTGCCCACCCTCACCTGGCCGGAGTCGGTCGATGAAGCGCTCGGCTTCGGCTGGATCGATGGGGTCCGCCGCCGCATTGACGACGCCAACTACAGCATCCGCTTCACGCCCCGAAAGCGAACCAGCATCTGGAGCGCGATCAACATCAAGCGCGTCGGCGAACTCACGGAGGGTGGCCGGATGCGGCCTGCCGGTCTCCAGGCTTTCGAAGCCCGCAGTGAAGCCAAGTCCAGGGTCTATTCGTACGAAGAGAAGAGCCAAGCACTCGCCCCCGAGTACGAGGCGCTGCTTCGCGCCAACCCGGACGCGCGGCAGTTTTTCGCGGCGCAAGCGCCCTCCTACCGCAGGGCTGCTGAACACTGGGTCATGTCCGCCAAACAGGAGCCCACCCGCACCAAGCGCCTCGCCCAATTGATCGAGGATTCAGCCGCCAGCCGCCGGTTAAAACACCTTACGTCCCCAGCTTGAACGACATCGCCCCGGTCAGTAGCACGACTGCAAGGAGCGCCGGGCTCGTAGACACCCCGCCAGTTCCGCCCGGCAAAATGACCGCGGCCCGGACCGCGATTGAGAATCGCGAAGCGCGAATTCAGAACGCCGGTGGGCGCTTGCCCACGAACGCCCGGACGCCTTCGCGAAAGTCGGGCTCGGTCATCATACGGTTCAGCAGGGCCTCGGATTCGCGCACGGAAGCGCCCACGTCGCCGTGCAACAGGTCCGCGTAGATCTGGCGCTTCGTCTCGCGCAGAGACGACGGCGCAACTTGCGTGGCGAGCATCCGCGCATAGCCGTTCGCGTGCTCCAACATCTCGCCGGGCGTTTCGAAGACGGCGTTGATCAGGCCCATGCGCTCGCCTTCACTGGCCAGCACAACGCGGCTCGAAAGCAGCATGTCGTTCGCGCGGGACACGCCGATCAGCCTCGGCAGCAGCCACGAGAGGCCGTACTCGGCGGGCAACCCGAGCTTGCCGTGGGAGGTGGTCAGCTTCGCATCGGCGACGGCGAAGCGGATGTCTGCGTAGCACGCGAGCACCAGCCCAACGCCCGCTGCCGGGCCGTTAATCGCTGCGATCACCGGCTTGGTCAGCCCAAAATGATAGGCAAAGTTCTCATCGAATTCGGGGCGCACACCGTAGCCGGGGGTGGCCAGTTCGGCCGCGTTGGTGCCCGGGTCGTAGCCGCCCTTTTCGATGTGGCCTTCCAGCGCGGTGGCATCGGCGCCGGCGCAGAATGCCCGCCCAGCGCCGGTCACAACGATCGCGCGCACCTCGGGGTCGTCCTCCGCCTGCTGCAGGCACCAGCGGTATTCGGTGTGCATGCGGCCCGTCCAGGCGTTCATGCGGTGCGGGCGGTTTAGCGTGATGGTGGCGACTCGCTCGTCCATCGCGTAGCCAACGGCTTTCAATTCCATGCCGCATTCTAGTACCCGGCCGAGAAGATGGGCGGCGGCCCGCGGAGGTCTGCCCTCACCCCGTACCCCTTTTCCGGCTCCTGCGTCGTGGGGGAGCGGAGCTTCGAGCCGGAGTTGTGAAGCCAGGGTTTGGCAGCGAAACTCTGAGGTAACTCCGCAGCCGTTTCCGACGCCTTACCGAAGAAAAACAACCTGGCCAGCGAAATCCTCTAGACTCTCAGCACACTCCAGACCAAAGGATCGTTAAACGGATGACTGTCTTGCCGATGCTCTCCACCCGAGTCAACACCACCGTCCAGGCGCTTATCGAGCGGCAAGTGGCCGAAGGCAGCCAGATCGGCGTGCAGGTTGCGGCCTATCACCGGGGCAAGCCGGTCGTCGATGCGTGGGCCGGCGCCATGGGCCCGGAGGACCCTCGACCCGTGCAGCCCGATTCGCTCTTCCTCAGCTTCTCGACCACCAAGGGCATCGCCGCCCTCGCCCTGCACATGCAGGCCGACAAAGGCTTGATCGATTTCGACGCCCCGGTCGCCAAGTATTGGCCGGCGTTTGCCGCTCACGGCAAGGACAAGGTGACGGTCGCCCAGGCGGTGAGCCATCAGACAGGCATCCACCAGACCGCGCCCCAGGAATGGGACTGGGATTCCGGCATGCCCACGCACCTCACTGAGTGGGAGGCGGGGCTGGCCTGGGTGGAGAACTCCATCCCCGCGTGGGAGCCCGGCACGGCTACCGGCTATCACGCGGTGACCTACGGCTGGATCATCGGCGGCATCATCCAGCACGCCACCGGCCGTCACATCCAGGAGATCGTCGCGAACGACATCGCGGCGCCGCTTGGCATCGCCGATTCGCTGTTCATCGGCATCCCGGATGGGCTCGATGAGCGGCTGACCACGCTCGCGGTGATCGCCGCCGGTGAAGGCCTAAGCCTGCCAGCGGAGAGCGACTTTCACCGCGCCATGCCGCTCGGTTTGTGGCAGCACACCAACTCGATGGCCTACCGGCAGGCGTGCATCCCCTCAGCGAACGGGCACTTCACGGCTCGCGCGCTCGCCCGGACGTACGCCGCGCTCGCCGGTGACGGCTCGATCGATGGCGTGCGGCTCGTTTCGCCCGCCGCCATCAAGGGCATGCAGCGGCTGATGACCAGCGCGACCGACCGCACACTCGGTGTCCCGGTGAACAAGGGCATCGGCTTCTTCCTTGGTGGCGAAACGAACGGCATCCACGGTCCGAACGGGCCGCGCATCACGGCATTTGGCCACGCCGGCGCTGGCGGCTCGGTGGCGTTTGCGGATCCGGAGGTGGGCCTGGCGATCGGCGTGACGCTCAACAAAATGGCCTACCCGCTGCCCGGTGAAGGAGTCACGCTCGAAATCTGCGACCTCATCCGCAAGGAACTCGGCGCTCAGTAAGCTGCGCTGGATCCCCGGAGACCAACAAGCTGCATCTGGCCTGGCGTAAGGCCCCGTCGGCGCGTTGCGGAGGCGTGTGCCCGCTGACTGGCGCACTCAGCAGGCTGCCTTAGCATTCCGGTCATGCCCGAATCCGCCGCAACACCTCCCGCGATCGCACCCGGTCTCCCTGAACTCATCCAGGGCGGGATGGGAGTGGCCGTGTCGAACTGGAGATTGGCACGCGCCGTCGCCGTCGCCGGGCAGCGCCTGGGGGCGAGCGTGCTGGGAGTCGTCTCGGGCACGGGCCCTACGGTGATACTGACTGACCGTCTCCAGGCAGGCGACCAGGATGTTGTGCGCGCGCTGAAAGCGCTCGACCCGAGCATCGCGCACGAGATCATGGACGAGTATTTGGTCGAGGGCCCACCCTCGACGAGTCGGCGATACAAGCTTCCTCCAAAGCCGGAAGTCCTGGTCACGGGGACCGACGCAACGAAAGCGAGAATGACGAGACTCGCCGTGGCCTCGGCCTTCGTAGAGGTCTGGCTGGCGAAAGAAGGTCACAGCGGCCCGATCGGGATTAACGTCCTTGAAAAGGTGCAACTGATGCACCTGCCGGTGTTGTTGGGCGCCATGATGGCGGGCGTGGATTACGTCCTGGTGGGTGCCGGCATCCCCCACCAGGTGCCCGCGGTGCTCGCCAACTTTGCACGGAACGAACCGGCAAGCTATCGGATGGACGTTGCCGGCTCAACCGATAAGCACCTCCTGTCACTCGATCCCCGGCAGTTTGTGTCCACGGGGAAAACCCTGCGCCGCCCGAAGTTCCTGGTCATCGCCTCGCATCACGCCCTGGCGATGAGGCTCGCGGCCACGGTGGAGGTTGATGGCTTCGTGATGGAAGGGCCGAGTGCGGGAGGCCACAACGCGCCCGCCCGCGGGAGGGCGCTAGCTGAGGACGGACAACCCATCTACGGTGACCGGGACAGGCCGGACCTGGCAAAACTCAGAGAAATAGGGAAGCCGTTCTGGCTTGCCGGGTCCTACGCGAGTCCGGGACGGCTCGAAGAGGCGAAAGCCCTGGGAGCGGTCGGCGTCCAGGTGGGGTCGGCGTTCGCGCTCTGCAACGAATCCGGGCTCCGAGAAGACATCAAGCGAGACTTGAGGCAGCGAAGCGCAGCCGGTACGGCCGAGATCAAGACCAGCGCGACAGCGTCCCCGTCGGGCTTCCCCTTCCAGGTGGTACAGCTACCGGGCAGCCTCTCCGAACAGTGTGTCTACGAGAGCCGCGAACGGGTCTGCAATATCGGCCACCTCGTTCAGGCGTATCAGAAGGGTGAGCGGGAAGGCGGCGGGATTGGCTTCCGATGCCCCGGCGAACCGGTCGATGCTTTTGTGAGAAAAGGTGGAAGCGAGGCCGAAACGCAGGGTAAGGTCTGCCTCTGCAACGGACTGGGCGCGGCGGCCGGACACGGACACCCGTGCAAAAGCGGGGTGGAGCCTGCCATCGTGACCCTCGGCAAGGATCTGACGTTCCATAACCTGCTGGCGACGGATCCCGACGGAACCTACTCAGCCGAAGAGGTCATTCGGGCTATCCTGGGGGCGCACCGGCAGCTGCAAGCGAAAGCGGCCTCCTGAATCTATCCTTTGCCCGGCGAAGGAGTCACGCTGAGATCTGCGGCCTCATCCGCAAGAACTCGGCGCCGAGTAAGCGCGCCGTTCGACCCCTAAGCTGTCGCCCCGCTATCATCCGCGCACCATCAACAGTACCCGAACGGAGTTCGATCTCTCTATGACTACCACCGAAACCGCCATCAACGGCAAGGTCCATGACCTGATCACCCGGCAGGTCGCTGAAGGCCAACAGCTCGGCGTGCAGGTCGCTGCCTATCGCCACGGCGAACTGATTGTCGATGCCTGGACCGGCACCTTCGGCCCGGGCGATGACCGCGAAGTGAAGGCGGACACGCTCTTCAACTGCTTCTCGACGACCAAGGGCGTGGCCGCCACCGCGCTCCACATCCTCGCTGATCGCGGCCAGATCGACTACGACGCGCCAGTTGCGAAGTACTGGCCGGAGTTTGCCGCCAACGGCAAGGGCGCGATCACCGTCGCCCAGGCGATGAGCCACCAGGCGGGCCTGCACGCCGCTCCCTCAAGGGAAGTGATGCTCGATTGGGACCGCGCGATCGACTACATCGCGAACGGCACTCCCGCCTGGGAGCCCGGCTCCGCCACCGGCTATCACGCGCTCACCTACGCCTGGGTCGTGGGCGGCATCGTCCAGGGTGCCTCCGGCCGTCACATCAAGGATGTCATCCAGGAGGAGATCGCGCGGCCGCTGGGCGTCGAGGGCGAAATGTACGTCGGCATCCCGGATGGTATTGAGGACCGGCTGGCTTCGCTCCAAACCGCGCCTCCGCCTGACCCAAGCGTCCCGAACCCGATGGCTCTGCTGCCGAAAGACCACGACTTTTACAAGGCAATGCCTCTTGATAGCGGCGTTAACTTCAACGACATGGAAGTGCGCAAAGCCTGCATCCCTTCGGCCAACGGGCACTTCAACGCACGCTCGCTGGCGCGCATGTACGCGGCGCTCGCGAACGGCGGTCAGGTCGATGGCGTGCGGCTCGTTTCGCCAGAACGCATCGCGCAGATGAGCGCAATCCAGATCGAAGAGCCGGACCGCGTGATCTTCATGCCGATCCCAAAGAGCATCGGGTTCATGAACGGCGGCGCGTGGGCGATGGGCAAGCCGGGCGTCAACGGCCCGCGGCGCACGTCGTTCGGCCACAGCGGCGCCGGCGGCTCGACAGCCTTCGCAGACCCGGAGACGGGCCTCGCGGTGGCAGTAACGCTGAACCAGATGCAGGGCACGCTCCAGGCTGAGGGCCCGACCTACGAGATCTGTTTCCTGATCCGCGAAGAGCTTGGCCTCAACTAGTGCCGAAGCTGGACGCGGTCATCTTCGACATCGGCGGGGTGCTCACGCAATCGCCCGTGACGCGCATCACCGAGTTCTGCGCCGAGCACGGGATCAGCGATGAGACGCGGATGGCAATCTTTTCGCACGGTGAGAGCCCGTGGTCGCGCTTCGAACGGAGCGAGCTGAATCACTCGGGATTCGCGGCGGAGTTCGACCGCCACGTGGGGTCTGCCTGTTCGATCGACGGCGCCGGGTTCTTGAAGATGTTCTTCGAAGGGTTCCCGCCGCGTCCCGAGATGCTGGCGGTGATCGAGGCGCTTCGCGGGCAGGTGAAGATGGGCGCCATCACCAACAACGTCGCGTCCGAGGGGCCCGCGAAGCGCCGGACATCGGGCCTTGATGTGCATTCGCTCTTCGAAGTGGTGATCGAGTCCGCCAAGGTGGGCATGCGCAAGCCCGACCCGCGGATCTACCGGCTCGCCTGCGATGAACTGGGAGTAACACCCGAACGTTCGGTCTTCCTCGATGACATCGGCCAGAACTTGAAGGGCGCCCGTGCCCTGGGGATGACGACGATCAAGGTGGACGCCACGCTCAGCGCAATCGACGAACTCGAAGAGGTACTGGGCATCCCGTTGCCCCGCCCAACCCCGGCCCACTAGACAGCGGGCCGAATGCCCAGGAGAACGGCCAAATGGACACAAGTGAACTCGAACTGATCGAGGCGGTGCGGGCGCTGGCCCGCGAAAAGTTCGCCCCCCGCGCTGCCCAACACGACCGCGAGGGCTCGTTCCCGGCCGAGAACATCGCCGAGCTGAAGGCGCTCGGCATCCCCGGCATGGCCCTCGGCAAAGCCGTCGGCGGCATGGAGGTCAGCCCCGAGGCCCAGTTGCGCATTATGGAGGAGATCGCCTACGCCGATGGCTCGACAGCCGTGGCCCTGAACATGCACGCCATCGTCGCCGGCTTCATCGAGTTTTTCCCACCCTTTCCCCGCCGCAACGCGGTGCTCGAAGACCTGGGCCGGAACAACGAGCTGATCTGCGGCGCGGGCTCCGTGCCGAGCGCGGAACTCGACACCCGGACCGCCGGCTACAGGGTCACCGAGGACGGCGCCGAGCTCGTTTTCAACGGGCGGGCCGGGTTCGCGTCGATGAGCGAAGGCGCAAAGTACACCATCATGGGCGGCGTCATCGACCGCGGCGAAGGGAACGAACCGGACATCGCCTTCGCCATCCCCGAGATGAACACGCCGGGCCTGACGTTGCTGCACAACTGGGACGCAATGGGCCTGCGCGCCACCGCCAGCCACGACATCGTGGTGGAGAACATGCGCATCCCCAAATCCGAGGCGATGGTCGTGCCTGTGGCCATGCTGCGGATGATCACAGAGGCGCAGGCGAGCGTTGTCAGCGTGCCCAACCAGCGGCGCACGCGCGGGGCGCTCGGCATCCTCGCAATCTGGCTGG
>JBDSJC010000066.1:0-20917 GCA_039917655.1 Tepidiformaceae bacterium
TGCGTACCGTCGGCGTCAACCGAGATGCGGGCGTACACTCCGACGCGGACGGGTGCGGATTCTCTCTCAGGAGCCATGGCTTGAATGGTGACATACAAAACGCTTATGCTGCGGAGGGAGAGGGGAGAAAAGGCGGTTCGACGCGGGCCCTAACTGGCGCTTGCTTTCTTAGCGTAGTATCAGGCATCAATCGCGGACGCGGTTGGAGATCCCCAGGACGAGACCGAGCAACACGAAGTTGACGATCAGGCTTGAGCCGCCGTAGCTGACGAACGGCAGCGTGATGCCGGTAGTGGGAATTATTCGCAGATTCCCCGCGATGATGACCGCTGCCTGTGTCGCGATGAGCAGCGAGATGATGGCGGTGAGCAGACGGCCGTATTCGTCGAGCATGGTGAGGGAGATGCGAAAGCCGGCAAAGAGCAACAGGATGTAGAGCAGGACGACACCGAGGGCGCCAGCGAGGCCCAACTCTTCGGCGATGGAGTCGAAGATGTAGTCCGTCGTGGCGGCGGGGATGGAGTCCGGTTGGCCGAGTCCAAGGCCTTCGCCGGTGACGCCACCCGCCTGGATGGCATAGAGGCTCTGGACCGTTTGGTACCCGCTACTGTCCGCGGTGGCGAAAGGGTCGAGCCAGACATCGATGCGGACCCGAGCGTGATCGAAAGCGAAGTAGCCAAAGACTCCCGTGCTGGCGAGCAGGAGGAGGCCGCCAACGACGAAGCTGAGCCTCCCGGTGGCCACATAAAGCGCGCCGATTGTCAACATCAACAGCAACGCGATAGAGCCCAGATCCTTGAGCAGAGCGAGGGCTGCAATGGCGATGAAAAGCGTCGCGAGGAGCGGCAGGAGGTAGGGGAGGGCGGAGTACGACCGGCCCCCGAAGCGGAGTCGCGGTGAAGCGAGGACGCTCGCTTCGTCGGCCAGGTATCCGGCGAGGAAGACGACGAGAAAGAGCTTGATCAGTTCGGTCGATTGCACGGTCTGCCCGGCGACCGTGAACCAGAGACGCGCGCCGTTGATTGTGGTACCGAAGAGACCGGTAGCGACAAGCAACAGGACGGCGAGGAGGGCGGACGTGTACTTGTAAGCGCGAAGCCGGGGGTAGTCTCGCGCCGCCCAGGCCGCGCCGACCATGAGGAGCACGCCGAGGGTGATCCAGTTCGCCTGGGACTGCGCGGCATCCGGCGCCAGTCTGACGACGAAGGCGAGTCCGATCGCCGTGAGCAGCACCGCGATGGCGTAGGGCTGGCCCGCGGCGCGGGGAGCGACGGCGCGCAGTGCCAAATGGCCGAAGAGCGCCGAAAGCAGAAACTGCGTTACGATTCGGCTCGAAGACACTGGCAGCGCGAACGCTGCGGCGTCCAGCGCCCGCCACGCGATCAGGATGAACGCGGCGCTGGCGCTGAGCAGAAGCAGTTCTTGATTTCGCTGCGGCGACGTAATCGTCGCCGTCACGGTGCGGAGAGTCATACGCCTTGAACGCCTCCGATTTGATTGACCAACGATATCGCCTTGAGCGGCTAGTCGGTACGGGTGGGATGGCGGAGGTCTGGCTGGCGGAAGATCAGCGGCTGAAGCGCTGGGTGGCGGTCAAGGTGTTGCGGGATGACGGCGCGGAAGCAGCAGACGTGGCGGGACGCGAGGCGCGGATGGTGGCACAGCTGCATCATCCGAACATCGTCTCCGTGCACGATGTGGGGGTGCACGAAGGGCACGCCTACATCGTCATGGAGTACGTGCACGGCTACTCGGTTGCGCAGCTCTTGCAAACCCAGGGGCGGTTTCCAGAGGCGGAGGCCATCCGCTACGGGGTGCAGGTGGCGACGGCGCTGGACCACGCGAATCAGCAGGGCCTGGTGCACCGCGACATCAAGCCGGCGAATATCCTGATCGACGAAAAGGGCGTGGCGAAGCTGGCGGACTTTGGCGTGGCCAGCGTGGTCAACCAGACACTGGCGCCTGGCCAGGCGGACGAGATCTTGGGGAGCATTGCTTACCTGCCCCCGGAGGTCATCCAGGGGGCGGAACCAGACCGGCGCGGCGATGTGTATTCGCTGGGGATGACGCTCTACGAGATGGTGGCCGGCCGGTTGCCGTTCGCCGGGACGACCTCGGCAGCGATCGCGAGCCAACGGCTGGCCGGCGTCGCGCCGCCGCTTCGCACGCTGGCGCGGGGCGCATCGCCGGAGTTCGAAGCGGTGATCGCGCGAGCGCTGTCTCTGAACCCTGCCGACCGTTTTCAGACTGGTGGCCAATTCGCGTCGGCGATGCGGTCCGTACCGCGGCCAGTGTCCGGTGTAGTCCCGCCGGTCGTCGCGCCACCGGGGCGGGCTCCGCGGGCGCTGGATACGCAATCTGCTAGACGAGTGCGGCAGACCTCAAGGTCAAACGTGAGGGACTTTGGTCCACCGCCCAGGAACCGGGGTGGGCAGAGTGTGGTCGCGATGATCGCGATGGTCGCCGGGATCGTCCTGCTCGCCGTCGCGGCGGGCGGGGCGTTCGCGCTGTTTCTGAGCCAACAAGGGGGCGACAATGCCGGCGTCAAGACGCCGACGGCGACGAGGACGGGAGTGGCAACCGTCGAGCCGACGAAACCAGCGACCGCGAGACCGACGAACGAACCAACGCTGACCCCCACGCCGCCAGGTTCACCATCAGCGACGCCGAGTGCGCCGGTATCACCCACGGCGGGGAGCCCCACCGCCGCCACCACCGCGCCCAGGTCCCCGACGGCAGCGGCTACGCAGGCCCCGCCGACGGTTGCTCCCACGAGGGCGCCGGCGGTGAGCCCTACACCTTGAGGCGGCCAAATGTTCGCACTCGTTCCCTTCATGACCGTGCCGGATCCGCCGATTTAGGAGAAGTGACGGTTCGCGAAGCCGTGGAGGACGCACATGCAGTTGGCAAAGGTAACGATCAGCGAAGGTGTGCACGCGGCGGCGGGGCAACGAGCTGACAAGCCGAACCTGGCGATCGTCGCGCCGATCGTGGAGGCGGCTGCACGGGTCCTGAAGCAGATGTGCGGACAGACGGTGACAAAGGGCACGATCCACCGCATCCGCTCCAGCCAGCCAAGCGCGGAGGTGAGCGCGCTGATCGCTGTGACGGGCGGGATCGCGGGTATCGTGATCTACTCGATGACGCACGAGACTGCGGTGGGAATTGCTTCCGAGATGATGGGCGAACGGGTGACCGAGCTCGACTCCATCGCACAGAGCGCAATCGCGGAGTTGGCGAACATCATCACTGGCCAGGCGGGGATCTCGCTGCAGAAGGCCGGCATCCCGAACGACATGTCGCCGCCGATGCTGCTCATCGGGGGCGGGGCGCAGTTCGCGACGTTCAACCTGACACGCCTGGTGGTCCCTCTGGTCCTGAGCACGGGTGAGTTCAACATCGACATGGGGATCAAAGAGACGTAGGGCGCTGGGACAACCGCACGGGCGTCCGCGTATCTGTAGAATTCCGCCTAAAACGGAGTGTGGACGTGGACGACTTTGCAGGGAAAGTAGCGGTAATCACAGGAGGAGCGAGCGGGATTGGGCTGGCGACCGCGAAGCAGTTGGCGGGCGAGGGCATGAACATCGTCCTGAGCGACATTCAGCAATTGGCGCTCGATCGGGCGGTGCCCGAGGTGGCGGCGCTCGGCGTGAGGGTGCTCGGCGTGCAATGCGACGTGGCGAAGCTCGAGTCTGTGCAGGCGTTGGCGGACCGCGCGTTCGATGAGATGGGCAAAGTCCACCTGCTCTTCAACAACGCAGGGGTGGCCGTGTTCGGACCAATGCAGGAGATGAGCCACCAGGACTGGGAGTGGCTGGTGAACGTCAACCTGTGGGGCGTGATCCACGGGGTTGAGGCCTTCCTTCCACAAATGATCGCCCAGGGCGAAGGTGGGCACGTTGTGAACACCGCTTCGTTCGCGGGGCTGGTGGCGAACAGCGGGCTAGGCGTTTACTGCGTGACGAAGTATGCGGTCGTTGGACTGTCCGAATGCCTCTTCAGGGATGTGAGCAACGAGGGCATCGGCGTCTCGGTACTTTGCCCGATGCAGGTGACGACGAACATCTATGATTCGGCGCGGAACCGGCCCGCGGAACTCGGCGGACCAACGGAGGCGACAGCGCAGAGGGACGATTCGACGACGGCGAGCATCAGCGCCGAGGCGGTGGCCGGGATGGTCGTCGATGGTGTGAAGAAGGGCGAGTTGTACATCTTCACGCACCCCCAGAGCCGCAGCCCGATTCGACGGCGGTTCGAACGCATTGACCGGTCGTTCGAGAGCTGACCACCGGCGCGGGTGTGGCAGAGCGATGTCCGCTACAATTCGAAAAACCTTAGCTTGACCCGAAGGATAGTTGATGACTCGCATGCGTTTCGGCGTGTTTCTCGCGCCGCACCACCCGATTGGGGAACACCCCACGCTCCAGATTCGCCGGGACCTCGACCTTGCGGAGCACCTGGACAAGCTCGGCTACGACGAATTGTGGGTGGGCGAACACCATTCGGGCGGCTGGGAGACGATCGCCTCGCCAGAAATGTTTCTCGCGGCGGCGGGCGAGCGCACGACGCACATCAAGCTCGGCACGGGCGTTATTTCGTTGCCATATCACCACCCGTTCAACGTGGCGCAGCGGATTGTGCAGCTGGACCACCTGACGCGTGGACGGGCGATGCTGGGGGTGGGACCGGGGGCGCTTCCTTCCGATGCCTGGACGCTGGGGATCGAGCCGATCACGCAGCGCGACCGGATGGACGAGGCGCTCGGCGTTATCTTGCGGCTGCTGCGCGAAGACGAGCCGTTCTCGTACAAGAGCGAGTGGTTCGAACTGCGCGATGCGGCGCTGCAGATCAAGCCGTTGCAGGATGAGATCCCGGTCGTGGTGGCCTCAACCGTGAGTCCCGCGGGGATGAAAAGCGCCGGCAAGCATGGGGTAGGCGTGATCTCGGTGGCGAGCCACAGCGTCGAGGGGCTGGCGGCGCTGCCCACGCAGTGGGGGTTCGGCGAGACCTACGCGCAGGAGAACGGCCAGGTGATGGACCGAAAGAACTGGCGGATCAACATGCAGTGGCACCTCGCCGAGTCCAAGGAGCAGGCGATCGCGGAAGTTGCGGAAGGCTTGAAGCGCTGGCACAACGAGTACAACGTGGACATTCTGGGGCGACCAAACGCCAAGCACACCGAGGATGGCGCAGCCCTCGCGCGGGCGATGGACAAGAGTGGGAGCGCGGTCTTTGGCACTCCAGAGGAGGCCGTGGAGCGCATCCATAACCTCCAGAAGATCTCCGGAGGTTTCGGCGTGGCACTCGGTTTCGCACATGACTGGGCGAATCGCGAAAACATGTTCCGAAGCTACGAGATGTTCGCCCGCTACGTGATCCCACGCGTCAACAAGATGATCGACCCGGTGCAGCGCTCGGCGGACTTCCTTTCATCAAGAAACAGCACCTTGATGGAGGGCGCCGGCCAGGCCGTGCTGGCGGCGATTCGGGCGCATAACGCCACGCACCCGCGCGCACAGAAGAGTGAAGCGGAAGCGGGCCAGCGGACGTTTTAGGACGGCCACCGCAGACCTTGGTCTCGGTCTCGGTGGCGATGCCGGCCGACGGCGGCGCCTGAGCCGCTAAGACCCGCAGGGCGTCGCCCTAGCGATTCGTTCGGGTCGGCTCGCGAGTTCTGCTGTCACGACGCTCGGAACGCCAGTGGTTTGGCGCGGCGTTTAGCCTGTCATTGGCGTTTAGCGACCGGACGCTCCTTGTCAGTCGCGGCTCTGATTTGGGCACCCTTCCGGTCCCGTTAATCGCCGTGCTGTCTTAGGCGGGCGCGGTGCGGGAAGTGTCGCAGGGGACAGTCATCTGATGGGCAGCCATGTCCTGAGATTCAGCCTGCTGGAGGTTGCGGGGCTGTGGTGCGGGCCACATTCGCCGATAGTCGTGGAGTGAGCAGTTCAGCTATCGGTGCAATTGGAGACTTGATGGGCGATTCCTCCGACCCGTTCGGAGGCGTGCAGGTCTTGCAGGCGAAGGTCGCGTTCGCGGCCGCGGCGAAGGTCTTGCAGGTACAGCGAACGATGGGCGAGCAGATTGTGGCACTCTTGCAACCAGATGTCGGGACAAAGTTCGACAAGCGCGTTTAGAGAGGCCGGCGTGCCCGGACGAGCGGGCGCCGGGGGTCTCGGCGGATGACCACCGCCGGTGGTGGCGCGATTGGCGACAAAGTTGATACACTCAATCAACTTTATGCCTGACTCCTCGATTCTCGCGAACTTGCACGGCTGCGGATGGACCACGGTTTCGCTTGCGGCGGGCGAAATGGCGCGAGTCGACGAGTCGGTGCGGGCGTCGCACGGTGGACGCGCGCTCATCGCAAGTTGCCAGCGGCTGGAGGCGTTCGGGAGCGCCCCGTGCGATTGCCGGGCGCCGGAGACGTGGAAGGGCGAAGCGGCTCTTCTGCGGTTGGCGGAGGTTGCCGCCGGGCTGCATTCCGTGGTGTTGGGCGAGGAACAGATCATCGGCCAGGTGCGGACGGCGTTCTCTGATGTCTCGGGGCCTTTACGCGGAATGGCTGACCTGGCGATTGCCGCTGCCCGGCAGCTTCGCCGCGAGACAAGCTTCGATAGCCACGCCGGCCACCTGCTGGACCGTGCGTTGAGGGTCGCCGGCGTGGGGTCCACGGGGACCCTGCTGGTGCTGGGAGCCGGGGCGCTGGGGCGGCTCGTCGCACAGCGCGGCAGCGACCTTGGATTTTCACGAGTGGTTGTCGCCAGCCGCACGGAGCCGACGGGCGCCAACGGCTGGCGTCCCGAGTTCGTGCCGTTGGCCGAGGCGAGTTTGCTGGCGGGCGTGGACGTGATCGCCGGGTGTCTTGGATCCGGAGCGGGCGAAATCGCGGCGATCGAGCTGCCGGTTGCGACACTGGCGGTCGACCTTGGGACGCCACGCAACTTCGGCGATTGGCCGGGGAAGCGGGTCACGATCGGCGACCTGTTGGCGGACGAGGAATCGCGGCCGCACGCCCAACGACGACGGCTGGAGTTGCGTTCGCGACTCGCCGAGATCGTCGATCAACGCTTGCTGGCGCGCGCGGGCAGCGATTCGGCGGTTGGTGCGCTTCGTTTCGAAGTAGAGAAAGTCCGGAAGCGGGAGCTTTCGCGCATGCAGCGACTCCACCCGGAGGTTGCGCCGGAGACGCTGGACGTGCTCACTCGCTCGTTGGTGGAACAGATCTTTCACCGGCCGTCCGCGCGATTGCGGGAGCCCGCGCACGCCGATCTGGGACCGGGCATCGTCGCGTTATTTGCCGATTCCTGACGGGCGTTTCCGCGCCGTGTACCGTAGCGCCCACCATTCACGGGAGCAGAACGATGCGCATCGGGATCTCACTTACCAGTTCACACGCCATTGAGGATGTCCGCGCGGGGGCACGAATGATGATCGAACGGGCGGCGGCGGCGCAGGCGGCGGGCCTGGACTCGCTGTTCGTCGGCGACCACCACGCGATGCCCGTGCCGTACTACCAGAACGTGCCAGTAACGGGCCGGCTGCTGGCTGAGTGGGGCGACAAGCCGGCTGGTTGCCTTTTCCTCCTGCCATTGTGGAATCCAGTGCTGGTGGCGGAGCAGGTAGGCACCTTGGCTTCGATCGCAGAGGGGCGGTTCATCGTGCAGTGCGCGCTGGGCGCGGGGCATCAGCAGTTCGCGGCGCTGGGGGCGAACATCCGCCACCGGCCGTCGCTTTTCGAGGAGAGCATCGACATTGTCCGGCGGTTGTTGCGCGGCGAGACAGTCAATGCCGAGGGGCGATACCAGTTCCAGGGCGCGAGGATAGCGCCTATCCCACCGGAGCCCGTGGATTTCTGGATCGGCGGGAGCGCCGAGCCATCGATCGACCGGGCGGCACGGCTGGGCGAGGCGTGGCTCGCCGGCCCGGAACTGACGCCCGAACAGGCAAAGCACTGGGCGGCCTTCTACCGCAACCGGTGTGCCTTTTACGACCGCGAGCCGGTGGCGGTGGCGATCCGGCGGGACATCTACGTGGGCGATTCGCTGGCCGAGGCGGAATCAATCGCCCTGCCGTTCCTGAACGCTGGTTACCGCGGTCACGACCCATCGGCATCGACCTACGGAGACATAGACGATGTGACCGCCGCGTTCACGGAATACGGCGGGATGGGCTACACGGACATCATCGTTCGGCACCTGACGGACGACCAAGCGCAGGTGCTCGGCTCGCTCAAGCGGCTGAAGGAGGTACGGGCGCGCGTGGCGGCGGTCTAAAAGCCGTTCGGGCAGTGCGGCGCGTACTCAGTACGGAAGATGGCGTCAGCGGTTGCCAGGGCGGATGCATCCGCAGCGGTCAGCAGGCTCGCACGGTGGTTGAAGGTGGCGCTGCGGTGGCCCGAGAGCAAGGTCGCAAGGGTGTTGGGCGACATCGTGAGCTGAGCCGGGCGGGTGGTGCGCTGCACGGTGGACGTGCGTCCGTCGGTTTCGAGGAGGTACAAGCCGTTGTTCCACGGGCAAAGGTCATCGCCTTCGATGGCAAAGCTCAACTCGCCTCGTGCGCCGTAGGGGCGTTGCGGGAGGGCCTGTTCGACATCGACAACGCGCATCCAGATCCCGTCGCTGGTTTTGCGGTTGAGCATGCGGGGTTCGAGCAGGAGGGCGGGAATGGGGTCGTCCTCAGGGGCCCCGCGCAAGGTCACCTGCCCGACAAGGTCATGGCGGCGGATGTACTCCCAGAGGGAGGCGTGGGCTTCGAGATCGAGCGCGATGAGGTCTCTGGTGGCCATTGTTTGGGCGGGTCCGGGCCGATCGAGCTGCTCTTCCGAGGTGGAGTAGACAAAGTGCCCGCGCGGTTCGCCCTCGGCGTTGCGGTAGACGGCGACGTAGAGCGGCTGGCCCTTCTTCGGTGGGCGAAGGGTGCTCGCCTCCCAGAGCGGCGTCGAGCGATGGATGTGGAGGTTGCGCGGCGTGGCGTGCTGGACGTAGATCTGCTTGATGATCGGCAAAGCGTCCTCTTTGGTCATCAGTTCGATCGTGCCGGGGGTCTCGATCGGGCGCTGGAAGGCGACGTCCCGAGGGTCGAAGTCGTAGGAGCACTCAGTCGATGCCAGGCCGTAGCCGAAGCGCTGGTAGATTGCGGCCATGCTCGCCCAGAGGATGGCGTAGGACTGGTGACGGTCGCGCATGGTAGAGAGCGCTTCTGTCATAATCTTTCGCAGCAAGCCCTGGCGACGGTGGGAGGGGAGCGTGCCGACGGCCGTGACGCCACCCATGCTGACCGGCGCGCCGTTCAGGCGGACGGTGAAGGGGAACGTGCCGAGGGTGCCGGCCATTTTGCCATCGACGAAGGCGCAGGTCGTCCAGTCCGGCTGGGTGGTGGCGAGTTCGTCGTCCATGCCATCGGTCGAGGCGAAGACGTAGCTGACGATGCGGCCGTATTCGGCGAGTTCTTCCGGATCCCTGCACGGACGAATTTCAATGGACATTGGCGCGCCTCCAAGTTCCGGCAAGCCGGTGGTTGCGCAGTATACCGATCGCTCAGGGTTGGAGCGGAACGAGCGTCGCATCAGCGGCGGCGAACAGCTGGTAGGCGCGGCAGGCCTGAACTTCGGTGAACCCCTGCGCCCAGGCGGGTGCGCCCTCGGCACTGTACGAAGTCCAGGCGGCGGCACCTGCATTCCAGGCGTAGACCTCCTTGTAAGCGGTGCCGAGGCTGGCGAACGCATCGGCCACCGGCGCCGATGCGCCGATGTAGACCAGCGTGTTCCAGCCGGCTTTCACTGGCACGGCAATCGGCATGGAGAGTGAAAACCCGCCACTCAGTGAGGCGGGAGCATCGGCCAGAAACCAGTAGGCGTCGCCCGGTTCGAGCGAGAACAGCGTGCGAGCGAAGGAAGCATCGGCCAGCCATCGACTGTAGTTATTGGTGCCCGGTTCGAGGTGGTAGATCGCATTAACCCGTCCGGCGCCGACTCCCTCGGAGGGGAAGGAGGCGCCGAGGTTGACCGACTCCGCGCCGAAGTACCCGGCAAGGTTCCAGCCGGTCTCCAGGATGCCGTTTCCGCACTGCACGCTCCCGGCTCCAACGCGAGTGCCAGGCGAGAATTCACTGGAGTTGCCCTGGGGATCCGTGGCGAGCGCGGTGACCCATTGGCCAGGCGTAGCCGCGGGGCTTGCGAACAAAAACGAGCCTCGCGCGTCGGCAACGGTGACACCGCCGGGGATCGGCGAGGCTCCGTAGTCGATACTGCCGCCGGGAGAGTGCGCGGCAAGATAGAGTTGCACTTCGCAGCCAGGGCAAGCGGTGCCGGAGATGCGCGACTGAACCGCGCGGGTGAATTGCGGGTGGTTGCGCAGGCCGTTCGCGCCGATATCCGAGTCGCCCTCGTCGTTCGGGTTGGCCTGGTTATCCTCGTTCAGGTCGATCGAGAGGTGGCCGATCTGAGAGAAGGCGTTGCCGAAGATACGAACCCCCTGGGCGGACGGGCCGTTGCTAGAGCCTTGAATGGCGATGCCCGTCTGGGCGTTCGAGATGCTGTTGGCGGCGACCTGGGCGGAGGTGACAGGAGCGAGGATGCGAATCGCCGTCCCGACCGGCGCCGCGCCCCCTCCCATGGCCTGCCCGAATATGTTGCCGACGATCCTGAAACCCGAGACAGCGGCAGCGCCAACGCCGCCAGCCTGCAAGCCGACCTGAGAGTTGCCGATCCTGTTCTGGTAGCCTGCGCCCTGGCCGTCGTTGCCGACGACCGCGTCCGCGGCAGTGACGACCATCCCGATCTGGGTAGGAGCGGGCCCGAAGCCGTCCGGGGCGAAGCCGATAGTGTTGCCATGGATGCGAGCATTCGGACCTTCAACGCGGATGGCGGTGGAGCAATCGCCGAACGTGTTCCCGTGGCCCGAGGTGCGGTCGCCACCGGCGAGGCCATCGGGGCCAGCGAGCCTGAGGCAGACGCCGGAGAAGTGTTCGAACCCGATCCCCGAAACGCGCGAGCGGGCGCCGGCGAGGACGAGCCCATCCACCGTTGGTGCAGTGCCCGACGCGACGCCGGCGATGCGCACGCCAGCGCCTGACCCATCGACTGTCAGGTCGGAGCGGGCGGCGATGGGCAGAGCCGCCGCGCCAACGGTGATCGTCGCCGGGGAGGCCATCGGGAACGCCGTTGGACTGAAATTGATAGTTACCGCGCTCGCTGTAGAGTCGAGGTTGGCGGTCTCAATGGCTTTGCGGAGGGTGCAGCGCGAAGCGTCCGGACAGGCGGGCGAGGCCACGGTGTCGGCGGGCGCCGTGACCAGGATAGAGAGTGGAGAAGCGGCGACCGTGCTTGAGGCGCGGCCCGAAAAAAGGCCGGCGCCCAGAAGAACGAGAACTACCACCACCGCCGCGACTGCCGTCCGCATGGGGAGCAAGCTACGCTGTCAGCGGCATCCCCGGCAACCGTGGTGAGTTGCGGTCAAAGGGCCTGGAACGTTCGTTTACCTCCCAGCCGTACGATCCGGCCGATGCCCGGGTACTGCCAGTGTCCGGCGATCCAGGTGCGGTGCTCGGCAATCGCGCGATCGAAGAGGGCGTCGCGTGTCTGCGCGGACTGGACGGGGTCATAGTCCGGTTGCGGCGACCAGTCCGGATGGAGGAGTTGCGCGGGGTGATGGCTGGCGTCGCCGATGATCACCGCACGTTCACCAGCCGACATGATGCCTATGGCCACGTGGCCGGGCGTGTGGCCCGGCGTGGAGATGAACGTGATGTTTTCGTCGAACGCGGCTTCGCCTTCGAAGAAGGAAATGCGTCCGCTGTTGCGCAGGGGCTCGACGCATTCTGCCAGGTGTTCATTACCCGGTGCAGCGAGGTGTTCCGGGGTCATCCAGTAGTCCCACTCCTTCTGATGAAACACAAAGTGCGCGTTCGGAAAGAAGATCTCCCGCGTGCCGTCTTCGCGGTCGACCGTGTTCCAGCCGACGTGGTCCACGTGGAGGTGGGTGTTGAGGACGACGTCGATCTGCGAGGGTGCAACGCCGAGTTGTTGGAGAGCGTCGTCCAGGTGTCCGCGAGGGAGCCCGGAGCGCCGGCGCGGGCCAACGCCGGTATCCACGATGATCGTCTGGCCGGCGGAGCGCACGAGGTAGCAGGTGATGCTCATCTGGAGGAAGCCGCGTTCGTCCTGGAGGTTCTTGAACTCGGCGGCGAAGGCGGTGGCCTGCTTCGGGAAGAAGTAGTCCAAGTTCATCAGCGCTCCTGTGTCCTGGAGCGGGGTGATTTCAACGTTACCGATGGAGACAGAGTTCAAGGCGTCCCTCCTCGGCAGGATTCTACGCGGTAGTCCCGCGCTCGCGGAGACTACTTCGCGGAGGAGCGGGCGGCCACCTCGGCCATCGCTTCGCCGAGGCGATGGATGCCTTCTTCGATGTCTTCCATCGCGACATAGCTAAAGGCGAGGCGGACGTGGTTCGTAGCCTTGCCATCGGCGAAGAACTGAGGACCCTGGCCGATAATCACGCCGCGTTCGTTGGCGGCGAGTTGAACATCACGCGAGCTCATCCCGGGGCGGAGCAGAAGCCAGAGGAAGAAGCCGCCCTGGGGGCGTTCGTAGGTGCAGTAATCGGCGCAGTAGTCTTTGAGCGCGGATTCGACCCGTTCGAGCTTGCGGAGGTAGATGCCGCGGAGTCGCTCGATGTGGCGGTCGAGGTCGCCGTTGGAAATCATCTCGGCGATCACGCGGCCCTGGAACGGGCTGCTGCCCATATCGAAGCGGACGGAAGCCATGCGGCTGATCAGCGGCGCGGGGCCCATAGCCCAGCCCATGCGGAGGCCGGTGGCGATGATCTTCGAAAAGCTGGAGACTTTCACGCCGTGGTCGCCGTTGCTCAGCGAGAAGATTGAGGGCGGCGGCTCCTTTTCGAACCAGAGTTCGCCGTACGCATCGTCTTCGAGGACGAAGGTGTTGTACTGCTGAGCGAGGGCGAGCAGCTTCTCGCGGCGGGCGAGGTCCAGCGTGCAGCCGGCGGGGTTCTGGTGGGTGGGGATGCAGTAGATGAACTTGGCACGCTTGCCTGCGTCGGCGAGCTTCTTCAGTTCGTCTTCGAGGAGGTCCACGCGCAGGCCGTATTCGTCCATCGGGACGGCGACCTGCTCCGCACCGAAGGACCTTATTGTGCGCATGCTGCCGGGGAAGTTCGGGCTCTCAACGAGGACGATGTCGCCGGGGTCGAGCAGGGTCTCACAGACCATGCCGATGGCGTGGGCCGAGCCAGAGGAGACGATCACCTGGTCGATGCTTACAGGGATGCCTTCGATCCGTGAGGAGCGTTCGGCGATGGCGGTGCGCAAGGGGGTGGCGCCGAAGTTGCCGCCGTACTCCAGAGCCTCCTTCTGCTCGCGCTCGAGCACGATCCGGGTGGCCTTCACGAGGATATCGCCCGGGAGCGACGGGATGTCCGGCAGGCCACCCGCGAATGAGATCACCGGGCCTCGTTCCGGGGTGGCCGCTGCCCAGACGCTGGGGCCAAGGATGCGGGCGCGCTGGCTGACGACCTCTTCGAGGTGCTCGGGCGTCCAGTAGGATTCGTTGGCCATCGGTGTACTCCTGCGGCGGCGATTGCGACCAAGTATACGGCGTCGAGCGGATGCGAATCAGCGGCGACGAACGAGGTGAACGGCGTGGCTAAGTCAGGCGGAGGCAATCGACGGGGGAGTTGACCGGGCTGCTATACTGCGAACTCACCTCTCTGTTCCCGCGCATTTGGGATAGTTTTCACAAAGCGAAACGGGCAGCCGTTTTCACGCAGTGGCGACGCACATTCCCGAATTCCGGGGAGGCAGGTAGCTTTTAGGTTGGGTAGATGACGATGGGCCTTCCAGGAATGCCGTCCGCGCAGGGGTTGTACAACCCAGAGCACGAGCACGACAGTTGCGGAGTCGGGTTCATCGTCCACCTGAAGGGGCAGCGCTCCCACCAGATCGTCGATGACGGCCTGACGGCGCTCGAAAACCTGAACCATCGGGGAGCCTGCGGGTGCGAGGTGAACACGGGCGACGGCGCGGGAATCCTGATTCAACTACCGCACGAGTTCTTCCGCCGGGAGTGCGCCAAGATCAACATTCGCCTACCGGAAGCGGGGCAGTACGGGGCGGGGCTGTTTTTTGGGGCGAAAGACGCGCGCGACCGGGCACAGGCGATGGCCCTTTTCGCAGCGATCGTGGAGGAGGAGGGGCAGCACCTCCTCGGCTGGCGAGAGGTACCGACTGACAATTCGATGATCGGCGCGAGCGCGCTGGCGGTTGAGCCTTCGATGCACCACGTGTTCATTGGTCGCGGGCCAGGCCTGGCGGACGACGATGCTTTCGAGAGGAAGCTGTACGTCATCCGGAAGCGATTCGAGAAGGCGATCAAGCGCTGGGGAATCAAAAACGACGAGTTTTTCTACTTCCCCAGCCTCTCCTGCCGGACGCTGGTCTACAAAGGGATGCTTACGGCGCTGCAACTGCGGGAGTACTTCGCGGACCTTCGCGACCGACACCTGATCAGTGCGCTGGCGATGTTCCATTCGCGCTTTAGCACCAACACCTTCCCTACGTGGGAGTTGGCGCACCCCTACAGGATGATCTCGCACAACGGCGAAATCAACACAAAGCGAGGCAACGTCAACTGGATGACAGCCCGTGAGGCGCTGTTCGCCTCGCCGCTGTACGACGACATCAACAAGATCCTGCCGGTGATGAAAAACGAGGCGGGGAGCGACACGGCCTGCCTGGATCAGGCGCTTGAACTGCTGGTGCAATCTGGCAGACCGCTCGAACTAGCAATGCTCATGCTGATTCCCGAGGCGTGGAGTGGGCACGAATCGATGAGCACCGAGAAGAAAGCGTTTTACGAATATCAGAGCTGCCTGATGGAGCCGTGGGACGGGCCCGCCTCCGTGGCGTTCACGGATGGAAAGACGATTGGCGCGGTGTTGGACCGCAACGGACTGCGGCCTTCGCGCTTTTACGTGACGAAAGACGACCTGGTGATCATGGCGTCCGAGGTGGGAGTGCTGCCGATAGCGCCCGATCGCATCCTCCACAAAGGCCGGCTACAGCCGGGAAAGATGTTCCTCGTCAGCATCGCGGAGGGGCGGATTATCGACGACGCGGAGATCAAGGCGAAGCTGGCGGCGGAGCATCCGTACAGGGAGTGGCTGGAACAGAACCTGATCCCGATCGAGAGCATTTCCGAGGTGGAGACGCCGGCGCCGCCAACGAGCGCGACACTGTTGAAGCAGCAGATGGCGTTTGGCTACTCGCTGGAGGATGTGAAGTACATCCTTGGGCCGATGGCGGCAAACAGCGAGGAGGCGCTCGGATCGATGGGGACAGATACGCCCCTGGCCGTGCTGTCGGATCGTCCACAGCCTCTCTACAACTACTTCCAGCAGCTTTTCGCGCAGGTCACGAACCCACCGCTGGACGCGATCCGCGAAGAGCTCGTGACCTCAGTGAAGACCGTAATCGGACCGGAAGGGAACCTGCTGGACCCGGAGCCCGAGAACTGCCACCTGGTGAGCCTGCAAAGCCCGTTCCTCGACAACCAGGAGTTGGCAAAATTCAAGTCGCTGAAGGACCACGCCCTCCAGGCGACGGTGCTGCCGATGCTGTTCCCCGCGAACGCCGGTCCGGCCGCGCTGGGCCCGGCGCTGGATGAACTCTTTGAACAGGCTGACCGGGCGATCGATCGCGGGGCGAAGATCCTGATCCTCTCGGACCGCGGGGTGGACGCCGAGAACGCACCGATGCCGTCACTGGTGGCGGTCGCTGGGTTACATAACCACCTGGTTCGAGAGCGGCGACGGACGCGCGTCGGGCTGATTGTGGAGACCGGGGATGCTCGCGAAGTCCACCATTTCGCGCTGTTGATAGGTTACGGCGCGGGCGCGGTCAACCCTTATCTCTCGCTGGACACGTTCGACCAGTTGCATGAAGAAGGCTACCTCGCGCCCGACCTTTCGGCGGACGAAGCGCGCGCTCACTACCTGAAGGCAATCAAGAAGGGCGTCGTGAAGGTGATGTCCAAGATGGGCATCTCTACGATTCATAGCTATCGCGGCGCCCAGATCTTCGAGGCGATCGGACTCTCGGATGCGATCATCGACCGCTACTTCACGAAGACCGCTTCGCGCATCGGCGGAATCGGGATCGATGAGGTCGCCGTCGAGACGCTCGCGCACCACGCCCGCGCGTTCCCCACGCGGGACGGTGGCCGGGAGGATTTAACCTGGGGCGGGCAGTACCAGTGGCGGCGGGATGGCGAATACCACCTCTTCAACCCGGATACGGTGTTCAAGCTCCAGCACGCCACCCAGACTGGCCAGCAGAAGGTGTTCGGCGAATACACCGCACTGGTGAACGATCAGGGCGAGCGCATGGCCACGCTTCGCGGACTCTTCGAGTTGCACACATCGCAGTCTCCTGTGCCGATTGACGAAGTCGAACCCGCCGAAAGCCTCTTCAAACGCTTTGCAACCGGCGCGATGTCGTTTGGGAGCATCAGCGCGGAGGCGCACGAGACGCTGGCGATCGCCATGAATCGAATTGGGGGCAAGAGCAACACCGGCGAGGGCGGGGAGGATCGTCGTCGCTATACCGCGGACGCAAACGGCGACCTGCGGCGAAGCGCAATCAAGCAGGTGGCCTCCGGGCGCTTCGGAGTGACCAGCGAATACCTCGTGAACGCCGACGAACTGCAGATCAAGATGGCACAGGGCGCGAAACCCGGCGAGGGCGGACAACTGCCCGGAATAAAGGTCTACCCCTGGATTGCGGCGGTTCGATACGCGACGCCCGGGGTAGGACTCATCAGCCCGCCTCCGCACCACGATATTTACTCGATAGAAGACCTTGCGCAGCTCATCCACGACTTGAAGAATGCGAACCCACGGGCACGTGTGAGTGTAAAGCTCGTGGCCGAGGTTGGCGTTGGCACAGTGGCGGCGGGTGTGGCTAAGGCCAAATCGGACCAGGTCCTGATCAGCGGCCATGACGGCGGCACCGCCGCAAGCCCCCTGACTTCGCTGAAGCATGCCGGCATCCCCTGGGAGCTCGGGCTCGCCGAGACTCAGCAGACCCTTGTCCTGAACAAGCTGCGCGATCGCATCGTTGTCCAGGTGGACGGTCAGCTGAAAACTGGCCGCGATGTCGTGATTGCCGCTCTGCTCGGCGCAGAAGAGTTCGGATTCGCGACCGCCCCGCTGGTGGTGATGGGCTGCGTGATGATGCGCGACTGCCATCTCGATACCTGCCCGGTAGGAATCGCCACGCAGAACCCTGTGCTCCGTGAAAAGTTCGCGGGCCAGGCTGAGCACGTCGTCAATTTCTTCCGCTTTATCGCCGAAGAGGTACGCGAACTGATGGCGTCCCTCGGCTTCCGCACGCTCGAAGAGATGGTGGGCCGGGTAGACCTTCTCGATATGCGGCGGGCGGTCGATCACTGGAAGGCGCAAGGTCTGGATCTTTCGGCCATCCTTTATCGCCCGGACGTGGACGACTCGGTGGCCACGCACTGCGTGATTACGCAAGACCATGGCCTGGAGGCCGCACTCGACAACGAACTGATCGCGCAGGCCCAGCCTGCGCTTCTGCGGGGCGAACGCGTGACCATCGAGTCTCCGATTCGCAACGTGAACCGCACGGTGGGCACCATGCTGGGGAGCGAACTGACGCGCCGCCACGGCTTTACGGGGCTCCCCGATGACACCATCAGCATCCGCCTGAACGGCTCCGCCGGGCAGAGCTTCGGTGCCTTCCTGCCGTCAGGCATCACGCTGCGCCTGGAGGGCGACGGCAACGACTACGTCGGTAAGGGCCTGTCTGGCGGCAAGGTTATCGTCTACCCCCCGCGCGAAGCCACGTTCCTCGCTGAAGCGAACATCATCGTTGGCAACACCGTCCTCTACGGGGCGACGAGCGGCGCGGCGTTTTTCCGGGGGGTAGCTGGCGAACGCTTCGCCGTCCGCAACAGCGGCGCCGTTGCAGTGGTCGAGGGCACAGGCGACCACTGCTGCGAGTACATGACTGGCGGTCGAATCGTTGTGATCGGTAAAACGGGCCGAAACTTCGGCGCAGGCATGAGCGGAGGGATCGCCTACGTTTACGACGAAGAGGGAGATTTCGAGTCTCGCTGCAACCTGCAGATGGTGGGGCTCGAACGGCTCGAGGAGCAGGAGGATTTGGAACTGGTCCACGGCCTGCTCGAGCGCCATCGTGAGTACACCGAAAGCACCGTGGCGGCCCGCCTCTTGCAGGCATGGCCGAGTGCGGCGGCGAACTTCGTGAAGGTGATGCCGACCGAATACCGCCGGGTGCTCGCGGAACAGCGCCAGGCGCTCGAGACTGGCGCGGACGAAGTTCTGGTGGTCGCCCGTGGCTAAGCCCACCGGCTTCATGGAGCACGGCCGGCAGTTGCCCGGGCGCCGGCCGGTTGAGGAACGCGTCACTGATTGGCTGGAGGTCTACGAGGAGTTCCCGGTTGAACGGCTGAAGCAGCAGGCGGCGCGTTGCATGGATTGCGGCATCCCTTTCTGCCACCAGGGCTGTCCCCTCGGGAACCTCATCCCGGATTGGAACGACCTGATCTATCGTTCGCAGTGGCGCGAAGCGATCGACCGTCTCCACGCGACGAACAACTTTCCGGAGTTCACGGGTCGGCTCTGCCCGGCGCCCTGCGAAGCGGCATGCGTGCTCGGAATCAACAGCGACCCGGTAACTATTAAGCAGGTCGAATTGAGCATCATCGAACGGGCCTGGGCTGAAGGTTGGGTGCTTCCTGAACCAGCGCAACGTTCGACGGGGAAGGCCGTGGCGGTGGTCGGTTCGGGCCCCGCCGGGATGGCCTGCGCGCAGCAACTGGCACGCGCCGGGCATGCCGTGACGCTCTTCGAGCGGGAGGACCGCATCGGCGGCCTGCTCAGATACGGCATTCCCGACTTCAAGATGCAGAAAGAGTTCATCGACCGGCGGATGGTCCAGATGGAGGCCGAAGGCGTGACCTTCCGCCCGGGCGTGAACATCGGCCTGGACATCGACATTCGCGAGCTCCAAAGCCAGTTCGACGCACTCTGCCTTTCGGGCGGAGCGACCAGCGCGCGCAACCTGGAGGTGCCCGGGCGAGAACTGGCTGGGGTCTACCTGGCGATGGAATATCTGCCGCTGCAGAACCGGCGCAACGCGGGTGACGAGATGAGCGACGAGGGTTTCATCTCGGCGGCCGGGAAGCGCGTGATCATCCTTGGCGGCGGGGACACCGGAGCAGACTGCTTGGGAACCGCTATTCGCCAGGGCGCGACGGAAGTCCTCCAGTACGAACTTCTGCCAAGGCCGCCAGCGAGCCGCCCGGCGGAAAACCCCTGGCCAACCTGGCCCAACGTCTACCGAGTCTCTTCTGCACACGAAGAGGGCGGGGTACGGGACTACTCAATCCTGACGAAGCACCTCTCTGGCGAGAATGGCGTACTCAAGAAGTTACACGGCGTGCGGGTGGAGTTCGTACCGGAAGAGGGTCGCCCGGTCATGCGGGAAGTCCCCGGCTCTGAGTTCGAAGAGTCGGTGGATCTCCTTCTGCTGGCGATGGGTTTCATCGGCCCCGAGAAACCAGGCATGCTCGAACAACTCCAGGTGGAACTCACCGACCGGGGCAATGTGAAGGCCGATGAGAACAAGATGACCAGCGTCCCGGGCGTATTCACGGCTGGCGACATGACCCGCGGCCAGTCGCTGATCGTCTGGGCGATCGCCGAGGGCAGGGCAGCGGCCCGGGGAATCGACCAGTACCTGATGGGCGAGTCCGTCCTCCCGTAGCTGCCGCCCGGGCCCGGGGCCCAAGCGGCGCAGAAAGCCCCCGAGTCGGCGCATGTCCGCTGCTGCGCGAGACGCTATGCTGCGGAAAAGAGGCGAGCGCGTCCCGGCTGATTCGGGAGGCGGCGCTCATGGAGGGTCACATGTCAGACACAAACGGCAACACGGGGCTTCAACTCCGATCGACGGTCAAGACTGGGGGCACGCTGGAACTCTCGCTTGTGAGCGTAGAAACTCCAGCGCCTAAGGCAGACGAAGTGGTCGTGCGAGTGGACGCCTCGCCAGTAAATCCATCTGACCTTGGCCTGCTCTTCGGCGGCGCAGATATGACGACGGCAAAGGCGGCGGGCACCCCCGATTCGCCCATCGTGACCGCCGACATCTCACCGGCGGTGATGACCGCTATGGCTGGCCGTCTCGATCAATCCCTCCCGGTGGGCAATGAAGGCGCAGGTCTCGTCGTCGCGGCGGGAGCCTCGCCCGCTGCACAAGCGCTCCTCGGACAGACGGTTGCCATCCTCGGGGGAGCGATGTATTCGCAGTTCCGCAGCATCCGAGCGGACCAGTGCCTCCGACTTCCTCCGGGGACGACCGCTGCAGAAGGGGCATCCTGCTTCGTTAACCCACTCACGGCACTCGGCATGGTGGGCACCATGCGCGCCGAGGGACACACAGCGCTCGTGCACACAGCGGCGGCATCCAACCTCGGCCAGATGCTGACGAAGCTCTGCAACCAGGATGGCGTACCGCTCGTGAACGTCGTTAGGAAACCGGAACAAGTCGCGCTTCTGAAGGAGATCGGCGCCACGCATGTCTGCGATTCGAGCCAGCCCACTTTCATGGGCGACCTCGTGGATGCGCTCGTGGCAACCGGGGCGACCCTCGCCTTCGATGCCACCGGCGGCGGGAGGCTCGCTGGTCAGATTCTGACCGCCATGGAGATAGCGGCGAACAAGACCGCGAAGGAGTACAGCCGCTACGGCTCCACGACGCACAAGCAGGTCTACATCTACGGCGGCCTTGATCGCAGCCCCACGGAGTTCAACCGGAACTTTGGGATGGCGTGGGGCATCGGTGGTTGGCTCTTGAC
>JBDSJC010000067.1:0-12537 GCA_039917655.1 Tepidiformaceae bacterium
AGCTGAGCCTTCATCCGCTTGCCGAGCCTAACCTCAGCGCTAATTACGTCCAGTTGAGCGAGCGCGAGGACCGATTGCAGCGCCAGCGCTTCGGATTCGCCCAGGATTGCCGTTAGCCGCTGCAGCACGCGGCGTACCTCTCGCTGCTCCGCCAATTGCAGTTCGCGCACCTGGTTTCCGGCGTCCACCACTCCCATCGGCTCCACGAAGACCGTCGCCCCACTTGAAGAGACATCGTGGACGATGCCCGCCAGTTGGCCGCGATAGTCGCTCTTCACCGGGATGACCTTCCGCCCATTGCGCTCGGTGATGATCCCCTCCTGGGCGATCCCGCGACGAATGGCGTCGGCCATCGCCGCCTGCACGCGCTGTTCAAGCCGGTCCTGGGCCGTCCGCAACTCCCGCCGCGTGCTCGCGAGGACATCACTGGCGCTGTCCGACACTTCGCCGCGCGCGGTGATCGCGCGGTCAATCTCGTCTGAGAAACGCCGGAAGTCGCCCACCTGATCGGTGATCGTCGCCAGCCGGGGAATGCGCGGACGAAGCTTTTCGACCACCCCGCGCGCCCGCCAGGCCGTGCGCAGCGTCTGTGCCGCATCCACGAGGTCGGGCGCCTCCAGCACCTGTCCGATGCCTGCGCCATGGATTGCCGGTCGGACGTCACGAGCCCCGGCGAATGGGATGTCGATCCCAAGCTGGTCCAGCAGGCGCATTTCAGCGGTCAGCGAGAGGAGTTCGAAAGCCTCGTCATACTCGGTGGCCGGCCTTACCTGGAGGGCCAATTCCCGGCCAACGCTAAAGGCCGTCTCTCCAGCCAAGAGCTGTAGGACCTTCTCGAATTCGAGCACCCGGAGAGTGTGATCGTCCACTTCTCTAGAGTAGTGCGGCTGGGGAGGCTGGGCCACTCATTGTGCTTATCCGAATTCGCTCCGAGATGCGTCCTGACGGTATGCTTCGGCTCTAAACGGTTCTGCGGGGAAGCTTCGCTCAATGTTCGCAAAGGTCCTGGTTGCCAACCGCGGCGAGATCGCCCTCCGCATCGTACGCGCCCTCCGCGACCTCGACATCCCGTCCGTTGCGGTCTATTCCGAAGTCGATAGCCTCTCCCGTCAC
Source organism: Tepidiformaceae bacterium (assembly GCA_039917655.1). Classification (GTDB taxonomy): domain Bacteria; phylum Chloroflexota; class Dehalococcoidia; order Tepidiformales; family Tepidiformaceae; genus PNKC01. The sequence continues at coordinate 1,114 of JBDSJC010000067.1, forward strand.
GTTCGCGACGCTGACGAAGCCCACCTTATCGGCCCTGCCGACGCACGCGAAAGTTATCTCAACGGAGAAAAGATCATCGCCGTAGCGAAAGCCTGCGGCGCGGACGCGATTCACCCTGGGTACGGGTTCCTCGCCGAGAACGCAGACTTCGCCGAGGCTTGCGAAGCCTCTGGGCTGACGTTCATCGGGCCGTCTCCCGCCTCAATCCGGATGCTCGGCGACAAGATCCAGGCGCGTGAACTTGCGCTGCGCTGCGGTCTGCCCGTGCTCCCGGGGAGCCGCGAAGTCAGCTCCATCGACGAAGCACTGGCGTTCGCAAATGAGATCGGCTACCCGGTGATGGTCAAGGCGGCCGCTGGCGGAGGCGGACGCGGCATCCGCCTGATTGAGCGCGAGGGCGATTTTCGCGAGTCCGCCGCGCGAGCCATGCAGGAGGCGCAGGCGGCGTTCGGTAGCTCAGCGATCTACGTGGAGAAAAACCTTCAGCGTGTCCGGCACATCGAGATCCAGATCATCGCCGATAAGTTCGGAAACGTCGTTCCCGTTGGCGAACGCGAGTGCTCCATCCAGCGCCGCCACCAGAAGCTGATCGAAGAGTGCCCCAGCGTTGCGGTGACGCCGGACCTGCGTCGCGCCCTGAGCCGCGCCGCGGTGCGCCTCGCGCGGGCGGCAGATTACCATAACGTCGGGACGGTCGAGTTCCTCTTGACCCCTGAAGGCAACTACTTCTTCCTCGAAATGAACACCCGGCTACAGGTCGAACACCCGGTAACCGAACTCGCCACCGGCACCGATCTAGTCAAGGATCAGATCCTCGTGGCGGCTGGTGAAGAGTTGGCTTACGACGACGGCGAGCTGCTCACCCGCGGCTGGGCAATCGAGTGCCGTATCGTGGCCGAAGACCCGTTCAACAATTTCCTTCCATCCGTCGGCCGTGTGGTCCTTGCGCGGGAACCGGCAGGGCCGGGAATTCGGGTCGAAAGCGCCCTCTACGACGGCGTGGAGGTCACCCCCTACTACGATTCGCTGCTCGCCAAGGTGACCGCCTGGGGGCGCAACCGCGAAGGCGCCCGCACGCGTATGCGGCGCGCGCTCTCAGAGTTCCGAATCGTTGGCGTTGCCACGAACATTCCCTATATCCGCGAAATCCTCGACCTGCCTGACTTCATCTCGGGCGACATTGATACGGCCTTTCTCGACCGTCACGAAATGTCCGCCGCCGACCCGGTCGAAGAGCTACAGGAGATGGCCGAAATCGCCGCCCTGTTGCTCGTCACCAACGGCGACAGCGCTGAGCGTCCCGTACCCAGCGCGTCCATCCCGGCGCCCGCCGTCCAACGCCAGCCCGGCACGGCCTGGCGCAGCCAGATGACTGGCTCTGCCGCCGGAACGGGGGTAGGGCGATGGACGAGAAGTATCTGATCCGGGACGACGACAACGACGTGAGCTTCGAGATTCGGCGCGACAACGGGGCCGTCAAGGTCCGCCGTGACGGCGCCGATCAATGGAAGACCGTGCAGCTTGAGAAAGTGGGCGATTCGGGCCTCTACCTCCTGATGGTCGATAACCGCCCGACGGAGCTTTACCTCGAACGGCGGCGCGGCGGCGCAATCGTCACCATCGGGCGGCACATCTGGGACTACGACGTCGAGCGTTGGCGGCCATCTTCTGGCACACGCAAGGCCGATGCCGGGGTGGGCGGAGCGAAGCGGCTCGTCGCACCGATGACCGGCTCGATCGTGGAAGTGCGCTGTGCCCCAGGAGAATCGGTGGTCGCCGGGCAAGTCCTGCTGGTCATCGAGTCGATGAAGATGAACAACGAGCTCCGGTCCCCCGCGGATGGAGTGGTGGAGAGCGTGCCCGTGGCTGCTGGACAGCGCGTGAGCGCCGGCGCCCTGCTCGTCGCGATCCAACGCGCCGCCGATGCAACATAACGGCCCCCTTGCGCAACGGAATGCTTGCCCGCCCGATCAACCTACCGTACGGTTATCCATGGCTGTGCTAGACGGGGAGCTAGCGGTGTCCTGTACCCGCAATCCGCTATAGCGGGGTTGAATTCCTGTTCGAGGGCTGGTTCGTTGGGGACTGTCCTTGCTAAGCGGCGTTGACGATCTGGTCCTGCGCGGCGGAGCGCCACGAACCTGGTCAGGTCCGGAAGGAAGCAGCCATAAGTGGAATGCTTCGGGTGCCGTGGGCCAACCGGATCAGAGTTAGCTGGCATGGGACAAGCTCAATTGGGCAGCTCGACAGCAGGTGCACAGCCTTTTTCACCTCCTCCTACGGGATGACCTGTTCGGCTCTTTGGACTGGCCGCAAAGCGCGGGCTACCATCGATCGGTGCCCCGACCCCATAACCCCCGCCTCCCCGGCCCACGTCCGCGAAAGGCGCTGGGGCAACACTTCCTGCGCGATAGCGGCGTCCTCGCCGACATCGTTAGCGCCGTGCGCGTCCCTCCGAACGGGGTGACGGTGGAGATCGGCGCCGGCACTGGCCAACTCACGGCTGTCCTCCTTGATGCTGGCCACACCGTGACCGCGCTCGAAGTTGAAGAGCGGCTCATCCCACACCTCACCGAGCGCTTCCGCGGTGCACACGGCTTCCGGTTGGTTGTCGCCGACGCGCGCGACATCGACTACGCGGTGATCGTCCCTCGCGGGACGCCGTTCGCCGTGGTGGGGAACCTCCCCTACTTTGCAGCGAACCCTATCATTCGTCACATCCTCGAAGGCGAACCGAAACCCACCGAAGCCGTCGTCATGGTGCAGCGCGAAGTTGCCCGTGAGTTGGCCGCGAAATTGGGCCAGGCCTCCCTCCTGACGGTTTCCGTGCAGGTCTACGCCACCGCCGAAATACTGTTCGATGTCCCGCCCACGGCGTTTGACCCGCCGCCGTCCGTCCACTCTTCGGTCGTCCGGCTCAGCCTTCATTCCAAGCCGCGCGTCCCCACGGCCGACCTCGAGGCCTTCTTCGCGCTGGTCTCGAAGACGTTTCGCAACCCCAGGAAGCAGATTCACAACGCCCTCTCGCGTGAATCTGGACTGACAGCGGAAGAAGCCGATGATGCCCTACGGGCCGCCGGTGTGGACCCGATGCGCCGTGCTGAGACCCTCTCGATCGAAGAGTGGCTGGCGCTCCTTGCCTCCACCCGTGAGGTCCGAGCCAGTGCCTGACGTCCTGGCCGGCCACGCGCCCGCCAAGATCAATCTCATCCTCGAAGTGACCGCCCGGCGCGAAGACGGCTACCACGAAATCGACACGATCCTCCAGGAACTCGAACTCGCTGACGAGGTGCGGGTAACGCTCGGTGATGGCCAGGGCATCACCATCGAAGGCCGCTTCGCCTCGGGCGTGCCGCGGGACAACACCAACCTGGCGCTGAGGGCCGCTTCCCTGCTGGCAGAACGCTGCGGCCGATCGGCCGCCGAAGTAGCGGTCCACCTCGTGAAGCACATCCCCCCGGCTGGCGGCCTCGGCGGTGGGGCTTCGGACGCCGCCACTGTCCTGAGGCTGCTCCAGGGACCCTGGGGAGCCTCGGACGAGGATCTGCTGGCCGTGGCCAACAGTATCGGCAGCGACGAGACCTTCTTCCTGCGGGGCGGCACAGTTCGTGCCCAGGGCCGCGGCGAGCTGGTTCAGGAGCTGTCGGCCCTAGCCCGGCACGGCGTCGTCCTTTTCGTACCAGCGACCACGATCGAGCGCAAGACAGCGCGGATGTTCGCCGCCCTCGACGTTCAACCCTTTGACAGCGGTGGGGTTTCCGAAACATTCGCCGCTAGCAAGCGCCGCTCGTTCGCCAGCAGCGACGTGCACAACGCCTTCGAACGCGTCGCCTTCGACGTCTTCGATGGCCTTCACAGTCTCTGGGTTGACCTGGAAGAGCGCGTCGAGGACGCAATCCGCCTCTGTGGCGCGGGCCCAACGCTCTTCTGGATTGGCCCTTCCGGCCAGGCGGCAAGCGTGGCCGCGGCGGCGGCCGGTGCGCGTTGCACAGTCATCTCTACAGCCACCGCGAGCCGCCAGTGAGCGCCGTCGTCGCCGGCTGGGCGGCGGGCTGCGCCATGGGTATCGCCTCCACCGCCGCGCTGATCTTCCTCGCCACGCGCGTCCGAGACGCCACCAGGATCGAACGCTGGATTCCACGCGATGTCCCCGGCATGGTGTTAGCCGTGCCCGTCTTCACCGGCGCCGCCATCGGCTGGTCTTTCCTCGGCTTGCTGCTCGGTTCGTTCTATGAAGTTGGCGGTTTTGCGGAGAAGGCGGGGTTCGCGGGTGCGCCGAGCGCCGTGTTCCTGCTCATCATTGTCGCCCTGGCCTGGCTGCCCTTGCCGCCGCTGCTCATCTTCGCGCGCCGCTACTGGCCGCTTTGGTGCGGGATGGTCCTCGCCTTCATCGGTCTCTTCGGCTGGCTGATGCCGCTCCTCGCCGCCCGATGATATACTCCCTGAGTCTGTGAAACTCGGAACAATAGACAAGGAGGCGCACCGTGCCGGGCACTATTATTGACATGCACCTCCACACCACAAAGGGCGCATCAGATTCGATGCTCAACCCGGATGACCTCATCGAAGAGGCACGCCGGGTTGGTCTGACCGGCGTGAACATCACCGAACACGACCGTATGTGGGAATCCTGGGATCTCGCTCCCTTCCGTACGAAGCACGAAGGCGTCTTCGTTTCCAACGGCATGGAAGTCTCCACGGATATGGGCCATATCCTCGCTATCGGCCTCAAGGGCTACGAAAGCGGCATCCGGCGCCTTGAGAAACTCCGCCAGGTGGCGGACGACCAGGGTGCCTTTCTGGTCGTCGCGCACGCCTTCCGCCATTTCTTCGATCCCGTCCACTTCAAGCGCGAAGGCAAAGAGCCGTTCAATCTCACACCCGAACAGGCCGCCAGGCTGCCAGTTTTTCAACTCGTCCACGGGATCGAAGTGCTCAACGGCTGCAACACGCCGCGCGAAAACTACTTCGCTCTCCAGGTCGCGAAGATCCTCGGCAAACCCGGCACCGGGGGCTCGGACGCGCACTCCACGCAGGGCATAGGCTACTTCACCGCTGTGTTCGAAGAAGACCTGCAAAGCCAGGCCCAGATGGTGGAGCAGATGCACAAGGGACGCTTCTTCCCAGGCCGAGGCCTCGCCGAAGGCAAACTCAACAACTATTGGGAAACGGCCGAGCCGATACCCTTCTACGAATGACCGGACGTTGAACCTCCTCCACTGGCCCACCGCGCTCAACGGTGCCCGCCGCCACACGCTGAAAGGCCCGGCTTCGTGACCGAATCCAACTCATTCGGCCGCCACTGGCTGCTGATCACCGCCATGGTCGTGGCGTGTCTTCCAGGCATCATCCTCCGCATCGCTGGGGTCCACCTGGCGCCCGTAGCGGCCGCGATGATCTTCGGCCTGGCGATCCTCGCCGCGGCTTTTCTGCTCAGCTGGGGCGCCGAAACCGCCGAGATGGATATCTCCCAGGGCCTCGCGCTGGCAATCATCGCAATTATCGCCGTGCTCCCCGAATACGCCGTCGATTTCGTCCTTGCCTGGAAAGCGGGGGCCGACCCGGCGGAGGCTGAAAAAGGCCTCGCCATCGCGAATATGACTGGCGGCAACCGGCTGCTCATCGGTGTCGGCTGGCCGGTCGTTTTCGCGCTCTTTTTCTACCGCACCCGGCTCAAAGAACTGATCGTCGACCGCCAGCGCAGCCTCGAACTTGCCTTCCTCAGCATCGCCACGATCTACGTAATCCTCATCCCGCTGCGCCACACCGTGACCATCATCGACACCATCGTGTTGGTCACCATGTTCGTGCTCTACCTCTACTTCAGTTCGAAAGTCGAATCCACCGAGATCGAACTCGTCGGGCCTGCGCGCGCCATGGGCTCGTTGAAGGACAAGAACCGCCGGATCCTGGTGGTGATAACGCTCGTCTTCAGCGCCGCCACGATCTTCGCCTCAGCCGAGCCCTTCGCCGAGGCCCTGGTGGAGATCGGCCAGGATTTCGGCTTCTCCGAGTTCCTTCTGATCCAATGGCTCGCCCCGCTAGCATCCGAATCGCCAGAAGTGCTTGTCGCCGGCCTGCTCGCCTGGCGCGGCCGCGCCGCCGCGGGGATGGGAGTACTGATCTCCTCCAAGGTAAACCAGTGGACGCTGCTCATCGGGACCCTTCCCGTCGCCTTCTTGCTCTCCGCCGGCGAGTTTTCGTTCACCGGTGGCCTGCCGCTCGATGACCGCCAGCGTGAAGAGATCTTCCTCACTGCCGCTCAGTCAGCGTTCGCCATCGCCGTCTTCGCCAACTTAAAGATGGGCGCCCGTGAAGCGGTGATCCTGTTCCTGCTGTTCGCCACCCAGCTGTTTATAACCAGCGAGTCTGTCCGCCTGTACTACGCCGCCGCCTACTCGTTGCTCTGCGTGGGCATTCTGATTGCCAACCGCAGGGACCTTCCGGTCACGATCGGTGCGGCCTGGAACGTGATGCGAGGCAAGCCGGAGCACTCTCCGCAGTCAATCAGTTGAGCGCTCAATCTGGGAAATAGGAAAGGCCCCTCTTTCGAGGGGCCTTTCTCAATGTCTGGTACGCCCGGGTGGACTCGAACCACCGACCTTTAGGTCCGCAACCTAACACTCTATCCGCTGAGCTACGGGCGCCCGCGTCCGGGCTTGGTGCCGAAGGCGAGATTTGAACTCGCACGCCCGTGAGGACACTACGCCCTGAACGTAGCGCGTCTGCCATTCCGCCACTTCGGCTCCTTCCTCAGTATGGGTGCGGCGCCCCGAGCGTTCAACTGAATTGCGCCCCCAAAAAGGTTGAACGGCGAGGCTGATCCCACTAGACTGCACAGTCCGGGCGGTTAGCTCAGTTGGTTAGAGCGCGTCGTTCACACCGACGAGGTCACTGGTTCGAGTCCAGTACCGCCCACCAGCATCCCGGAACCAGCGGGGCGGTCAGGCGTCGCCGCCTCGGATCAGCTACTTCCCAGACCATGTCAGCCGCGGCGTCCGGGCAAGTCCCAACGCGTAGACGCCCACCGCCAGCGCACCCATCACGGCGAAATCGACCCCCAGCCCGAAGAATCCGGCGCTCCCATCCGCGTACGCCGCCAGTTCCAACGCATCCACCGCGTAGGACAGCGGGTTCAGCCGCGCCAGGACCTCCAGCCAGATGGGCAGGTTGTCCACCGGGAAGAACGCCCCGGAAAAGAACAGCAGTGGGAAGAGCGCGAGGTTCATCACGAGGTGGAAGCCCTGCATCGTCTCCACGCGCGAAGCAAGCGCCTGGGCAATCCCCGAGAGCATCACGTTCAAAAGCACGATCGTGGCGAGTGCCACGCCCAGTCCCGGCACCACCCCATACTGCCACTTGAATTCGACAAACGGCGCGGCCACCAGCAGTACAACGCTTGACTGCAACACACCGATGCAAACGCCGGCCAGCGACTTTCCAAAAAGCACCGTGCGAGCCGAATGCGGCGACGAGAGCAGCATGCGGAGCATCCCGCTATCCCGATCCTTGTAGTACGAAGCGCTTGCGAACGTGGCCGAAAACACGGATGTCATGACCACCACGCCAGCCACCAGGTAGGCCGTAAAGTTGCCCGCCTTCAAGTTCGCCGGAGCCAGCCCCTCGGAGACGCCGTTACCGAGGAATACGAGGAACAGCAGCGGCGTAAACATCGACGAGTAGAGCTGCGACCGAGACCGAACCACCGCGCGGATATCGCGGCCGAAGAGCGCCCCGGTGGCGCCCACGGCACTCACGCCGCACCTGCGGGAGCTTGCACCCGTCGAGTGACGTGGCGGAAGTAGGCGTCTTCCAGCGAGGCCGTTTCGATCGATACGCTGCGGATCGCCCCCGGCGCGAGCGCAAAGAGTCGTGGTACGAACGCGGAAGGGTCATCAACGGTGATGTGTACCGAACCCTCGTGCGCTGTCACCTGGCCTTCCCCGGCCCAGCTAGCGACCATGGCCAGCTGCTCCGCCGTGGGCGAGTCCCAGCCCACCCGCACGGATTCACGTTTCAGGCCTTGCTTGAGTTCAGCCGGGGTACCCGTCGCCACCACCCGGCCAGCCTGGACGAAGGCCACCCGGTCGCAGATGTCGTCCGCCTCCGCCAGGTCGTTCGTCGCCAGCAGAATCGTCCTGGACCCACCCGCGCGGTGGAGGAGTGCGGTCCACAGTGCGCGCCGCTCATCCGGGTCAACGCCGGTCGTGGGTTCGTCGAGCAGCAGCAGCTCGGGATCGTGGAGCAGGGCGCGGCACATCTCCAATCGGCGGCGCATTCCTCCCGAGAGCTGGGATACGTTGTCGTTCGCCCGGTCCGTCAGACCAAATTCGCTGAAAAGCCTCGCAGAGCGCTCGCGGATTGCCTCCGCGGACATCCCAAACAGTCTGCCCGCGAGCCTGAGCGTCTCGTCGCCAGTCATCAGCGGGTCGAGCGCGTTCTCCTGGAACACGGTGCCCACGCGCCTCCGCAAAGAGGCGGCCGGCGCTTCCCCAAACACCAAAAGTTGGCCGACAGACGGCCGTTCCATCGCCGCCAATAGTGATACGAAGGTGCTCTTGCCGCTCCCATTCGGCCCTAGCAGGCCAAACACGAACCCCGCGGGCACGCTCAACGTCAGGCCGTCCAGCGCGCGGCGTTCGCCGTATTCGAACACCAGGTCCGTTGCTTCAATGACGCTTGGGGACATGGGTGGAGTCTCGCACGCTCGCGTGGCTCGGGCGAGCGAAGCGGGCTCGCTATGCTGCCGCGGTCAGGTTGGCGACCACCTGGCTCATCACGATCAGGACGATGATTGCCGCCATCGGGCTCAGGTCCATCATCCCCGTCTGCGGCATAACCCGCCGGATCGGTTCGATGATCGGCTCGGTCACCCGGTACAGCAGCTGGTACAGCGGGCTAGCCTGGTCGATCGGAAACCAACTGAGCAATGATCGAGCGACTACCGCCCACGTCAGCATGGTGAGGAAAAAGAGCGTGAACTGAGCGACGTACGGGTCTATGGGACGCCCCCGGGGATGCCACAATGGCGATTCGTTGGTAAGGATACCAAACTCAGGGAAAGGTGGGCGAAGGAAATGGCACTCCCGAGATTATCGCCCTGCCGCCTGGTTCACGGCAAAGATCATCACGTACAGCAGGATGATCACCGCCATCGCCGAAAAGTCGATCATTCCCGTCCGTGGGAGGAGACGGCGGAACGGCTCTAGCAGCGGCTCGGTAAACTGGTGCAGCACCCTCACGAACGGGTTGCGTGGGTCCAGCGGAAACCAGCTCAGCAGTGACCGCGCGATGATCGCGAACAGCAGGATGTAGAGGAACGTCGTAAAGACCAGCGCAAGTTGAGCGTTCAAGCTGGCCCGCCGAGTTCGATCGCGCGGCGATGGGCGGCCCTGATCGATTCGATAATCGCCGCGCGCACTGACGCCTTTTCAAGCTCGAACAGCCCCGCAGCCGTCGTTCCAGCTGGCGAAGTCACCATGCCGCGCAGCTCGGCGGCGGGCTTGCCGCTTTTCTGCGCGTAGAGCGCCGAACCGTGGACCGTCTGCAACACCATCTCCGTGGCCTGAGCGCGGGTCAGCCCGATGCTCACCGCCCCGTCGATCATCGCCTCGATGAACAGGAACACGTAGCCAGGTCCGCTGCCGCTTACCGCCGTCGCCATGTCGATCTTCTTCTCGTCATCGACATAAATCTCAAGACCAACGGCCGAAAGGAGGCCGTGGGCGAATCCGCGTTGTGCCGGGGTCACCGCGGAAGTCGCAGTCCAGACAGACATTCCCGCCTTCACTGTCACCGGCGTATTCGGCATCACCCGTACAATCCGCTCATGCCCAAGCTCTTCCTTTAGCGTGGTGATGCGGACGCCCGCCATGATCGAAATTAGGAGGGACTCTGGAGGCAACGTCCCGCGCACGCTGTGCAGGTCCTGCGGTTTGATCGAGAGGATTGCCACGTCCGCTTCGGCCAGGCACGGTCCGGCCTCGGCCGTCACCGCCACTCCATAGGCCGCTGCGAGTGCCGTCCGGCGCACCTCCACAACTTCGCAGACGGTCACATCGGCGGCCCGCAGCAGTCCGGCGTCAAGGGTGGCGGACAAAATCGCCTCGCCCATGACGCCACCGCCGATGATCGCAACCTTCACGAGCGGTCCCCAAAGATCGCCCGGCCAACGCGGACGTGTGTGGCGCCCTCTTCGATCGCCACCTCGTAGTCGTCCGACATCCCCATCGAGAGATGAGGCAGCGAGTAACGTTCGGCCAGAGAACGCAACCCGCGGAACACCGGCCGCGAGGACTCGGCGACCTCGCCTCGCGGGGCAACGGTCATCAGGCCTTCGACCACGACCTTCGCGGTACTCGATGCTACTTTCAAAAGCTGGTCCAGTTCTCCGGGAGCGACCCCGAACTTTGATGGCTCGCCGGAAACGTTCACTTCGAGCATCACCCGTTGCGGCCCGGAGGCGAACCGCCCCACAGTCTCGATCAGCCGTTCAGAGTCGATGCCGTGAAGTATAGCGAACCGCCCGGTGATGGACTTCACCTTGTTGGTCTGGAGATGACCGATGAGGTGCCACGCAGGCTCAATCTGTTGCCCGGCGCGCAGGGCCCGTACGGCATCCATCTTCTGGAGGGCCTCCTGGACGCGGTTCTCGCCGAAATCGCTTAGCCCGCAGGCTTGTGCTTCGGTCACGAGCTCCGCCGGCCACGTCTTGCTGACCGCGATCAACGTCACCTCCGCGATTGGGCGGCCCGCGCGCTGACAGGCAAGCGCTATGCGCTCGTTCACGCGCTCGATGCGATCGGCAAGAGAAGGCGAATCGGCGGCGGTCACTCTTTCAGGAAGTCCGGCGGGTGCTTCGCTTCCCACACCCCTCGCGCAATTAGCGCGAGCACGATAATCGCGATCACGGCCAGCCCGGCCAGCTTGCTCAACACGAACAGGTAGAACAGCCCTACGAGCCCGAAAATGCCACCAAACATAATCGCCATGGGAATCGCCAGCACACGAAACACCGCGACGATGATCGTCAACGTCTCCTTGATCCCGCCCGGCGGCTCATCGTCGGGCGGCTGGCCTGAGCCGTAGTAGAAACTCATGGACGAAGTATACGGCGGCGGCTTCGCCTGGGGACCGCACCGGCCGCCGCTGTGCCGATCTCGAAGCCGTGACTACTCGGCCTTGACTCTCACCCTCGAACAGTCTCGGCGCGTGGAGCCGTCAGGCATCAGGATTTCGTGAAGCGTACCGATGTGGCGGCCGTGGGCAGTCAGAAGCTTGAGTATGCGTGACTCCCCGCCCGCATACTGAGGGTTACGGGCGGGTGCCGAATGTGCGACTATCTCGTAGAAGGCCTTCCTCACGCTTGTGGTTTATCGCTTCCGCGAGCCATTCGGCCTCGAGGTCCTGAAGGGTAAGCACGTC
>JBDSJC010000068.1:0-6071 GCA_039917655.1 Tepidiformaceae bacterium
CACAATAGCGATTGACAGATTGCCGTATGATCCGGTTGATTGCCCAACCGCGGGGCCCTTCTGACGTATCGGAAGTGGGTTGCACACCCGATTCTCAGAAGGAAAGGTTCGGCGCACGAATGTGCCGAAAGGGGCACGACCGGGTTTGCAGGAGACTCTTCAGCTTCCTCAGTTTGGCCTTGAGGCCGACGGCCATGACCCCGTGGCGCTTGATCGGCTGGCGGCGCGTGCGGCCGGGGGCGAAGCCGGGGCGTTCGAACAGATCTATCTGCTCCTTGTGGCCGACCTGTACATCTACGTCCGGGGGCAGTGCCACAACGAGACTGTCGCGGAGGATGTGGTTTCCACCGTTTTTCTCAAGGGTTGGAGGTCGGCAAAAAATTACCGGAGTGGCAGCGACAGCTACCGGCGGTGGATCTTCACCATCGCGCGGAACGAAATCCGGGACCATTGGCGAGCGAGTCAGCGGACGTTGCCGCTGCTGGTACAGGACTTCGAGGATCGCTCGGTGGGCCAACCCACCGAGGAGCTTTCGCCCGAAGCCCGCGCGCAGGTGGTTCGCGCGCTAAGCTTGCTAACGGAGGATCAGCGTCAGGTAATCGTGCTCCGGTACTACAACGGCAAGAGCAACGAGGAGATTGCGCGGATTATGGGCAAACGGGAGGGAGCGGTGCGCGCGTCGCAAATGCGCGCCCTGCGGCACATGCGGAGGTTGATGTTCGATGCTGCGCCGTAAGCCCGACAACACTTTCGAGTATCGCCACCTTGAGTTTGCTCTGGGAAGCAGCCGGCCGCTGCCTCTTACGCCCCAACGGCGCGAAGCGCTCCGCCTTCGGATCATGACCAGCCTCGGACCACAGGACGCGCAAGCGCGGCGGGGCATTGCGCTTCGCGAACACTGGGTGGCAGTCCCGGCCACGATCGGAGTGGCGGCGGCGATCTTCGGCGCACTTCATTTCGCGCCTTTCACTGATCAGCAGGACGCCACGGTCGTGATGGCCCGATCTCTGGGAGACATCCTGGTGAACGGCCAACCGGCCGACCGCGCCACAGCGGACCAGGAGATCCGCGCGCAATCATTCGCCTGGGTAGCCATTTCCGACGCGGTGCGGGTTGGCATGGACCCTGGTTCGAGCATCAGCTTTCAGCAAACCGGCGACCTACTGACGATCGTGCATCACTCTGGTAGCGCGGTGTTCGTGACCCAGAACGACCGAGTGCGCCTGATCGGCACCGGGTGGACGGCCGAAATCAGCGCCGATTCGGCGTTCAAATCGTCAAAGAGCGGAGGCGTGGCAACGCTCCTGATGGAGGAAGGGTCAGCGCTCGTTTCGGCATCGGGCCACACGTACAGCCTTGTACCCGGCAGCGGCCCGCTACTGGTGCCAGAGGCCTTCGCGCCGACCAACAGAAGTTCCCCGGGGTCGCCCGGGAACATCACTCCCACCGCCGCCAGAACAAGCACAGGTGATACAGCGCCAGCGGCGGCGGGCAGCGTTCCTGGTGCAGAGTCGCCCGCGCCAGCGGGAGTGGGGAGCAACGGTATCGCGTCTGGCGACAGTAGTCCTGCCGGGAGCAGCGATAGTGGGCACGCGAGCCCAACCGCGCCTGCTCCAGCCCAGCCGGTGGGCGAACATGACTCTGCAGTCCAGGCGCCCAAGCCAGTCGTTAGCAGCGGCGCTCCGGCTTCTCCTCCGGCGGTCACCGTGAACCCGCCAGCCGACAGCCCACCGACGGATCGAGCGGGAGGGGCGGGAGGTCCGCCGGCGGATCCACCGGGCAATAGCGGGAATGCTCCAGGGCAATCGATACCGCCGGGCAACAGCGGGGACGCTCCAGGGCACTCGACACCGCCGGGCAAAAGCGGGGACGCTCCTGGTCAATCGACACCGCCGGGCAAAAGCGGGAATGCTCCAGGTCAGTCGACGCCGCCGGGCAACAGCGGAATCGCTCCCGGGCAATCGTCACCGCCGGCCAACAGCGCAGACGCTCCTGGGCAATCGGCACCGCCGGGTAACAGCGCCAATGCACCGGGTCACAACAAGGAACCTGCGGCGCTCAACGCCGAAGCGCCGGTGGACCCTTCCGCCAGCGCGAAAAATACCAAGCCGGCGAAGAATTAGGATTCAGGGGAGCATTGAGCGCCTACCTCAATGATGGCGACCAGATCGCATGGGCGCCGTCCGGGAGACGCGTCCAGCCTGGCTACGAACGAACGGTGCCCGTTCAGACCGCGTTTGGTACGCTCGGTTGATGCGCATTGGTAACGTTGAGGTCGCGGGAATCGCGAGGCTGGCGCCGATGGCGGCGGTCAGCAACGCACCGTTCCGGCTGATCGCCCAAGAGTGCGGCAGCGGGATGACCACCACCGAGGAGATCGACGCCGCGTCGCTCGTGCGGCGCAGCCCTCGCGCGCTCGACATCATCGACTACTACCCGGACGAACGCCCGCTCGCCATGCAACTGCTGGGCTGCGACACCGGTCTGCTGGTTGATGCGGCGCAGGAACTGGAGGCGCGTGGGGCCGACATCATCGACCTGAACATGGGCTGCCCGATGCCAAAGATCACCAGGCAGGGCAAGGGCGCGGCGTTGATGCGCGAGCCAGAATCGACCCGCCAACTGCTGCGCGCCCTCCGCCAGGCGATCACCGTGCCGTTCACCGTGAAGATTCGCGGCGGCTGGGATGACGAGCATCTGAACGCCGTGGAGGTAGCCTTGATGGCCGAGGCCGAGGGGGTGGACGCCATCACCGTGCACCCGAGAACGCGTTCGCAGCGCTTCACGGGCAAAGCCCCCTGGCAGATCATTAGCGAGGTGGTGCAGGCCATCGACATCCCGGTCACCGGCAACGGCGACGTCACTTCGCTAGCGGAGGCGCGGCAGATGATCGCCGAAACCGGTTGCGCGAATGTGATGGTTGGTCGCGGCGCGCTGGGCCGCCCGTGGGTCTTCGATGAGGCTTACGACGCGTTGCCGATCGAGCAACGGTGGGAGTACCGGGGACGCGTCATCCGGCGGCACTGCCAGCTGATCATGGAGCGCAGCGACGCCCACCACTGGCTCACGCAGATGCGCAAGCATCTCGCGTGGTACACCGAGGGCACGTTCGAAGCGGCCTCAACCCGCGACCGCATCTTTCGCTCGAAGAGCCGGGAAGAAGTGCTGACCGTTTTCGAAGCCCATTGGGCGCGGGCCCGCGAACCCTTCCTTCAGTTGGCGCAGTACCGTGAGGCAAGGCCCTCGCTGGCTGGTGTTGAAGGCTAATTCACGATTCCGCGGCAGAGACCTGTTCCCTGGCCAGCGCCCTACCTCACGATTGCGCCCGCGTCTCTTGCCAACGCTCGCCCTGCACTAGACTGAGATGCAATGGATCAGGACAGCCTTCGGACGCTTCTTCGCCAGGTGGCGGGCGGGCTTGTGCCCCCCGACGAGGCCTTGCGCCAGCTCGAGTCCGCGCCGTTCACGGACCTCGGCTTCGCCAACGTGGACAATCACCGCGCCATTCGCGACGGACTGCCCGAGGTCGTTCTCGCGATGGGCAAGACCCCACGCCAGGTGGCGCGCATCGCCCAGGAGGTTTTTGCCCGCGCCGAACGGGTGCTTGTCACCCGCGTGGAGCCGGAGCACCTTGTTGCCCTGCGGTCGGTGATCCCCGGCGTGCAGCACAACGAGGACGCGCGCCTCGCCTGGTGCGACCCCTCGCCCCGGGCCCGGAAGGGCAACGTCGCCATCGTCTCGGCGGGGACCTCGGACATCCCGGTCGCTGAAGAAGCGGCCATCACGGCGGAGATGATGGGCGCGCTCGTTCAACGCCACTTCGATGTTGGCGTGGCCGGGCTGCACCGCCTCGCCGGACGGATGGATGCCCTGCGCGAGGCGAACGCCCTGGTCGTGGTTGCGGGCATGGAGGGCGCGCTGCCGAGCGTCATCGGCGGCCTCGTCCAGCACCCCGTGATCGCCGTCCCCACGTCGGTCGGCTACGGTGCTTCCTACGGCGGGCTGGCGGCGCTGTTGGGCATGCTCAACAGCTGCGCCACCGGAGTCAGCGTCGTCAATATCGATAACGGCTTTGGGGCGGGCTACCTGGCAGCCACGATCAACGCGCTCGCCCTCGGACCCCGGGAGTGACCTCGCTCGTCTTCGATTGCTTTTCGGGAATCGCCGGCGACATGATGATTGCCGCCCTCGTAGACGCCGGCGCGCCGCTGGACGCTGTCACCAGGGGCCTCGAACGACTCGGCCTGCCGCCGTTTTCTCTGTCGACAGAGACGGTCACCCGCGGGGGCATCAGCGCCACGTACCTTCATGTTCGAATCGAAGCAGAGCAGACCTATCAGCCGCCTGCGATGCGCGCCCTGATCGTCGCTGCCGGCTTGCCGCCGCGCGTCGCAGAACGCGCCCTCTCGGCGGTCGATTGGCTGGAAAAAGGGGAGGCGCTGGCCCACAACACTGATCAGCCGCATCTCCACGAAGCAGGCGGCGTCGATGCAATGGTCGACATCGTGGGCTCCATGCTCGCGCTCGAACTGTTGGAGGTGGACGAAGCGGCCTGCCCCGTGGTCACGGTCGGTTCTGGCGCCATCGTCCGGACGCAGCATGGGGCGATCCCCGCGGCCCCCGGCCCGGCGGCCGCGCACATCCTTCAGCAGGCCGGCTTTGCCCTGCGTTTCGTCGAATCCGCGCACGAGTTGGTGACGCCCACCGGCGCGGCGATCCTCGCAGCTGTTGCGAGACCGGGCCCGATGACCATTGTCACCACGGGCCACGGGTCCGGGGCCGGCACGTTCGATCCGCCGAACCGGCCGAACGCCCTGCGCGTCTTTCTCGGCACGAAGCCCGAGACGTTGACTACGCATGACCTCGTGGAACTGGCCGCGAACATCGACGACATGCCGCCCTCGATCCTCGCTCACGCCCGCGACCGTCTGCTTGAGGATGGTGCCCTGGATGCCTGGCTGGAGCCGATCGGCATGAAGAAGGGCCGGGCCGCAAGTAAGCTTTGTGCGCTCGTCCACGCCGAAGACGAGCAGCGATTCGCTGCCTTGTTCTTGCGCGAAACCACGACGCTCGGTGTCCGAGTCACCACGCACCGCCGCTACGAAGCCGAGCGGCGCATGGAGCCGTTTGCGAGCAGCCTCGGCGCCATCCGGGTGAAGGTCGCAACGGTCGCGGGGATCGAGCGCCGCAGCCTCGAATTCGAAGACATCAAGGCGCTCGCCGCGCGGCACGGCCTACCGGCGATTGAAGTCCAGCGGCGCCTGGAGCATGAGCTGGCGAGTACGTAGTGAGGAACCCAAAACCCACCCGCGCCCGTTCGTCCTGAGCGAGTCGAAGGATGAGCGGAGCTGCCCTCGTGGCTCAGGGCGAACGGTGTGGGACCGCCAACGGTGGACATGGGACCCGGCGTCCTAATCCACCCGAACGCGCTGCCGCTACCGCGCCAGCAAGAAGCCCACGCTCTTGGCGTCCAACGGTTCTTCGAGGATCTCCGTGCGCTCCACCGTCCCCGGGTTGGGGCCGCGCTTGCAGGCGACCACGAACTGCTTCACGAGCGAGCGTTCGCCCTGCACATAGACTTCGCAGCTTCCGTCAGGCAGGTTGCGCATCCGGCCAGTTACTTCGAGGGATTCCGCGACCGACTTGAGCCAAACCCCGAACGCGATCCCCTGCACCTTGCCGGAGATGACGATTCGCCGCCGATCCACAATGCCCATCTTCGCCGCCATGGAGTAATCATCGGCTTTCCGTCGCGTTGCTTAATGGCTACGCCCTGGGGCCGCGTGTCTGTCGATCAAGCTGCTATACTTCTGTTATGCAAGCCGCCACCTCTGCCGCCGCTGTCCTGGGCCGAATGTCCATGCGCCCGGCGGTGGCCGCTTCGGGCTGACGGCCACCGCCCCCCTCCCTCGCCCCTTTCGCCGTCGCGTAGCGGCGTGACCTGACACTTCTGGGGGATCACCATGACCTACCAACCGCTCGACCATCCCTTTCTCAACCGCTTGCGTGAGCACGTGCTCTTCACTGCCGGGCCGATCGGCTCCACGATCCTCGGCCTCCGCCCGGTGCCG
>JBDSJC010000069.1:0-9458 GCA_039917655.1 Tepidiformaceae bacterium
TTGTCGGTATTGCGGGGCGCACGATCGTTGCCGCTGAATCGGCCTCCGGCAAAGTCCTGCAGGTGCTTACCATTGGCGGTCCGCAGCCTGAGTATCTCTACCTCTACGCCGAATGGTCACCGGACGGGACGGATTTCGCCGCCGGAGTGTCGCGCGGCGAGAGAACGTGGCTGGTGGTGGACGGAGTGACGCGTTCGATCCCCATCACCACGCGCGGCATGGAGTGGTCGCACGATGGCAAGCGCATCGCCATCAGCGGCGTCTATGGAAGTGGTGTCACTGGCACCCGCATTATCAGTCTCGACGGTGCTCCAGACCTCACGCTCCCGGCGGGCTCCAGCAACCCGCGCTGGTCGTTCGATGACACCTTTGTTGCGATCAACGGGCCGGACCTGAACACCGGCACGGGCTTGCGCATTTTTGATTCGCGAACTGGCCGCGAGGTGCTTCGACTGACTGGCACCGGAACTTGCTCCGGCGATTACTGGATACGTGGGCAACTGTCGGTCCAAGGGCCATGGAATGGGGATGTCCAGGTGAGGGTGCCCTCGGGAGAACTGGCGCCGCTCGCCATCTTTGTCAACGGCGCAAACACGGAGGACGGCCGCGTTTTTGAGTTCAGGGGAAGTGGCAGCGCGGTGCTAGCGGCAGACGGGCAGGTCCTCGCTGAAGTCGATGGATACGGGTCGCTTCCAGGCCTCTCCGACCAGCGCGACATCTTCCGTACGGACGGCCGCGCCACGCTGTTCGTTGGGGGTGCGGGCAAGGGCGGATGCGGCGAGTTCATGGATCCACTGGAGCCCTTCAAAGTGACGATGCCGCCGTTCGCGGATTAGCCCATCTTCCGTCACTTCGCCACCAAACCAAACAGGCCACCCCGCGAACGGGATGACCTGCATGGGGTGTGCACCGCCACAGGGGGAGGACGGTGCACTGGAGGAAATGGAGCCGATTGAGATGCGGTTAGCCGAAGCGCCACTCGGGCGTCGCGACGTGGCATACGGGGCAATACTGGTCATCAGCGCGATAGCCAGCACTACATTCGGGGCAGCGCCGTTGCGAATCCTCGCGCACCACCACGTACGCGGGGATCTGCGCCTCCGCAAAGAGCCGGCGCCACCAGGGGGTCGATTGCCTTCGAAGCATCTGCTTCGCCTCCATCGTTAAGCGGATGCGCACACCACCGGAACTACCGGCGAGCACGCAACCACGGTTCGCATGAGAGGCAATTGCGCAGACTGAGCGGCTGCCACGCCTCTCCCTATAACGCCTACGGGGTTAGCTGACGGGTTCGGCGAAGGGAGTCGCCTATTCCACTTGCGTGGAAATACACCCCAAGAGTTGGTTCCCCCGTTTCACCTTGCGGCGAACTCGGCAGGGGCACTCTAGCACGGCGCGCCGTGGGTGCGTGTTAACGGAGTGTAAAATCAGCGGCCGGCCGGTTGCCACTCGCGCTGCAAGCATTTTGTTGAGGGCCGCTGGCTCATCGTTCGTCTGGGGACGGTAGGGCCAGTCCCGGCGAGGCCGTCCGTGGCGCACGCATGTCGATCGCGAGGCAGCGCAAACCGGGCAACCGTTCGATGACCTGGTCCCAGCACCGGGCGTGGAAGCCGGTGGCGTGTGCGAAGAAGAGGGTGGGCCCGCTGGTGGGCCAATCGACGAGGGCGAGTTCAACTCCGTTCGCGCGGACGCGCGACTCAATCCCCTGGCGCATACCCCTGGCGCATATTTCGCGATCGTGCGGGGCGGCGGCGAATGGCCTAACAACGGTCCGGAGTTCTCAGAGGAACGTAGAATGGGACGATGGAAAACGATGCCATCGCCCGGCTCGCGGCCACGCCCGCTACGCTCGCCCACCTGGTCGCCGAAGCAGGCGACGCTGCCCTGGACGCCGCCCGTCCCGGCCAGTGGAGCGCGCGCACTTTGCTCGCCCATTTTCGCGACGACGAGTACCTGTGCATGCGGGTGGCCCTGGGGCGGATGCTGGCCGAAGAGAAGCCCACCCTGCGGTTCATCGACGGTGGAGACTGGGAGCCGGGCCGCCGCCGAACTCGCGATCGCAAGGAGTGGCTGTTGGGAGACTTTGCCCTGCAACGCCAGGCCAGCATGGCGATTCTCCGGGGGCTAGATGCGCCGGATTGGGAGCGCACGGGCGAGACAGAGGGGGAGGGCGTTTTCACGATCGCAGCGTTCGTGGCTGCGTGGGCGAACCATGACGCCGAGCACATCGCATCCCTGGAAGCGGCCCTGGGCGAAACGCTTAAACAGATCAAGGACCGCCGCGCAAGGAGGGATGAGCCGTGAATCCCGACGACTCCGATCCGCTGATGGAGTGCGCCATCCGCCTCGACGAGGCCGGCATCGACTACATGCTCACCGGCTCCGTCGCGGGCTACTTCTACGGCCTCAATCGGGCGACGGGCGACACCGATGTCGTCCTCTCCATCGTCCCCTCGCAAGTACCGGCGTTTGTCGCCGCCTTCAAGGACGCCTACTTCGTCGATCGGCTGATGGTCGAGCAGTCTGTCCGAGAGAGGGACATGTTTAACGTGATGCCCCGTGCCGGGGGCAAGTTCGACTTCATCGTCCTGAAGCCCGTCGCCAGTGAGTTAGAGAAGTTCGCCCGGCGCGAGGTCTTCGACTGGCACGGGTACCCGCTGTGGGTCGCCACAGCTCCGGATCTGGTGCTCAGCAAGCTCGAATGGGCGCGCTCCAGCCATTCCAGCATGCAGTTCTCTGACATTCGGACGATAATGGGCTCCGGTGCAGTCGATGAAAACGACCCCTACTTTGCCCGGCAACTCGATCGCCTCAACCTCCGCGAGGTGCTGGACGCTTGCTACGCCGAAGGACACCAAACCTGAATTCGGTGACCAGTACAACCGCTGGTGGCTCGGGCTTTCAGGCCCGGAGAGGGCTGACTGGTGGCTGCGAAGGATGCGTTCGTTTGGAGCAGCCCGCTACAACCGCATCCGCCAGGCAGCACCGGATGCTTCCGAGCCGGAGATCCTCGCGCAATGGACCGAAGAGTCGTATCGCGATTCGGTGCCCCCGGAGCGGCTGGCGCATTTGTGCGAGATGATCCGGCGGGCGCCGCCAGCGCAGTAGCACCCAGTGATGCGCTACCCTTTCTGCGATGCCCGCCGAGTCCAGACCGCTAGTCCACATCTATACCGATGGCGCGTGCTCGCCGAATCCCGGGTGGGGTGGCTGGGGCGCGCTGCTCATTTCGCCCAGCCACGGCAAGACGCGTGAACTCTCCGGCGCCGAGCCAGACTCAACCAACAACCGCATGGAACTGACCGGCGCGATCATGGCACTGCGGGCCCTGAAGAAGCCCTGCACGGTGGTCCTGCACACCGACTCGACCTACGTCCACAATGGCTTTTCGAAGGGCTGGGTGCGGAAGTGGGAGGCTAACGGCTGGCGCACGGCGAACAAAGGCCACGTCCAGAACGTGGATCTCTGGCAGCAGCTGGCGGAAATGGTGGCCTACCACGATGTGGAGTGGGTCTGGGTTCGAGGTCACTCTACGAACATCGACCATAACCGGGTGGATGCGCTGGCAGTCGCCGCCCGCGAGGCGTTGGCGCGGGGGGCGCGAGCCGCGGGGTAGCTCGCGGATTGGGCAAGATCCCGCGCGGTCGCTATTCCCTGTGCACGCGACCCTGTACCTTAGCGACCGATGTTCCTGTTCGCCTACCTGCCGTTCCTCTCAATCACGATCAACTGGGACCCGACGCTCGCCGACATTGGCCCCTTCACGCTGACGTGGCACGGGCTGTTCACGGCGCTCGGGATCATCGGCGGCGTCACCCTGTCCGTTTGGCTGGCAAAGAAGGACGGGATCCCGCCAGAGATTGGCCAGGAGATCGCGCTTGTCGGCGTGCCCTGCGCGATCGTCGGCGCGCGCCTGTTTTATGTGATTGAGCATTGGGGGGACAAGTTCAGCGGCGACCCCCTGAAGGCAATCACGGGCATAACCGAGGGCGGGATCACGCTCTACGGCGGGCTGATCGGCGGCGTGGCAGGCGGGCTGATCTACGCTCTTCTGCATAAATGGCCGATCGCCATCACTTTCGATGCGGCAGCACCGGGCATGCTCCTCGGTCAGGCGATCGGCCGCCTGGGGGACCTCGTGAACGGCGAGCACCTCGCTAAGCAGACCAACCTCCCGTGGGGCGTCGAATACACGAACCCCGGGAGCCCGCAGTACTCCTATTTCCACAACATCTTCCCCGAGAAGTGCGCGCAGCTCGCCTCGGACCCGCTGGGGAACTGCGCCGTCCATCCCACGGCGGGCGGCTACGAGATGTTGGGCGACCTGCTGATCCTCGGCGTCCTGCTGCTCGTCTTGCGCCGCGTCCTCCGAGTGCCTGGGTGGTTGTTCTGCAGCTACGTGGCGATGTACGGCGTCCTTCGCTTCTTCCTTTCGTACACTCGGATCGATGAGAAGACGTACTTCGATATCCCAACGCCGCAGATCGTCAGTGGGCTACTTATTGGCATTGCGGTCATCGCCGCCGGGATCTTCTACCGCTGGCCGGGGCCGATTACGCCTGAGTACGCGGACCGCGTGTGGGGAGACCTGCCGCCGCCAGACGACGAGCCGCCCGTAACGCCTGCCTGACCCCCGTGCCACGCCTTCAGGTCACCCTCTACGGGAACGCGAACTGCGGTCTCTGCGCACAGGCCGAGGCGATGCTTCGCCGCATCTCGAAGCACATCGCGCTCGAATTGTCGGTGGTGGAGATCGATTCCGACCCCGAACTACAGCGGCGCTACCTGGTCGAAATCCCGGTGGTCGTTGCGGACGGCACCGAAGTGGCGCGCGCGCCGATATTCGAGGCTGCCCTGGAGGACGCGCTCCGGGCGATTCTCTCCGCTCGCGATTGAAGGCGCTGTGGTTCGTTCGGCACGGCCTCAGAACACGAAGTAGACCACTGCTGCCAACGCGGGGAGCACGAACCAGAGCACGCCAGCCATGGCGATCGCTACGGTAGCGAAAAACGTTGCGTCGTCTCCCGGCGGATGGCCGGCGTTGCCGACCGACTCCCAGAGGGTTGCGAGCGGCTGCTGCATGATCAGGCGGGACCTTCGGCGGGCGACGGACGCGCCCGCCAGCAGCATGCCCGAGAGCAGGAAAAAGATAACGAAGAGGACGCCGATGCCTGTCGTGAGCACCCACCGATCGGCGAAATTAATCGCCCCAAGATACTGCGAGAGCGTGCCAAGCAGCGGGAGCAGGATTCCGCCGACGACGAGTAGCGGCGCGCCGATGCCTCCACCCGAAAACGAGGGGGCGAGGCGGTCAATCTCGATTCGGGCCTGCGCGAGCAGTCGCCGTTCGGGTGAAGCGGGTATGCACTGCGCCTCCCGTCTCGCGTACAGGGTACGGACCGTCCCGACGATGCCCTTGGCGTAGGCCTGGACGATGTATTCGGCGACGAATTCTGCGCCCCAGGCGGCGATCGGCGTCAACGGGCCCAGGCGCGGCACGCGTGGCTCGCGGTAGCCTTCGCGGTCCAGCACCTCGAGGGCACGGATCGTTCGGCGATGGGCCTCTCCGAAGCGTTCTGGTTGGGCGAGCGGCTGCTGCACCGCGAGTTGCGCCACGATTCGCGCTTCCACCTCCGTCTCGCCGCCGAAACTGGCGAGGACGGCCTCGGCCACCGCATCGGAGTCACCGCCCAGCAGCCTTCGGGTGCGGCCCAACTGGTCCGTCACCTCATCGAGGAGCAGGAGGTCGTCTGGCTTCAGGTCGCCGATGCGCGTGCGCAGGCCGCGTAGCCGCGATTCGAGCGAACGCTGGGCGCTTGCCGCTGCCAGCGGCGGCTTTTCCGGTTCCACAGCGGCAGTCTACACCGCGTGGTTGACCTGCTGGCCCGGGCTCCGCCACACGGCGAGTTACCGCGCCAGCGTATCCTCTACGGGTGACCACCAAACGGGCCTCCCACCGCACCAAGGCGGACGTTGTCTACGAGGCGATTCACGACTCGATCGTGGCTGGCGACCTGCGTCCCGGAGAACACCTTGGGCAAGAAGAAGTGGCGGCGCGCTGGGATGTCTCGCAAACGCCGGTGCGCGAGGCCTTTCGCCGGCTCGAGAGCGAGGGCTTCATCGCCTACGCCGCGAACCGGGGCGTGGTTGTGAGGGGCGTGCCAATCGCTCCACCGGCCGCGCCGCTGGATGTGTTGGCCCGGCGTTGGGACGAATTGACGCGCGACCCGGACTCGGTCCCGGGGAGCGATTGGCCCTAGTCGCGGCAGTGGGCGCGTTGAAAACCGTCTGGCGGTCGCTTATTCTTGACCAACTAAGTCAACATTGGCGGTGGCAGTGACGACCGAGACCCGGACGACCGTGCATTCACAGGAATCAGCGGTGCTCTGCGCGCGGGAGCTTGGAGCGCGGTTCGCCGTGACGGCCGCGGAGGTCGACCGCACGGCGGCGTTTCCATTCGCTAACTTCGAAGGGTTGCGGGAAGCGGGGTTGCTCAACCTGACGGTGCCGGCGCGCCTCGGCGGTTCGGGCGCCGGGCTCGAAACGGCCTGCCGCGTGGTGGCGGCGATCGGCGGCGGCGAGCCGTCCACGGCGCTGGTCTACGCCATGCACCTGATCTATCACGCGCTGCCCGCGCTCAACGGGCGCTGGACCGCGTCAGTCCACGAAATGATGTGCCGTGAGTCCGTGGAGGGCATCGCCCTGGTGAACGTGATGCGCGTCGAACCGGAGCTCGGTACGCCGACGCGCGGCGGGCTACCAGCCATGACCGCCGAACGCACAGCGCCGGGCTGGAGGATTTCGGGGCATAAGATGTACGCCACGGGAAGCCCGCTGCTGCGCTACTTTATCTGCTGGGCTCGCACCGCCGGCGATGACTCCCAGGTAGGCTGGTTCGTGGTGCCGCGCGAGGCGCTGGGACTTCGAATCGTCGAAACCTGGGACCACATGGGGATGCGGGCCACAGGCAGCCACGACCTGATCCTCGAAAACGTCGAGATCCCGGCCGAGTACGCGGTCGATGTGCGCCCGCCACGCGATTGGCTGCCGCCGGACCCGGTGCAGTCTTCGTGGAATAACCTTGTGCTGGCGGCGCTCTACCACGGGGTCGCGCGTTCGGCTGCGAACTGGTTGCAGGGTTACCTGCACGACCGCGCGCCGGCAAATCTCGGCGCATCGCTGGCCACGCTCCCGCGCTTTCAGGCCAGCGTTGGCGAAATCGAGGCGCTGCTCTGGGAGAACGAACGGTTGGTCTTTGGCCTTGCCGCTGAGTTGGACCACAACGGCTACGACCCGAGAGTGGCGACGCAGAGTTCGTTCGCGAAGTTCGTGGCCACGAACAACGCTGTGCGCGCGGTGGACATCGCGATGAGCCTCATCGGCAACCCCGCGCTAGCCCGCGCAAACCCACTGGAGCGCTACCACCGGGATGTACTTTGCAGCCGCATCCACATGCCGCAGGACGACATGGTGACCTTGAACGCCGGCAAAGCAGCGCTCGGGATTGAGCCATGACCGCGAACTTCACCCAGGGAGGCACGAATGCCGGTTGAATTTATTGGGATGATCGGGACGCGTCCGGCGTCGGAACTGGATGGCCCGGCGGCGTCTCTTGTCGGCGGCCACATCGAGCCCGCGTTTGTGCGCGACTTCGCCCGGACGCACGAAGCGGCGGGGTTCGACCGGGTGCTGGTGGGCTACGGGTCGAGCGGGCCGGACGGCTTCAGCGTCGCTTCGTACGCAGCTTCGATGACCGACCAACTCGGCTTTCTGATCGCGCACCGCCCGGGGTTTGTGGCGCCGACACTGGCCGCGCGCAAGGCGGCGACGCTCGATCAGTTCACGGGCGGACGCATCGCCCTGCACATCATCACCGGCGGCAACGACGCCGAACAGCAACGCGACGGAGATTGGTTGGACCACGACGCGCGCTACCGGCGCACCGGCGAATACCTCGAAGTGCTGCGCCGGACCTGGACCGCGACCGAGCCGTTCGACTTCGAAGGCGAGTTCTACCAGGTTCGCAAAGCGACCTCGGAGGTGAAGCCGTTCCAGCAACCTCACCTGCCAGTGTATTTCGGGGGAATGTCGGGCCCGGCACTGCCGGTGGGTGCGAAACACGCGGACGTCTTCGCGATGTGGGGCGAGCCGCTCGCCGCGGTGCGCCAGCAGATGGCCGAAGTGCATACCGAGGCGGCGAAGTTTGGGCGGAAGCCACGGTTCAGCGTCTCATTCCGGCCGATCCTGGCGGCGACCGAGGAGAAAGCCTGGGAGAAGGCACACGATTACCTGGAGCGCATCGTTTCGCTGCGCAAGCCAGCTAACGGCGCGCCCGCGAACTATAAGCCGCAGGCCGTGGGTTCCCAGCGGTTGCTGGGGCTGGCCGACCAGGCGGAGGTCCACGACGACCGCCTGTGGACGGCGATCGCAGCGGCCGTTGGGGCCTATGGGAACACGACGGCGTTAGTGGGCACACCCGAGCAGGTCGCCGAGTCTCTGCTGAAGTACTACGACGCCGGGGTGACGACGCTGCTGATCCGCGGCTTCGAACCCCTCGCCGACGCCGCTGACTACGGCCGCGAACTGATCCCGCTGGTACGCACCGAGGTGGCAAAACGCGACAGGCAGCCGGCGCCCGTAGGCTAAGCAGAAACTCGCCCGGCGTTCCCCCGGCAGCCCGCTCGTGCCACCATGGTGGTGTGCAACCGGACGAACAGACCCTGTTTACGCGCCTCGGGGGTCGCGAGGCGGTCAGCCGCATTGTCGAGCGCTTTTACGAACTGGTGGAGTCTGACGCCGAGCAGCGCGCGATCTACCCGCAAGATCTCGGGCCGGGCAAGGAGAACCTGAAGCTCTTCTTCGAACAATGGATGGGCGGGTCATCTCGCTATTCGGACCTGTACGGACACCCGCGATTGCGGATTCGCCACTTTCCATTCGTGATCGACGAATTGGCTGCGGGACGCTGGCTGCGCTACATGCGCCAGGCAATGAAAGACGAAGGGATGGACGAAGTCACGCTGGCGACGGTCTTCAAAGCGTTCGGGCCGCTGGCCCACCACATGGTGAACGCAGGCCAGGACGTGCCGCGCGAGGCCTACGTGGCGGGGCAACGGCTGGAGTAGGGCTGAGCGGTTGTTGGCGCAGCTGTTCGCGTCGCCGTCGTTGGTCTCGGAACTGCCAGGCGGCGGATGAAAAGACAAAGCCCTTCAAAGAACTGATGCTGCAACGGCTGGATCGATGCGCGACGGCCTTGCGCGAGACGACTTTCGCCTGGTTCGAGGCGGCGAGACGATCGATGTCGAGTACAGTTCGCGCGCGCGAGTTGCTCACGGGCGACACCTAACGATCATTCGCGGCACTTCGGAAAACAAGCGACTGGAACGAAGCTTGCGAAAATCGGAAGAGCTGTTTGGTCGAGCGTTCTTCGGCGCCCCGGCGGCGCTTTCGGTGTCAGG
>JBDSJC010000070.1:0-3730 GCA_039917655.1 Tepidiformaceae bacterium
GTCGCGAGGTCAACTGATTGAAGCACGGCGTGTACCGCGCGCCCGATGGAGGTGCCAGCCCGGCCGCGGCGCCACGGCTGATCGGGGTCCGACTGCTCTGCCTTCTCGGGGAGCTCCTCTGCCGTGCGTTTGGCGATCGCCGTCGCTGCCATTGTGTTGCCATATGTGGAGGAGGCGACCAGTGCCTCGCGATCGGCCAGCCACTTCGCGCGCGTCGAAATGGGGTCGGCATCCGCGCGCTCGACATCGTCTGGTGCGGCTGGAGCGACCCCCGACGGCAAGGCGGCCATGTCAACGAACGGCAGGTTGTTCGTCCGGGCGATCGTGTAGGTTCGTGCCGCCGTCGTCGGGTTCGTCTCCTTCTCCTTGTGGTAGAGGCTAACGATCAGGTGGTCGCGCGCGCGGGTGGCGGCCACGTAGTAGAGACGCAGGTCTTCCAGGGCGCTCATCTCCTCTTCGTGATTTTTTACGGAATCGAAGCCCGGTGTAACGAAGTAGCCGGTGTCTTTGGTCCCGACCCGAACCTCAGGGTTTGGTGATTCCGTCTCCCAGATGGCGATACTGCGTTCGTTGCTTCGCGGGCGGTCGAGTCCGGCGAGCATGACGATCGGGAACTCCAGGCCCTTGGCGGCGTGCACCGTCATCACGCGAACGGCGTGGTCGTCGGACTCGGGGACGACGGATTCGGTGACGCGTGAGCCAGCTTCGCGCTGGGTCTGGAGCCACTCTACGAACTGGCGCAGGGTGGTGCCGCCTGCCTCGTTGAAGCCGCGCGCCTGTTCGAGAATGAAGCGCAGCCGCTGCCACGATTCGCGCGGCCGGCGGTTCGCAAAGGCCACTTCGAACATGCGCCGTTCGCGCAGCACGCGCTCCACCAGTTCGCTGACGGTGTACCAACAGCGCGACTCATGCAGATCGCGCAGCGTCCGCAGGGCTTCGGGGACAGGATTTGCGGGCGCCTCTGGGAGCGTCCGGGTGTAGTCCCAGCGGCCGTTCGCCTTGACGTACTCGTAGAGGTCGTCGTCGCCGCAGCCGAAGGCGGGCGAACGCAGAGCGGCGACGATCGAGATGTCATCGGTCGGGTCGTCGATGGCCGCGAGGATGTTCGTGAGGTCCACCACCTCCTGGGTGGCGTAGAGCAACGAGCGGCTTTCCAGGCGATAAGGGATGTCCGCCTCCTCGAGCGCGCGCTCAAGCGAGGTGAAGGCGATGCGTGTCGGCAACAGGATGGCGATGTCGTTCAACTGCGCAGGGCGCGTGCCGCCGGGCTCGGCGGTTACCTCCCAGCGACCACAGATCGAACCGATGAGCCTTACCATGTCGGCGGCCTCGGCGTCACGCATCTGGTCGACTTTCATATCGAGCGCCTTCGCCAGCGGACCGCCGAAAAGGTGGACGGCTCCTCCTTCGACCGCCGCGTCCCGGCCGCCTGTGAGGGCCACATAGCCTGGCTGGCCTGGCTTCGGCTCGCTCCCAACCAGGTCATCGAAGACGAGGTTCACGAACTCGAGGATCTCTCCGCGGGAACGGAAGTTGGCGGTGAGGTCCAATGACCGGCCGAAGTGGGCGCGCGCCTTCTGGTAGAGCAGGATGTCCGCGCGGCGGAAGCGGTAGATCGATTGCTTCGGGTCGCCGACGAAGAAGAGTTTGCCGGGGCGGACGTCGATCTCGTCCCAGTTCAATTCGGTGACTTCGCCGGTGCTTGCGGCGAGCAGCGTGGCGATCTCCAGTTGGAGTGGGTCCGTGTCCTGGAATTCGTCGATCAGGATGTTCGCAAAGCGCCCGGCCATCGCCTTGCGAACCTCCGGGTTGTTGCGGAGCAGCCGTGCAGCGAGCACCAGCAGGTCATCGAACTGGAGGACTCCGCGCGCCCGGCGCTCAGTGGCACGGTCCAGTGTGAATTGCTTGAGGGTCCGCAGAATGGGCATCAGGCAGGCGGTGCGGGCGGAGGAGATCAGGAGATCGCGTTGATCTTCGGCGGCGCGGAGAACTGCGTGTACGGCGTCTTTCTCCCCGTGCTTTCCCCAGGTCTGCTGGTTGCCGCTGGTGCGCGACGGCGCGAGCGACTTCCGGTTAGCGAGCAACCCCAGCAGCTCGTCGTCATCGTGGACCTCGTCGAGCGCAAGGCGGAAGGTCCGCAGCCCCTCGACGAATCGGACGAGCGGGTCCATGCCGCCGCGACGGAGCACGGGTTCAGTCAGTACAACGGCTTCGTCGAGCAGCCCGGGAATGGATCGCGCGTCGCCCTCGGGCGGACGGTCATCGAAGACCGCTTGCTCTATGCGGTCCAGGTTGTCGTGGAAAGCCTGAGCGATGGTCTTGAGGTGCTTGACCTCGAGGCGCAGGGTAAACGCACGAGCGAGCGATGGGTTATCGCCCTTGAGCATCTCGTCCATCAACCGCGCCCAGTCTTCGTTAAATTCGATGCCGGAACGGATCTCATCCGCGATCTCGATGCGCGGCGGAAGGCCGGCTTCCAACGGAAACGCCGAGAGGATGCGCTGGGCAAAGGCGTGCAGCGTTTGCAGCGCGGCGCCGTCGAGGTCATCGAGGGCCAGGCGGCAGCGGCTCTCGGTATCCGAGCCAGGCGGCGCCTCCGCGCGGCGTTCGTCCAACTTCTGGCGGACGCGGTCCTTCAGTTCGGCGGCAGCGGCCTCGGTGAACGTGATGGCCGCAATCCGCCGGACCGGAACACCGGATTCCACCAGCTTCACAATCCGCCCGACCAAAGCGGTGGTTTTTCCGGTGCCAGCGCCCGCCTCCACAAACAGCGTGGAGTTGAGGTCCGCGAGGACGGTGTCGCGGGCGGCCTGGTCGTCGGGCAGGACTTGCCTGGACTCAGTCATCGTCAAGCGTTACCGCCTTGTTCGCCAATTGAAGGTATTCGACGCTCTCTGGGGAAGACTGCTTGCGTCTCCAGGCGGGTTGCCGGTCGCTGGGGCAGAGGCCCTTGTAGGGGCAGAAGTTGCAGTTGGTTGAGCCTCCGTAGCGCGTCTCCGGCAGGCCGGGGTTGGCAGGGAAGACGCCGCCACCGATGCCGTTGGCGATGACATTAAGCATGCGCCCGAACTCGGCCAGATCGTCGGGACCGACCAAGTAGCCCTTGTGTTCGTACTCACCCTGGCGCGTGACGAACCAGTACGAGGCCCAGGTGGACGCATCCTCTCCGAACGCCTGGGCGGCAGCGAGGGCATAGATGGGGAGCTGCAGCAGTTCGCCCGACTTCAGGTGGTCATTGTCGATATCTTTGTATGGCGTGGTCCGGCCGGACTTGTAGTCGTAGACAGCCAGGGCGCCGGTCTGAGGGTTGCGGTCGATACGGTCGATGCGGCCGCGAAAGGCGATGGCCGAACCGTCCGAGAGTTGCACGCGAAGCGGGCCGTGGCCGTTCGGCCCCATGCCGAAAGGGTGCTCTCCGGCGACGAACTGGTAGCCGAGCGCGCGCCGCTCCGCGTCGGCTTCAAGGAAGCCTTCGAGATCGCGGCGGATGCGCTGCCGTTCGATGTTCCAGAGGAGCGGCTTGCCGGTGATGCCGTCTTCCTCTGCCTGCTGACAGCGCGCATCGCCCATCGCAAGGATCTGTTCGAGGTGGTGCGGCTGCCACGCGCCCTCCCAGCCAGCGTTCGTTTTCATGAACCGGTCGAGGGTTTCATGAATAATTGTGCCGCGTTCAGCGGCGTTCAGGACGAGGATGTCCTCGGGGTCTTCGCGTTCGCGAACGCGCAGGACG
>JBDSJC010000071.1:0-20324 GCA_039917655.1 Tepidiformaceae bacterium
AGCCGCTTCCGCCGGGGTCATTCCCGGGCATGAGGAGCTGGGCGACAGCTCCGGCGATAAGTCCAAAGAGAAGGAGAGCGAGGATTCCCATGGTGTCCACCTTTCGTGGTGCTGGTGCAGCGGGCCGCTCTCCCCCTCTGCCGGGTGTCATTCGAGCGCTAGGAGCGCCGCCGCCAGACGAACGCGACGACCGCCGTCAACAAGAGGGCCACTCCCGCGCCTGCCGCGATGATCGTCCGCGAGGGCCGCTCCCAGCGGCTTTGGGCCGGCTCCTCGGCAATGCCTTTCGGCGCGCCAAGGCCGGTTGTCGGCGTGTGCGATGGTGGGTCGCTTGCGGGGAAAGAGTCTTCGATCACCTGGTCGAGGGCGTCTTCGGTCATCGGGTTGTCCGCGATTGCGGCTTCCCCCGAAGACCCGTTTCGAGGGTTTCCGTTTCCGTTGAATTGGGTCATTTGTCTTTCTCCATTCGGTCGAGCAGGTCGAGCATGTCACTGGCGTGCTCTTCCTCCATTGCGAGGATCGTTTCCATCAAACGGCGGGTCGTAGAGTCGTCTTCACCCAACCAGCGGATGATTTCGGAGTACGTCTCGATGGCGATGCGCTCGGCGACAAGATCTTCTTTGACCAGGTCTCGTAGCGAATCGCCCCCGCGGTATTCGGAGTGGCTGCGGTCTGCGAGGCCCGCGGGGTTCAGGTTGGGCTCGCCTCCGAGTTGGGTGATGCGTTCGCAGATCATGTCTGCGTGTCCCTGCTCCTCAGCGGCGTGCTGTAGGAACTCGGCGGCCACGGGCTCCTTGTAGATGCCTGTCGCCATGTAGTAGTGGCTCTTGTACCGAAGGACGCAAACGATTTCGGTCGCGAGTACTTCGTTCAGGACTTCCAGCACGCGCTCGCGGTCGGCTTTGTAGGCGCTTGTCACGGCGCCGTCCATCATCCGTTCGCGAGCACGGGCACGGATCGCTTCCAGGTCGGCGACGAATGGCTGTCGGGCTGGCATAGCCGCTCCTTACCGTGAATCCGTGGGGGATTCAAAGGGGGTTGCGGGCTCTCCGCGGTGTGCGAAAGTGGTCAATGAACGTATGGCTGCCAAGTAAAGCCTCCCTTTCCGTATGCTTCAGGAATAGTGGGGGAGGGCACGTTGCGGCAGGATCAGCGCTCCCGTCAGAGCGCTTGCAGAACCCTTGCAGACATCACAAAACAGTGAACGGCGGCGGATAACCGCCCGTTTCGGCCTTGTGACCCGCAGTCAGGCCCCTGGCTGGGCAACCTCGGCATCTGGCTGGAACATGTAGCCGATGCCCGCCAGCGTCTTGATGATCTTGGGGTCGCTCGGCTCCGCTTCCAGTTTGTGGCGCAGGCGCGAGATCCACACGCGCAGGTACTGAAGGTCGTCCCGGTACTCCGGGCCCCACACCTTGCTCAGCAGTTCGCCGCTGAGGATCACCTTGCCGGCGTTGGCGGCGAGGTGCTGGAGCAGCTGCCACTCGGTGCGGGTCACGGAGACCTGCTCGCCGTTGCGGTGTACCAGCCGCTTGCCCAGGTCAACGGTGATGTCCCCCGCGCGCACCACCTGCTCAGCGCTTATTCCGGCCGTGCGCCGCAGCACCGCGCGGATCCGGGCACCCATCTCATCTGCCCCGAACGGCTTGACGATGTAGTCATCCGCGCCCAACTCCAGGCCACGCACCTTGTCTACTTCGCGGTCACGGGCGGTGACCAGGATGACCGGCACCGGCGTCCGCTCGCGCAGTGCGCGCAGCACCTCGTGGCCAGACATTTCGGGCATCACCACGTCGAGCAGGACGATGTCGGGACGCTGAGTTTCGGCGATGGCAAGCGCTTCGTCGCCGCTCGACGCTGTGATCACGCGAAATCCTTGGGCAGTCAGTTCCAGCGTGATCAGCCGGAGGATTCCCATTTCATCATCGACAGCGAGTACGAGCGGTTCATTGGCCATTGCGCCGGAAGCATACGGCGGCTGAGGTTGCCTGTCACCGTTATGCGTTTGTTATGGGTCTGAGTGTAGGTTTTAGCAGTCATCAAAACTTAACGGGGTCGCCTGTTGGCGGGGGTAGCTCTACGGGAGCCTGTTTACGACCATGACCGGCGGACTGAGAAACAGTTCTGGCGGAGCCGTCCTTGACGATCCTCGGCGATTGGCCGCCTTGGCGCGCACCGGCCTGTTCAGCGAGTCGCCGCAGCCTTCGGCGGAGGGCGTGCTCGACCGTTTGACGGCGTTCGCCGCGCGGCTGCTTGGTGCCACGGCTTCGTGTTTGACGCTGATCTCCGCCGAGGAGTCGCTGTTCGCCAGTTCAGCCGGCATCCGCAAGGGCTATGACCGCCGCCCGCTCGCCGATGGTTGCTGCCAGCGAGTGGTGATCGCCGGGAAGTCCCTCGTCCTCAGTGATGTCCGGGCGGATGAGAGCCTGCGCTGCAACCCGATCGTCGTGGATTACGGGATCGGGGCGTACTGCGGAGTACCCCTCGTCGTACAAGGCCAAACGCTCGGCGCCCTCTGTGCGCTCGACACGGAGCCCCATGATTGGAGTGAATCCGACCTCACCAATCTCGCCGACCTCGCGCGGCTGGTCGAGCGCGAGATGGAGGTGCGGATCGCTGAGCGAGAAGAGGCCCTCGTGCCGCACCGCCTTGAACCGCTGCTCAACGCAATCCCGGCTGGCATCTACGCCTGCGACGCCGAAGGTCGCCTGGTCTTTTACAACGAGCGGGCCGCTTCCCTCTGGGGTGCTCAGCCCCCGCTTGGGTCCAACGAGGCGGAAGCGTTCGCCGTCCGTGGCCTCACCTGGCGGGACGGTACCTTGGTTCCGGCGGACGAGACGCCCTTTCGCCTTGCCCTGAAGGGTGACACCCTGGCCGTCCCTGAGGAGCTGGCGCTTGGCACGGGTTCAGAAGCCGCGGTCGCCCTGGTCAGCGCTCAACTGCTGGTTTCTCCGGATGGCGAGTTAGCAGGCGCCTTTGGTGTGCTCCAGGATGTCACCGCGCTCCGCCAGGCGAGCCGCCTCCGAGATGAACTGCTGGCGTTGGTTTCGCACGAGTTGCGAACGCCTCTGACCGTTATCTCCGGCATGGCGTCGTTCCTCGAGCGTCACCCCGGGACCACCGATGAGGCCCGCGCCGAAGCGACCGAGAAGCTCTTGCTCGCCAGCCGCCGTATGGAGCGCGTCGTGGAGAACATGCTCCAGCTCTCGCACCTGGACCATGACCGCGCGGACTCCGAGCCTCTGCTGGCACAGATGCTCGTCGATAACGCCCTGAAAGCTTTTGCCCGCGACAACCCCCAGGTCGAGGTGGGACAGCTTGGCGGTAATCGGAGCCTCGTGATCAATGCGGTCGAGAGTTGGAGCGCGTTGACCCTTGGCAACCTGCTCCAGAACGCGCAACTCTACGGAGACGGGTCTGAGCCCATCCTGGTGCAGCTGGTGCTGCACGAACGGGAGTTGCACATTCGAGTCTGCAATCCCGGCGAAGCGTTCGCCGACGGAGAGTACGAAGCGCTGTTCGAACCGTTTTTCCGCAGGCCGCGAGTGCGCAACCACATCCCTGGCGCGGGTCTGGGGCTGACGACCGCACGGAAGCTCGCGGAAGCCCAGGGCGGACGCCTGCTAGCGGGCCCGCGCCCTGACGGGCAGGGCTCCATGTTTACGCTTGCGTTGCCGGTGTACGAGGATCAGAAACCTCACCATGAGCGCCCCGCCTGGGAACCCCGCATGCCTCGCCCGACGTGATACGACGGCATCGGTGGTGCTACCCCTGAGAGGCGGCCATCTAGCTCAAGCCTGGTAGCAGTCCCCCGGTTCGAACAGAAACAGGGTGTCAGAACAGCAGGTCGGCGCGCGTCGGGCGAGCGGCGGCGGGCGAGGGCGATGGCGCGCCGTCACCCGAAGGCGCTACCCAGCGCTCCAGGTCTACCGGATCGAAGCTGCCGATGGCGTCGAATTGGCCCGCCGCGTAGACAAATGGGCTTCGCTCGGCGTCGCCTTTGGCGGCGGACGAAAGCTCGGCTCGAAAAATAACCGCCAGTTCCCAGGCTCCGCCGGGCTGGACGAAGGACATGACATCGGCGAGGGCAAGGCTGGTGAGGGCGACGCCGCACCAGAAATCGGCGAGTTCGCTTGCCGCCTCGTAGGGGTTCTCGCGCAGGTCGAGGACGTCCCAGGGGAGCCAGCGTCCGCGCGCTTCCGGCGCCTCGACGTCGAAGGCTACGAGGCGGCCTTCGAAGACGGGCACAAGGTAGATGCTGAGCTGCGTCCCGCCCGGCACGGGCCCCGAAACTGGCGGCCCGAAGAAGGCCTTCATGCGCGCGCCACCCTAGATCAGGCCGGCGAAGACCTGGTCGTCTTCGAACGGTCCGACGGCGGCGATCTTGGCCAGTGAAGGCGAGAGGAACTTGCGGCCTACGCGCAGCACGTCGTCGCGCGTCACGCGGTCGAACTCGCGGACGATCTCATCGACGCTCTGGACGCGGCCCAACAGCAGCTCCTGGGAGCCGAGCCAGCCAGCCACCGAGCGGGTGTCTTCCATGCGCAGTTGGATACGCCCCTTGGCCATCTGCTTGCCCTTTTCGAGTTCCGAATCGGGGATCGACTCGAGCAGCTTGGTGATCTGCTCGAGCGAGGCCTCGACGGTGACGCGGGCGTTTTCGGGGTCGCAGCCGGCGTAGACGGTGAACGAGCCGGTGTCGCGGAACTCGCTGGGGTAGCTGTGCACGTCGTAGACCAGGGCGCGTTCTTCGCGCAGTTCAAGGAAGAGGCGGCTGGACATGCCTTCGCCGAGCACGGTACTGAGGAGGTCAACGGCGAAGCGGTCCGGGTCATCGAGGGCGACGCTCGGGTAAGCGATGCAGATGTGGGCCTGCTCGGTCGCCTTTTCGCGGACGGCGATGCGCTTCTTCGGGGCCTTGTCCTCGAACGGGTACCAGGCGCCGGGGGTGATGGCCGGCATGTCGCCCAGCCAGCGCTCCGCTTCGTGCACAATCATCTCGTGATGAATGTTCCCGGCGACGACAAGCACCATGTTCGAAGGGACGTACTGCGCCTTGAGGTACTTGTTGACGGCAGCCAACGGCAGCGCGCGGACGCTCTCCGGGGTGCCACCAACGTTGCGTCCGAGGGGCTGATCCGGCCACATCGTCTCATCGACGAGGATACCGGCGAGCTCGCCGGGGCTATCCTCTACAGTGGCGAGTTCTTCGAGGATGACGCTGCGTTCTTTTTCGAGCTCGGCGGCGTCCATAATCGGGTCCCGCACCATGTCGGCGAGGATGTCCACGGTTTGCTGGGCGGCGGCGTCCGGGACCTTGGCATAGTAGACGGTGACTTCGCGGTCGGTGGCGGCGTTGTGCATCCCGCCGAAGCCTTCGATCGCCTCGGAGATGATGCGCGCCGTGGGACGCCGTGATGCGCCCTTGAAGAGCATGTGTTCGAGGAAGTGCGAAAGCCCGGCCTCTTCGTCGCGTTCATAGCGGCTGCCAGCGCCGACGTAGATGCTGACGGTGGCGGAGCGGGTGTGTGGGAGTTCGGCTGTGACAATGCGAAGCCCGTTGGGCAGTGTTGTTTTGTTGTACATATGGAGAGACCGGCCGGATGCAGCCGGGGCGGAAGTTCATTGTAGGGGTGGGGTGTCCCAGAGGGGAACTTTTTGATTCACGGCGCCGGTTCACGATCACGATTTGCGATTCGATTCGGGACGCGGGGGCGCCCGGAGGGCGTGGGCCGGGCATTTCTCCGCTCCTGCAGCCGCGGTATCGATTGGAGTTGCCATCGGTGACGCGGGGGTGTCGGCGGAGGCGTAGACTGCCGCGCATGGCTTCGCATTTCCCTCTTCCGCCCGAAGTAGCCGCCGCGGCCGTGGCAGAGATGGCCCGGCTTCAGGTGCCTGGATTGGCGGTCGCCGTGTTCCACGAGGGCAAGGTGTATGCCGGGGGGTTCGGCGTCACGAACGTCGATCACCCCCTGCCGGTGGGCGCCGACACGCTCTTCCAGATCGGTTCTACGTCCAAGACGTTCACCGCGACGGCCCTGATGCAACTCGTCGAGGAGGGGCTCCTAGAATTGGAAGCGCCGGTGCGACGCTATTTGCCCGCGTTCCGGTTGCAATCCGAGGAGGACGCGGCGGGGCTCACGGTTAGGCACCTGGTGACGCACCACGGTGGGTTCGTTGGCGATTACTTCCGCGACACCGGCCGTGGCGACGATGCGCTCG
Organism: Tepidiformaceae bacterium; assembly: GCA_039917655.1. Taxonomy (GTDB): domain Bacteria; phylum Chloroflexota; class Dehalococcoidia; order Tepidiformales; family Tepidiformaceae; genus PNKC01. Next base: position 6,223 of record JBDSJC010000071.1, read on the forward strand.
AAAAGATTGTGGCGAAGATGGCGAATTCTCCGCAGCTCATCCCCGCGGGATCGGCGTTTTCGTACAGCAACGCCGGTTTCTACGTCCTCGGGCACATTGTTGCGACATTGCGCGGGCTGCCGTTCGAAACAGTCATTCGAGAACGCATCTTCGGGCCGCTGGAGATGGAACATTCGATGTACTTCGCGGAGGAGGCGATCGTCCACGCCGTTGGGGCCGGGCACATCGTGACGAGCGAGGGACCGAAGGTGGCGACGCCGTGGCACACGCCGCGCAGCATCGCCCCGGGCGGGGGCATCTCCTCTACCGTCCTCGACCAGATTGCCTACGCGGCGATGCACCTCAACGAAGGTCGCAGCGCAGCCGGGGCAGCAGTACTCAGGCCCGAATCGGCCGCGTTCATGCAGGCGCCGCTGGCGGTGGCGGGCGGGATGTGTGAATCGGTCGGCATCTCGTGGATGCTGGACGGCGCTGGCAAGGACCGGATGGTGAAGCACGGCGGCGCGACCAACGGCCAGATGTCCTCCTTCGAGCTCTTCCCCGGTCACAACTTTGCGGTGACCGTGCTAACGAACAGCGACACTGGCCGCATCGCCCGTAACACGGTCGCGGACGCCTGTAAACGCCACTTCATCGGCTGGCAGCCGGCCGCCGTGGTACCGATGCGAGCGCAGCCCGGCCTCGCGGAGTACGCGGGCAACTACCAGTCAGTGCTCGCCAGGCTTGAGGTGTCCGTGGGTGCGAACGGACTGATCGCCACAGACTCGACGCCAGAGCGGAGTTTTGCAGAGCGCCGCCACCGTCCGCTGCCGCCCGAGCCGGTGGACCTGGTTTTCGTGGCGACTGATGCCACCGTCGTGGTCAGCGGCTCGCACGCGGGCGAACACTCGGAGTTCCTGCGCGGCGCAGATGGGCGGATCGCATGGATGCGCTGGGACGGACGGATCGCGCGGCGGTTGGAGTAAGCGGCGCCGCCGGATTTCTATAGACAAAGTGCCTTGACCACCCGGCTGCGAATGGACGCGGTCCAACGCTCGCCGGTGACGAGATCCAACTCGGCGAGCATCGAAGGGAAGAACTCTTCGACGCGTTCGTTGCCCTCCATCAGGTACGCCCACCAGGCCCACAGGCCAACCAGGCGGCTCTGGAACCAGAGCGTCAGCGCGAGCTGTAGTTCGCCCTCCGAAAGCTGGACGTGCTCCCGATACCCGGCCAGGTAATCCTCCAGAAGGGGCGAGTCCAGGAGCTGTGAGAACGCGAGGGAGCGGATCAACTCCCAGGCGCGTGGGTCCGAGTGCCAGATCTCCCAGTCCACCACCGCCCGTATACCGTCCCCTGCAAACAACACTTGCTGGTCGTGAAAGTCGCCGTGGAGCAGCTGGCACGGTAACGAGGCGAAGTGCTCTGGTGGCTCCACGTCGGTGGATTCGAGTAGCCGGCGCTGGCGTTCCATACCTTCGATGATCCAGACCTCCACGCCACGCTGCTTGCCGACCGAAACGAGGCGTTTGAGGGCATTGAGCGACTGCCGCTTGTCCCACCGCATGCTGAACTGGGCGGTTTCGCTGTCTGGGTGAGTCGCGAGAACGGCCTGGACGCGGCCGTGCATCGCTCCCAATGCCCTCGCCTGTCGCCTGGAAAGGGCTCCTCGGCCAATGCTCACGCCGTCGATCCAGGGAAAGAGCGACCAGCGGTCCTCGCCGACGGACAGCAGCCGCTCGCCGTCCAACGCCGCGATCGGCACGGCCACCGGGATGCCTCGCTCGCCCACCCATTCAACGAGTCGGTGCTCGCCGTCGATCCGCTCGGATGCCAGGTTGGCGCGATAACAGCGGAGGAAGAATCGGCTGTTTGCCGTCCGGACGTCGAAGTTCCAGTTCAGCGTGCCGCCCGGCACCGGCGAAACGCGCTCCGGCGCTGTGATTCCCCACCGTCCGAGCACGACGGGAATCGTTGGCTCTAGCGACTCGTGGTTGAGCATCGTGTCAGCGCCGCCCTACGTTTCTTTGCTGCGCATCGTCCAGTAGTCAGCCAGCGCCTGGCGAATGACGGTGAGGGCCTTCGTGCGCCCCTCGAACGGGTCTACCACTACCTCTTTCTCCTCGAGCACCTTGTAGTCGAGGAAAAAGCGATGGATCTCGAGCATTGTGTGGGGCGGGGCGTGTTCGAGTTCGAGGATGTGGTTGAACGCGGGGTCGTTCGCGGCGACGGCCAGTACCTTGTCGTCCGCCTTGCCCTGGTCGAGCATATGCATCACGCCTATTGGGCGGACGTAAACGATCGTTAGCGGGTGGACGGCCTCCTGCCCGAGCACGAGGACGTCCAACGGGTCTCCGTCATCGCAGTAGGAGCGCGGGATGAAGCCGTAGTTCGCCGGGTAGTGGACCGAGCTGTAGAGCACGCGGTCCAACTTGAGAATTCCGCTGAGCTTCTCCAGTTCGTATTTGTTCTTCGAACCGGCAGGGATTTCGATGACGACGGGCAGGGCGTCGCCAATAGTTGCGGGGTCGACTGCGATATCGTGCCAGGGGTGCGTCATGCAGATAGTAGGCGGCACGAGCGCGACGGAGCGCAAGCGGGAACGGCCGACGCGTTGAGAAGGACGCTGGGCACCAACGCACGAAGACTCATGACGTTCGTTTCAGTTTTGTGCCCTGCGCGCCAGTTGGCGGCGGTACGAGGCGACAACGCCAAGCATCACGAGACACAGGAGTGCAGTGAGGGCGATGCCGGGGCCCGGCCCGGCGGCAACGAGCACTTTGCCCTGAGCCCATGGGAAGAGGATGCCGCCGGCGTTGCCGACCGTGACCATCGCTGCCGGGGCGCCCGCGGCCGAGCCCTGGCTGGCCAGGGTGATCGCCGCGGGCCAGATTGGGCCGAAGAAGAGGCCCGTGCCGAAGGCCGCGGCGGCCCCGATTGCCAGGCTGCCATCGGCAAGGGCCAGTACGGAACTGGTGATTAGCGACCCGGCGATGGAGCCGAGCAGGACGGTTACAGGCGAAACCCCGCGCCCAAAGAGTGACCCACTGACTATGCGGCCCAGCGCGAGCGCGCCCCAGTAGCCGGCGGTCACCAGGGCACCCGCCATCACACCGGCCCCAAAGGCTTCCCTGGAGTAAGACGAGACCCACGAGCCGAGTCCGATTTCGGCGCCGACGTAGAGAAAGAGCACCGCGCCCATCACCAGCGGGGTACGCGAACGGGAGCGAGTGAAGTCAGGGTGGGCGCTGGCGTGGGCGCGGTTTGGTGTGCGCGGCACCGTGGCCAGCAACGCGGCGACCGCCAGCGAGATCACGGCTACGCCGGCGTAGATAACCGCATGCTCACCCCGCGTGACGAGGATCGCGCCCGCCCAGACGGGGCCGAGCACCGCACCGCCGGCGAACCAGAGGTTGAGTCGGTTGATCTCGTGCGGCACGTCATCGGAGGTTGCGGCGATTGCGGTGTGGGCCGCCGCCACGAGCAGGCCATCGCCCACACCCAGGATGCCCACGGAGAGCAGGGCAACGGCCCACGACGAGGTGGCGGCGAGGCCGATCGCCCCAGCGGCGATGATGACCAGCCCGAGCAGCGCCAACAGTCGCGACTCGACCCTGTGCAGGTACACCGCGATCGCCCCGGAAGCGGCGATGGAGCCCACAAACAGCACGGTGATCAGCAGACCAGCGTGGTCCAGTGAGACGCCGAACTGGTCGGCGAGGAAGGGCAGCGCTGGCCCGAAGGAGGTGGCGTAGACGCCGACGCAGAAGAGCCCGAGAAACGAGCCGAAGTGCAGCCGTCCGAACCCTGGGTGCGCAAGCTCAGTTGCTGTTGCTTCGTCTGCGGTCACGCCACCGACGATACAGTTCGCATCACGCCGGTGGGATCAGAGAGCGGGGCGGCCGCGATTAGAGCAGCGCCTCGACGGCCTCCCGCTCTTCGCCGAATGGGTCGCTTTCGGCGCGTGAGTGGAGGTCGAAGACCATCGTCGAGCGGGTGCGGGCGTCGTACGTTGGCCACGCGCCGATGCCCTCGTGGCCGGGGCTGGCGGAGCGCGCGAACGACAGCCAGGCGTCCATCATGTTGGCCGAGAGGCGCGCGACATCCGGCCCCGATCCGGCGAACCGATCCTGTCCGGGCGCGCCTGTCGTCCCGAAGACGAACGGCATCTCCAGCGCGTGACAGGCGCCGAGAGCCCCGTGCCGGGCCGGCGAGGCGTACGTGAAGAGGTAGTCGTAGGTGTCTGGTTGGTGTTCCCGATGGGCAAGCGCGAGGCGAGTCGAACTGGTGCGGAAGCGCGCATCCGTGGTCACCGCGTCTGCGATGTCCAGGTTGGAATCGGGCAGGCCTCGCCCTCTTCGGGACTTGCGGTAAGTTTCGACCAGCGCGGTGGCATCGTCCGCCGAGGCCTTCGGAAGCGTAGAGCGCACCGCTGAGACGAGCCGGGCGTCGTCGATCGGCTCGCGCCGCGTCATGGCCGCGAACAGCTTGATCTCGTCGCGGTTCGTGCCGATGAGCATCGGGACGTTCGCCGCCGTCCCTGCGCGGACTGCCGCGAATGGTTGCTCGAGCAGCGTCGAGCCATCGACCACTGGCCCAAACCGCAGCCCTTCGCCCAGGCCAGCGCCTGCGGTGACGGCCTCTTGGGCGGCGATGATCGCGTCCGCGGGCACGGTCCGAATCCTCTCCGCGCTGACAGGATCGATTCCGAGTTCGGTCAGGAGCTTGCTGGCGAGCTGAGCGCCATCCGTTGCTGGAGCCGCCCGCCCGGTGCCGCTCTGCAGTACCGCCTTGTGAAACAGGCCAGCGGCGGCAGGCATCGCCAGCAGTGTGCCGACCGCCGCCGCACCAGCCGATTCGCCGAAGATCGTGACGTTCGCCGGGTCACCACCGAAGGCCGCGATGTTCACCCGCACCCATTCGAGCGCGGCGATCTGGTCCAACTGGCCCGCGTTGGCGGTGAAGCCCGCGTCCGGCAGGTGTTCGCCGAGGTAGAGGAAGCCGAGAGCGCCGAGGCGGTAGTTGATGGTCACAACGACAACGTCGCCGCGCTCGGCCAGGGGCCCTCCGTCGTAGAGCGGTTCGGCTGCTGTGCCGTGGGTGTAGCCGCCGCCGTGAATCCAGAACAGTACGGGCCGCTCACGCCCATCCGCCGCTGGCGTGAAGACGTTCAGATAGAGGCAGTCTTCGTCCTGGGGGCCGCTTGCCGAAAAGCCCGGGAGCGGGTGGTGGCTCTGGCGGGCGGCGTTTCCCCATTCTGTGGCCGCACGCACCCCACTCCAGCTGGAGGGCGGTGCGGGAGCCTGGAAACGCGCTTCGCCGACTGGCGGAGCGCTGAAGGGGATGCCGCGGAACGCGAGATGCCCGGGATTCTGCTTCCCTTCGATTCGCCCATAGGTCGTCTCAACAACGTTCATCGCGCAGCACTCCAGCCTGAGAATTGCGACGATTCTAGCGCAGGAAGTGGGTGAGAGGTGACGGCTGTGGTCAGCGGGCGGCCACGCCTGATTCGAAACCCGGTCACCCTATCAACACGCCGGCCTGCCTGAGCTCCTCGAGGGCGGCGTCCACAAAGGCGCCTGCTTGCTCGTCAGTTGGTAGGTCCGAACCTTCGATCGTGATCTTGCCGGCGGCGATTGCCGCGGCGACCAGGATCACCAGGTCAGCGCGAGTGTGCGCGCCATCAAGGTGGGGCAGTACGAAGAGCGCCATGGTGGAGGCGCCGAAGCTTTCGTGACGGAGGCTGGTCGCTGTGTGGTCGGCGGAAGCCTGGAGCCGCGTGTAGGCCGAAGTCAGCGGCCGTTTGCCGACCTCACAGGCGATGTTTGGCGGATCAAAGGTCGCTTCCACAACTTCCGCGGTCAGGCAGCGGAGAAGCGTCTCACCCAGGCGACGAGCGTCCTCCGCATTGTCCCCGGGAGTCTCGCCCGCCTCCCTCAACTTGGTACGCACTTCCGCCAGTAGCGCAGCGAACGGGACCCAGCGGGGCGCCTGCTCCAACAGATGGCCGAGCGCGAGAAAGCTCAGCATCGAGTTCATCGAGATCACAGCGCCGCCGCGGTGCGAACGGAGCTTCGGCAGGTTTTCGTCGTACGCCGGGTCGGTTTCCTCCACTGGATTCGCCACGGAGCTGAAGGCGAACGGGTACATCGATTCCCCGTCCAGGTCGCGCGTGATCTGCCGCTCCTGCCGGCAGAGCAACGTATTGCGGAAGGTGCGGTTGGTGAAGAAGTCTTTGTACTGCTCCATCGCCGTAAAGTCGTGAGCGATGCCGGAGAGTTGCTCGATCACGGCCGGCGGCAACACGCCATCGCTCATGGTCGAAAGGCGCACGTCGCCGAGGAAGCTGAGCCCGTGAGCTGAGGCCCGCGCGACGAATTCGTGCAAGTAGCAGGGCTCGTTCACGCCCTCCAGGTGTTCGTGCACGAAGTAGTGCCGCGCCCGGCCGCTCAGGAGCTTCATTTCGCGTTCGAGGACCTGGCTGTAGAGCCGGTACTCGGCGTGCTTTTCGCCCATCTCCGCGGTCGCTTCTTTCGCGAATTGGAGCAATGCGAGGGAGCTGTCGATGCGCTCATCGGTGGAGCCCAGCCGCCGTGCGTGGTAGACGAACATGTCCCTCGCGAGGCCGCGAAAGTGCCATCCGGGGTAGGTGTTGTAGCTCACCGCGGCAATGCCGTTGAGGGTCAGCAAGTCGGCGCAGATGCTCAGGATCTTCTCGCGCACATCCGCGGGCACCCAGGAGTAGACCCCGTAGCAGATGATGTAATCGAACTCGCCGAAGTCCGCGCCGATGTCAAGGATACTTAGCTCCTCGAAGCGCACGTTCTTCAGGCCGAGTTGCCGCGCGCGCGAACGGGCGATGCCGATCTGTACGCCTGAGAGGTCGATGCCGACGAAGTCGCTTCCCGGCAACAGTTCGGCCATCGGCAGCAAGTTTCCGCCGGTAGCACAGCCGAGTTCAAGCACCCGGCAGCGCGAAGGCAACGCGGGCTGCAATCCGAAGAGCGTGGCGATGACCGCGAGGTTGGAGGGGTGCGTCTCGCTGAGCGCGGCGCCAGGGTAGGGGACTTCGTCGTAGCTTATCGGTTCGGAAACGGCGGGCATCGGTGCGATTGTCGCCTGCCCCAACGGTGTGCGCAGGGGAGAGGAGCGAAAGCCGGAGCCTCATCCCCCGGCCCACCAAGGGCTAACGGCGCAGGCTGCTCAGGTCAGCAACAAACACACTGGGGCCGCTGCGTTCGTTAGAGCCGCCCGCCCGTTCGATCGTGACGACGGCGCTTTCGTAGCTTTTCAGGCCCTGGGGCACGGTTGTTTCGTAGCGGGCGAATCCGGTTGCATCGGGCGCAAACACGCCGAGGCTGTAGAACTTGCCTCCGTTGTTCGCCCACAACTGGTAGGTCTCGCCCTTCGGGCGCTGCGGCAGGTCACTCGCTACGAACCAGACGCGCTTCTGGTCTTCGTCCCAGACGAGCCGTCCAATAGAGGTGGCGGCCTCGTCCCTGGTGAACACATCTGCGACGTCACTCTTTGGCGACATCAAGGCCAGCAGCAGGTCGCGGTCGTCCAGAGCCGCCCGTTTCAATTGGTCTGAGTTTCGCTCTGCCTGGTCCAGTCCGCGAGTCAGCGCCGCGATCTCCACTTTCTGCGAAAGCGCATCGTCGATCTGAGTTTGGAGGTGGTCATTGCTGTCTCGAAGGTCGCCGACCTGACCGCGCACCGAGACCATCCCCGTGAAGGCGGCAATTGCCACGAACACAGCGGCGACCCCCGCCGCCGCTTGCCCCACGATGAACGCGCGGCGCAGCGGGCCCGCCTGTTCGAGGCCCGCCGAGCGCATGACCCGTTGGCGCAACCGTTTTGGCGCGTGCCGCTGGGGCGCCGCCAGCGCGAAGGCCGCTGCCACACGCTCGGCGTCTCGCACGGATTCGCGGCAAACGCCGCACTCGGCGAGGTGCAACGCAACCATCCGCACGAGCTCGGGATCGAGCGACCCGATGGCGTATTCGTCCGCCTGTTCCTGGGAGATGTGCGTGCTCATACTCGCGCTCTAGACCTCTTGCTCAAGGGCGCGGCGGAGCTTCTGCATGCCGAGCCGGATGCGCGTCTTCACCGTGCCCAGGGGTTCGTTAAGCACGGTTGCGATCTCCTGCTGGGTGAGGCCCTTGAAGTAGGCGAGCTGAAGCGCGCGTTTCTGGTCGATCGGAAGGTCGGCGAGCGCCCGCCGGACGATGACCTGGTCTTCGTGCAGTTCGGCGGACCGCGGGGGGTCTTCGCATTCGGTGGAAAAGAGCGGCGTCGCGCCTTCGTCGGGCTCACCAAGCGAACCCCCTTCGCGCCGCCGCCGCCGCGTGCGCGCACGCAGTTCGTCAACAGCGCGGTTGCGAGTGACGCTCATCAGCCACGAGAGGAAGCGCCCACGCTCGGCGATAAACGTTTCGGGCCGACGCCAGAGCCGCACGAAGACATCCTGCGAGGCGTCTTCGGCGAGCTGGGCATCAGCCAGCACGCGGATTGAGGCTGAGTACACCAGATCCACGTAGCGGTCGTAGAGGACCGCGAAGGCAAGTTCGTCTCGTGAGACAGTGATAGCAACCATGAGCGCTTCGTCCGGCCAATCAACACGGGCCGCTAGTGCTGCGTCCGGTGTTGGCGCAAACGAATCAGCCCTGCTGATATTACGTATACCGGTCGAACCTGGATGGCCATCTGTCATAGGTTGCCTGAATAGGAATCATACACCGCACCCTGATATGCGCCGGAAACCTTTACGGAACCGTTTGTGCGTTTACCCGCGATTGCCCGCTCATGACTAACACTGAAGTCACACCTGCACGGAGTTGTTACCCATGGTTTCGCTCACTCGCCCCGCGGCCGCCAGCATTGCCGCCCTCACCCTCCTGATTGGGGCGGCCTGTTCATCCAACAGTTCTTCCGCGCCCACCTCCGCTGACACCGGGGCCAGCGGCGCCAGCGTCACCCAGTCAACGCCCACCGTCTCCACGCAGGTCAAAAAGACCACCGGCGAGCTCTCTACCCAGGACCTCGTGAAGCTTGCTGAACCCTCGGTCGTGCGCATCGCCACCACCAGCGGCGTCGGCACCGGCTTTATCGTGGATGCAGAGGGCTACATCGTTACCAACAACCATGTGGTCCAGAGTTCTTCCGGGCGCAACGTGGCGAGTGTCCAGGTGACCACCAGCGACGGCGCGACGTACACGGGCAAGGTTGTGGGAACCGATTCCCGCTCTGACCAGGCGCTCGTCAAGATCGACGCGACCGGGCTCACCGCGCTGAAGATCGGGCGCCTTGATGAGGTACAAGTCGGCCAGGACGTGGTGGCCATCGGCTACGCGCTGGACCTTAAGGGCGGAGAAGGTCCCTCTTATTCGGTGACCCGCGGGATCATCAGCGCGAAGAATCGGGCGATCAGCGAAAGCCAGTTCGGCCTCCTCGGCTCAATCCAGACCGACGCCGCGATTAACCACGGGAACAGCGGCGGACCGCTGCTCAACTTCTACGGAGAAGTCGTAGGCGTGAATACGGCCATCGCCCCGGACCCCACAACGGGCGAAGTGGCCCCCGGCATCGGCTTCGCGGTCGGGGCTGACACGGTGAAAGCGGTCTACGAACAGCTCAAAGCGACCGGCAAGGTGAACCGCGGCCTGCTCGGCATCCAGAACTTCGAAGCTCTACGCCCAGCGAAAGCGAAGGAACTTGGTCTGCCCAATGGCGCCGCTGGGGTGCTAATCGGCTCAGCCGGCGTAGCCTCCGGCAGCCCGGCTGACAAGGGGGGGATTCGCGCCGGCGATGTCGTCTCAAAAGTCGGTGAGTTCCAGATCCGCAACGAAGCTGACCTGGCGGTAGCGATGATCCGTAACGCCCCTGGCCAAAAGGTAAGCGTGGAGTACTACCGCGGCGACAAGAAGCAGACCACGGATGTCACTCTGGCGACGCCCACGCAGTAGTCCAAATCTACAGTCGGTCCCTCTCCAGCCGAACGGCCTTCCACCAACGGGAGGCCGTTTGGCCGTCCGGCCGCGACACCGTACGCTCGGGCGGTGCCCCGGCTTCGCATCGTCTCCCTGGTCCCAAGCATCACCGAACTCGTCTTTTCGTTCGGCCGCGGAGACTGGTTGGTGGGCCGCACGCGGTTCTGCACCGAACCCGTGGGCCAGGTAGAAACGGTCGCGATCATCGGCGGGACGAAGAACCCGCGAATCGACCCAATCGTCGCGCTCGCCCCGGACGTGGTGCTGGCGAACAAGGAAGAGAACCGGCGGGAGGACATCGAAGCCCTCCGCGCCGCGGGCGTGACGGTGCTGCTCACGGACCCGAACAGCGTCATCGACGCGGTGGCCATGATCCGCGAAATTGGCGCGCTCATTGACGCGAATCCGGAGGCCGCGGGCCTCGCCGAGGCGATCGAGACGGCGCTCGTTGAGCCTTCGGCCGCGCCGCCGAAACGCGTCTTCGCGGCCGTCTGGTGGAACCCGCTGATGGGCCTGGGCAGCGAGAGTTATGGTCACGACCTGCTCCAACGGGCTGGCGCCACCAACGTCCTCGGCGGCCAACCACGCTATCCGCAGCTATCATTGGGGGAACTCGCGGGGTTTCAGCCGGAACTGATCCTCTTGCCCGACGAGCCGTTCCCGTTCGCCGCAGCACACGCGCTTGAGTTCGAACGCGTAGCGCCGGTGCGGCTGCTCGATGGCAAACTGCTCTGGTGGTACGGGCCGCGCATCCCAGAGGCGATCCGCACGCTGCGCACCATCTTCGCCGAATCGGGGGCGAGTTGATGGCCCCGCGGCTCACCGTGACGACAGCCGAAACGTTCGGCGCCGCCGCCTGCCGGGAACTGCTCAATCTGGCCAGCGAATTCGAGGGCCCGGTGCTGGGATTGGCCACCGGCAACACATCGATCCCGCTCTACGAATCGCTGGCCCAGCGCGCGCTTAGTGGGGAGATAACGCTAGCCCGATTCCGGCCGCCGTTCGCCATCGACGAGTACGCCGTCGGAAACCCGAACCACCCGTGTGCAAACCGCGCCTTCTTCGGGCGGTACTGGGACCACATTTCGGGGAGCAAACTCGTCCAACAGTTTGATCCCACGGCCGCCGACCTCAGCGCCGAGGCGGACAGCTTCGCCGAGAGGCTCGCCGGGGCGGGCGGCCTGGACCTGGCGATCCTCGGCGTTGGCATCAACGGCCATCTCGCCTTCAACGAACCCGGCACACCCAGGGACCGGCAGGCGATGTTCACCGAACTCACCGCGCAGACACGCGCCAGCGCCGCCGCCTGCTTCGGAGAGACCGTCCCGACGCACGGCCTAACGCTCGGGCTGGCCGAGATCCTGGCGGCACGGCGGGTGCTGCTTCTCGCAAACGGGGCACTGAAGGCGGATGTCGTGGCCCGCGCGCTCGAAGGACTGGTATCCGCGGACTGCCCCGCCAGCTTCCTCCAGGAGCACCCGCACTGTTCGGTGGTGCTGGACGCGGCGGCGGCGGAGCGATTAGTTCGAGTGGGGCGATAGCGGGGGCGTGGCGGGCAGTTTGGAGAGTGAAGGATACGCGGCCGGCTACGGCGGAGCCGCCGACCCGCGGCGCTCGCCATTGACGCGAAGCCTGCCTTTATGGCGATTCTCTTTGTCCACCGCGGCCCTGGTTCAGGGTTGCCCACGCCACCAGGCCACCACCCCCCGGCAGATCGTCGCCGAGACCTGCAGGCCGGCGTCCAGAATCACGAGGTCCGCGTCCATGCCCGGTTCGATGTGCCCCTTGCGGGCGGCTTCGGCGATCCGTGCAGGGTTGCCCGAGCACATCCGGAAGGCGCTTGGCAGGTCCACCTCCAGGTACTGGATGACGTTGCGGAAGTGCTGATCCATTGTTGCAACGCTGCCTACGATCGTGCCGTCGTCTCGCTGCGCAATGGCCCCGCTGACCGAGACGTTTTGGCCCGCAAATTGGCCGCCGCTCACGTCTGTACCGGCGATGTGGAGGTTGTCGGTCACCACAACTGTGCGCTCAGGCCCAAGGAACCGGAACGCGAGGCGCAAGACTTCGGGGTCAACGTGGGCGCCATCGCAGATCAGTTCGCAAGTGAGCATCTCTTCAAACAGCACGGCGACAATCGGACCGCCTTCGCGGTGATGGATCGGCCGCATCGCATTGAAGAGGTGTGTGACGTGCCGGATGCCGGCTTCGAAGCCGCGCCGGGCCTCGACGACGGTGGCATCGGTGTGACCCATCGCCGGGATGGCGCCCGATTGGCGCACCGCGTGAATCAGGTCGATGGCGCCCGGCAGTTCCGGTGCGAGCGTCACCTGGCGGATGTGCCCGCCAGCGGCCCCCTGGAAGCTTTCGAACTCACCGGGTACGGGGTTTCGCAACATTCCCGGAGGGAATGCCCCCATGCGCACGGGGTTTATGAACGGCCCCTCCATGTGGAACCCGAGCGGCTCGGCTCCGGAAGCACGGCCGATCACCGGCCGGAGGGCGCTGAAGATGGCGCGCGTGTCTTCGGCGTCCCGCCCGACGGTGCTCACGAGGAACGAGGTGACCCCGTTGCGGGGCGCCCAATCGCAGTAGGCCTCCACCCTGGAAGCATCCCGCGTGAAGAACGAATGCCCGCCGCCGCCATGGACGTGCACATCGATGAACCCCGGCCCCACGGTCATGCCGGTGGCATCGAATACTTGCGTGGCGTCCGTTGAGAGGGATTCGCCCACCTCCACGATCCGCGATCCCGCGATCAGCACGTCCACCCGCCGCAGCCCGCCGGGCAACACCGCGGTACCCCCTCGTACCAACAATTTCAGTTCCGGCATGACGCCTTTACTCCTTTCCTTGACCCTTTAGAGAGCCGCCAATAGGGTTGGCCAGAGGACGAAAACCCACATGTTTCGGGCGATCCTGTCACGGCGCGGCGCGGCGCTGCGGTGGCGGTCATTATTGGGCTGTGGCTTCGGCGCGGTCTATGCCTCGCTGGTGCTCTACCAGCGCATTGATGGGGAACTGTTCCCGGGCAACGAACTCGTGCTGCCCTCTGTCCCGGTCTTCGTCCCTGGTACTCACGTTGGCATCGACGTCTCACTACCGGGCGTGGCTTCCGCCGTAGCCAAGCCGTGGACGCCTGCGTCGCGGCTGAACATCCTCGTCCTTGGGCTGGATCGGCGACCCGGCGAGCCGGAAGACACGCCTTCGCGCAGCGACACGATGTTCATCGCATCGATCGACAAGGCGGAGGGCCGCCTGCAAATGCTGGCGATTCCGCGCGACCTATGGTCGGAGATCCCCTACGGAAACAAGCCAGGCGATTGGGCGCAGGCGAAGATCAACGCCGCCTACTCCTACGGCCAGTTCTACAAGTACCCCGGTGGGGGAGCCGCCGCGGCAATAGCCGCCGTGCAACACGACTTCAACATCACCATCGACCACTACGTGGTGATCGATTGGGTCGGCTTCGTGCAGCTGATCGACGCGATCGGCGGGATCGATGTCGATGTGCCGGTCGAAGTCTCCGATTTCGGCACGGACACGCCTGATATGTACAGGAACAACACGATCTCGTCGGGGCTGCAGCACATGGATGGGTCAGCAGGCGCTGGGCTATTCGCGCGTCCGCGTGGATGGCGACCTGAAGCGGATCGAGCGACAGCATCTGGTGATCAAGGCGGTCGCGGGCCGCTCAGTCAGTTTCGGCTACTTCGCGAAGATCCCCGAGCTCTGGGACGCCTACCGCCAGGCCCTGCGCACGGACATAGACAACGCACTGATCCCCGGCTTCGCGCTGCTCGCGCGCCAACTCAACCTCGATGCGATCGAGACCTTCACGCTCGGTCCGGCGACCTACCCGGGCATCGCCGAGGACGGGCAGCTAATCCTGCTGCCGAACAAGGACGAAGTGTACGCCATCATCGACCGCTTTTTTGCGGACCCAAAGCTGCGCGATGAGCAGCCGGTGATCGCCATTGCATACTCCGCCGGCAAGGACGTTGACGCGAAGGCGGCGCGCGCCCACCTGGAGGCCTACGGAGTGCCACCGGCGTTCATCATGCTGCTCAAGGCGCCGCCCTCTGCAACTCCAAGGGCGGCCGGGATCTTCGATCTCAGCGGCAAGCCGTACAC
>JBDSJC010000072.1:0-5920 GCA_039917655.1 Tepidiformaceae bacterium
CGCTTCTCAGCCGGTCAGAGAGAAATTTTGAGAGTTGCGATTCCACTGCCCGAATCCTGTCGCGCGGATGCCGAACGTGTCAAACGCACGGCGTGCAGACCTTAGATTGTGCCCTTCGTGCTTGGGACGTCGCCGCCGCGACGTGGATCCACCTGCACCGCGGCATCCAGGGCTCGCGCCATCGCCTTGAAGCAAGCCTCCACCTTGTGGTGGTCGTTGACACCCGCAAGCGTCTTCACGTGCAAGTTCATCTTCATCGCGAACGCCAACGACTCCAGGAAATGGTCGAACAGGTCCGGCGGCATGCCGCCGATCTCCCTGCCGAGCAGTTTGAGGTCCAACGCTGCGTACGGGCGACCGCTGAGGTCGACCGTGGCGAAGGCCAGCGCCTCGTCCAGGGGCATGTAGGCCGAGCCAGCCCGGACCAGCCCGGCCTTGTCCCCCAGGGCCTGCGCGAAAGCTTCGCCCAGGGCAATGCCGCAATCCTCAACGGTGTGGTGCTGGTCAATGTGCAGGTCGCCAACTCCGCGCACCTCAAGGTCGAACACGCCGTGCTTCGCGATGTGGCTCAGCATGTGGTCGAAAAACCCGATACCGGTCTCCGTCACGAACTTCCCCGACCCATCGAGGTTCAGGACGATCTCGATGCTCGTTTCGGCGGTCTTGCGCGAAACGGTGGCGATTCTTGGGGTCATGATTCCTCCCTGGTGGCTTGCTCAACCTCGCGCAGTGCCGCGAGCAGCCGGTCAGTGTCTTCCGGGCGCCCGGCGCTGATACGGATGTAGTTCGCGAGGTCCGGCCGGTCGTAGTAACGAATCAGCACGCCGCGTGACCGCAACTCAGACCGTATCTTGGCCGCGGAATGCTCGCGGTCCACGGCAAAAAGCACAAAATTGGACTCCGACGGCAATGGTGTCAGCCAGCCCAGCTTCCCAACTTCGTGCGCCATCCGCTCCCGTTCAGCCACGATGCAGCTCACAGTCTCGAGTATCTCGCCGCGGTTGCGCAGCGCCGCCTGCGCGGCCAGGTCGCCCGGAACGCTTACGTTGTACGGCTGTTTGATCATCATCATCGCCGCCGCGATTCCCGGCTCGCTCACTGCATAACCCACGCGCATGCCCGCTAGTCCCGCCCACTTGCTGAATGTCCGCAGCACCACCAGGTTGGGGAAGCGCTGGATTGCCGGGATAACCGATGTCCCGCCGAACTCCACGTAGGCCTCGTCTACGACCACCAGCGCATCCATCTCGCAAAGCGCCTCAACTTCGCCGAGCGCCAGACAGTTGCCCGTGGGATTGTTTGGCGAGGCGAGAAAGATCAATCGCGCTCCCTTCCCCACTGTCCGCCCGATCGCCTGAACATCGATTTCGAAGCGTGGCCCCCTCGGGACCTCGACGAACCTCGTCCCGTTTACCTTCGAAAGAAAGCTGTACATCCCAAACGTCGGCGAGGCAGTTACCGCCACCGCCGGGCGCACGAGGCGCAGCAGGATGTCGATCAGGTCGTCCGCACCCGAGCCGGCGACAACCTGACTCGCTTCCACGCCAACGTACTCTGCGATGGCGCCTCGCAGTGCGTCCTGGCCGGGATCCGGGTAGATGTGCAAATCGGCCGAATTCGCCGCCGCACGCACCGCTGGATGTGCCCCATACAGGTTCTCGTTGGCGTCGAGTTTCACCAGCTCGCCAACGGGCAGTCCGATCTCGGCAGCCAGCACATCGAGCGGCTTCACGGGCGTATACGCTTCGAGTTCGTCGAAGTCCGGGCGAAAGTAGCGGCGAGCGTCCACGGCTAGCGGCCCTGGATCCGCCGCTCGACCGCGTGCGCGTGTCCGGTCAAGCCTTCGGCCCGCGCGATGATGCTCGCCGCCCGCGCAAGCTCCTCGGTAATCTCCGCCGGGATGTTCACCACGCTCGTGATCTTGAGAAAATCGCTCACGCTCAACGGCGAACTCCAGCGCGCGCTGCCTCCGGTGGGCATCGTGTGACTCGGCCCCGCCGTGTAGTCGCCGATCGCTTCGGGTGAGGACTCGCCGAGAAACAGACCTCCGGCGTTCCGCACTTTGCTTGCGTAGGCCATCGGATTCTCCACCAACAGACAGAGGTGCTCGGGCGCGTAGCCGTTCGCGAGTTCAATCGCGTGGTCGATGTCGTTCACCAGGATGCAGCCGCCGCGGTTATCGAGCGCGGCGCGCGCGATCTTCGCCCGCTCCAGGTCCTTCAACTGCCGGTCGATCGCCTTCGAAACCTCTTCCGCCAGGTAGTGCGAGGGCGTCAGCAGGATCGGGCTCGCGAGCGGGTCATGCTCGGCTTGGGCGAGCAGGTCCGAGGCAACCATTTCCGGATCCGCGCTCTCGTCCGCGATGACCACCGTCTCGGTCGGCCCGTAGATCGAATCGATCCCAACGTCGCCGAATACCTGCTTCTTGGCGATGGTGACGAAGAGGCCGCCTGGCCCACAGATCTTATCGACCTTCGGGATGGTCTCTGTGCCATAAGCGAAGGCGGCGATGCCCTGGGCGCCGCCCGCCTTGAAGACTGCGTCCACGCCGGCGATGTCGGCGGCGACGAGCTTCGACGGCGGCACCGTGCCATCCGGCAACACCGGACTCGTTATGTACACTTCGTCACAGCCCGCCACGCGCGCCGGTACCGCGCACATCAACACCGTGCTCGGCAATGGCGCAACGGTCCCCGGCACGTAGACGCCGATCCGTTGGATCGCGCGCGTCATCTGACCAAGGCCGTTCTGATTGAAATCGAACGACGCGCCGCGCAGCTGTTGCTCGTGATAGCGTCGCACCCGGTCCGCCGCGAACTTCAACGCTTCCACCAATTCCGCGCTCACCGAGCCGTATGCCGCCCGCATCTCCTCCGGCGTGACGCGGAGCGAATCCGAGTGACCGCCGTCCAGCCGGGAGTTGTAGAACTGCACCCCGTTGTCGCCGTCTTCGCGCACGTCGCGGATGATGCGGCGCACCACTTCTTCGGGCGAAAGCTCTGCGCCGAACGTCCGGAAAGTTGTCTCCCGGATGGCCATGGGCAACTCTTCGGTCTCCAGCGGCTTTCTTTCGAGGAGCAACTTCCGGCCCTCTTCGGCATTGCGGATTATCCGCATCCCAGGTACCTCCCTACGGCTACGCGCGCCGCAGCCGTGGCCCGCTGCACGAAAGTGTCGATTTCTGAACTCGTGATGTGCGCGATTGTCTCATTCAGCAGGTCCGGTAGCGAATCGAGGAACGAACCGAGCGTTTCGCCCTCTTCCAGACCGCCAAGCCGCAGATGGTTCGAAATCATTGTGCGCATCCGCTCCCAGTCCATGTCGCGAGCCGCCACGTCGTAGCTCACTTGCCGCCAGCGTTCGAGGGTCTCGCCATCCACGAACCCCGCGTCGATCCCTTCCACCGTGCAGCTCAACGCGTCGCAGAGCTTCGCCTTCAGGCCGGCATCGTTGCCATACTGCCGATCCAGGTGGAATTGCAGCAGCCGGTCCATCACGTTCGCGCGCATCGTCCCGCCGAGCGCGTCATGCTTGGCGAAAAACTTCCGGTAGACCCCAGTGATGTACTGCTCGTCCATCACGAGGTGACTGATGTAGCCGGCCACCCAGGCGCGCGTCTCGGGGTTGAGTTTTTCCGGCGCCGACAACCGCGCATTCGCTGCCAGGAAACCAGCGACCGAGTCCTGGTGGTCAGGCCCGTTGAGGTCGAAGAAGTGCGTACTGAAGCGGTCCTGGCGAGTCAATACGCGAATATCGGGGGTGGTCGCGCCAAGCAAATAGTGGCCCGACGTCGGCGGCGCTAGTCCCGTATTCAGGCTCGAGGCGATCTCTCGCGCAAGTACCATGTGCAAGGTTATCGGTGGCACTAGCGGGCTACGCCGTGGCGAGTAGTGGCCGCTCCCGGCCCGCGAACACTCAGTCTTCCCATGCCCGCCATGATACTGCCACGCTCGTCACCGCCGCGAAGCGCCGCTGGCGGGGCGCAGCGTGACCTCCGCGGCATTGAGCATTTCGCGTTTTCCGGCCGCATCAACCACCACCAGCGAGCCGTCCTCCGCCACGCTCTCAGCCAGCGCCCCGTACGATTCACCCGAGGCCGGGGTCACCACGACATCCCGGCCGATGACAATGCTCGCTGATCGGTATTCCTCGACCAGTGCCGCTGGCGGTAGCTGTAAAACCGCCTCCAACTCGTTGCAGAGCGCCGCCAGCAGCGCCTCGCGACTGACTGGTCGCCCGAGTTCGGCGCGCACGCTCGTGGCGATCTCGGCGATCTCCGGAATAGTCGTGGGGTCCCCATTCACGTTGATCCCAATGCCCACCATCGCCACCCCGCCAGCGGACGACAGCTCGGCGTCGATCAACATTCCCGAAAGCTTTCGGCCGCCCGCCCAGATGTCGTTCGGCCACTTAATCGCTGCGTCCACGCCCTCGCCCACTACCGCTCGCCACACAGCCAGCGGCACCACCAGTGGCAGCCGTCTGTGTTCATCGAGCGCGCAGCGAAGGATCAGCGTCAGGTACAGATTCTCCCCGCGCGGGCTGTGAAACGACCGGCCCTTCCGGCCTCTGCCCGCAGTCTGCTCCTCCGCAAGGACGAACGTCCCATGGGGCGCCCCTTCATCCGCTTCGCGGCGCGCTAACACCATCGTCGAATCGACGACCTCCCGAAACACCAGGAATCGCCCAATAGAGGCCGTGGAAAGCGCCCCCTGGAATGCTGCGGGGTCGAACTCAGTCAGCGGTCGGCTCCTCCCGGGGGACAAAGAAAAGGGCCCCGCGAGTATGCGGGGCCCCAAAGTGCGTAGCTAAGACCGGAGTCCTAGGAGGAGGTCACCCCCCGCACTGATGTCCGGCCTGAACTACTACTGTGATCGTCCATGCGCATCACCTCCTTCCTTAACAAACACACTACGGATCCTCGCGGGGCTCGTCAAGAGGCAATTTCAGGATCGTGGACGCCAGGTAAGGCGAACATGCGAGCGCCCCGCCCACCCACGATCCCCAACACAATCTTGTCGGATCATTGACAAGGCAGACCGGACGTGGGCCAATGCAAAGCAGCGGAGGGTTGGAGCGTGGTCGAGCGGTTTTGGAATCACCGGACCAACTCCGCTCAGCGATGGTGGTGCGTCTTGGTATTGACCCGACCGGCGGGAAATATCCAAACGGGCCGCCGCCAGAAGTTGATGGCTCCAAGAAGTAGGGCCTGGCTCTTAGCCGCCTTCATTGCAATCGTGCCCGCTTGCGGGGGCGGTTCGCGCGCCCCTGCGCAGACGGTCGCAGAACCGCCACCATCGGTTGCCCCTGCAACCTTTTCGGTCCTACCCCCGGCGGAGGCGACCGTGAGCGCCCCGGTCCCGTGCACCTCAGCCCGGTTCTTCGACGACGAGCGGAGGTTCGCCGCCGAACTATCCAACCCGGTATGTTTGGTCTGCAAGCTCGCGACGGCGACTATAACGTGGTGAGGCCAAGCAAGCGCGACGCTTCAACCCAAGCAATGACGCCGGGCGAGAACCGGTACGTGGTCAGTCCGGACGAATCCCCGTATGGCCCCCCCGAGGCTGCGCGACGGATCAGCGCTTTTCGCTCGAACTCAGCCTTGTCACTCCATCCAACCAGACTCCGTCGGCAGTTGTACTCTTGGCCTGTAGCCCGGGGGATTCGCTGACAGATTGCCCCCCGGGAGCCGGACGAGCGGGGAGGCTCCAAAGAACAACCGCCGGGAATGGCCGGCTATGCCTCTCGTGGCCCGGTCGTCCCGCGGATGAGGCAGCGTACCGCGTGGAGATAACTTACGGTCGCATCGGCCGGGTGTTCGCCTATCTGCTCCCCGGAAGCGCCTCTGCCTTTTTGGTCCCAGCCGAGGCAGAGCCGCGGCTCTCGGGATCGGTCGAAAAATGCCTGGAACGGAAGGATG
>JBDSJC010000073.1:0-9710 GCA_039917655.1 Tepidiformaceae bacterium
GAGCGGATGCTCGATGTCTCGCCGCAGGCCTTGAACCTGGCGAAGCTGCTCGTCGCCAAGGGCCGATCGCCGGAGGCCCGTGCTGTCGCTGAAGCGTTCGATCGGCTGGCCGACGAGCATGAAGGCATCGCCCATGCGAGCGTCACCACCGCGGTGACGCTTTCGCCAGAGCAACTTGCAAGCATCGAGCAGCAGCTCAGCACCAGCCTCGGCAAGCGTGTTCGCGCCATCGCCCAGGTGGACCCCGCGATCATTGGCGGCGTGGTGGTGCGCGTGGGCGACAAGTTGGTCGATGGCAGCATCCGGTCTCGCCTCAAGCGGCTCCGGCGCGAACTTGTCCAAGGCGTGCGCTGAGACGCACGTGGTTACTGAACTAGAGAAAGAGGGCCACTATGGCAGTACGCGCTGAGGAGATCGCCTCCATCCTGCGTGAGCAGATCGAGGGCTTCGGCACCAGTATCGTCGCGACAGACGTTGGTGCGGTCATGCAAGCCGGGGACGGCGTGGCTCGCGTCCACGGCCTTTCCGGCGCCATGTACTCCGAGCTGCTCGAGTTTTCGAACGGCAGCATGGGGATTGCTCTCAACCTCGAAGAGGAATCGGTCTCGGCCGTTATCCTCGGCGACTACGAGAACATCAAAGAGGGCGACGAGGTACGCGCTACGGGCCGCGTTATCGAAGTCCCCGTTGGTGACGCACTCATCGGCCGCGTGGTGGACCCCCTGGGCAACCCAATCGACGGCAAGGGACCGATCAACACAACGAAGACCCGCCCGATCGAGCGCATCGCCCCCGGCGTCACCCTTCGTAAAAGCGTGAACGAGCCGGTACAGACCGGCATCAAAACAATTGATGCCATGTTCCCCGTGGGCCGTGGCCAGCGCGAGCTGATCATTGGCGACCGTTCGACTGGCAAGAGCGCCATTGCCATTGATACGATCATCAACCAGAAGGGCGGCGACCTGATCTGCATCTACGTCGCCATCGGTCAGAAGGCCGGCAAGGTGGCGCAAGTTGTCGGACTGCTCGAAGAAGCCGGGGCAATGGACCACACGATCGTGGTCGCCGCCAACGCTTCGGACGCCGCGGCGCTCCAGTACCTGGCGCCTTACGCGGGCTGCACCATGGGCGAAGAGATCATGGAGAGCGGCCGCGACGCCCTCATCGTCTACGACGACCTGAGCAAGCACGCCTGGGCCTACCGCGAAATCTCGCTCCTCCTGCGCCGTCCTCCCGGTCGCGAAGCCTACCCCGGCGACGTCTTCTACCTGCACAGCCGTCTGCTCGAACGCGCGGCCAAGCTCGAGGCTGGCGGTTCGCTCTCCGCGCTTCCAATTATCGAGACGCAGGCCAACGACGTGTCAGCCTACATCCCCACAAACGTCATCTCGATTACCGACGGCCAGATCTACCTTGAATCCGACCTCTTCAACGCCGGCATCCGTCCGGCCATCAACGTTGGGCTTTCGGTGAGCCGCGTTGGCTCGGCCGCACAAACCAAGGCGATGAAGAGCGTGTCCGGTGGACTGAAGGGCGACATGGCGCAGTTCCGCGAACTACAGGCCTTCGCCCAGTTCGGTACCAGCGACCTGGACGCCGCCACTCGCCGTCAGCTCGAACGCGGCCAGCGCGCCACGGAAGTACTCAAGCAGGGCCAGTTCCAGCCACTCAGTCTTGCCGAAGAGACGGCCGTTATCTTCTCCCTCACGCAGGGCCTTCTCGATGACGTGCCGGTCGCCAAGGTGCGCGACTTCGAAGCAGGACTGCGCAAGTTTCTGGCCAGCAACCACCCGGAACTGCTCGCCGAAGTGACCAATAACCCTGTGATGACCCCCGAGTTCAGCGAGAAGCTGACAAGTGCAATCAACACCTTCAAGACCACGGTTCCCTACTAGGGCCTCCATCCGGGCGGTGCTTGAGCATCGCCTGCCACACTCATCGCAGCAGCCGCGCCGCCGAGGCGCACGCCACAACCGACGGACCGGGAAGAAGCCAATGCCAACGATCCGCCAGCTCAAACGCCGCATTTCGAGCGTCAAGAACACCGCGAAGATCACCAACGCGCTGCAACTCGTTGCCGCTTCGAAGATGCGCCGCGCGCAGGACCGTGCCCTCCAGGCGCGCCCCTACGCAGAGAAGCTTCGCGTGGTCCTCGCCGGACTGGCCTCGATGGACAGTGGAGACGAAGGCGCCGCCCACCCGTTGCTCGTTTCGCGTCCCGTAAAGAATGTGGCCATGCTCCACATCACGCCAGACCGCGGACTCTGCGGCGGCCTCAACTCGAACATGAACCGCAGCGCCGGCACGTTCGTCGCCATGCAGCACGAGCCCGTCTCCGTTGTCGCAGTTGGCAAGAAGGGCCGTGATTTCTTCATTCGCGCCCACGCCCACGTGGTGGCGGAGTTCACGGATTTCGGTGACTATCCGACGCAAAGCGACACCTTTGGTATCTCGCGGGTCATCATCGATGACTACCTGAACGGCACAATCGACCGCGTCTACATCAGCTACCCCGAGTTGGTTTCGACCGCGAACCAGCGCCCGACGATCCGCCAGCTCCTCCCGATCGAACCTCCGGCCACGGATGAGCCGGGCGAAGGCTTCAAAGAGGACTACATCTTCGAGCCGTCGCCCAAGGTGGTGCTGGAGCGCCTCCTCCCGCGGTACATTGAAATGCAGATCTACGAAGCGATCCTGCAAAACGCCGCCAGCTTCCAATCGGCGCAGATGGTGGCCATGAAGAACGCCACCGACAGCGCGCGCGACATCACCCGCGAACTGACGCTTACCTACAACAAGGCGCGCCAGGAGCAGATCACCAATGAGCTCCTCGATATCGTTGGCGGCGCAGCCGCTCTGGAGGGATAGCCCTGGCACCGTTTGCGGCAGTCATCTTTGACATGGACGGCGTCCTTGTAGACGGCGAGCCGCTGCATTTCCAGGCGGTCAACACGCTCCTCGCCACCGAGGACAAGGCGATCTCCCTGGACGACTACAAACCTTATATGGGCACGAAGACCGGCTGGGCCGATATGATCCGCGACTTTGGACTGACTCAGCCCCGCGAGCACTATTCAGAGATGTATCGCGCGATGATCCTCGAAAGCTATCGCACGCAAAGCGAACCTCTGCCCGGCGCCGTAGACCTGGTGCGAGGACTGCGTTCGGCCGGAATGCGGATCGGCGTCGCCTCTTCGTCGATTCTGCCATGGGTCGAAGTTTGCCTGGCGCGCATCGGGCTGGAAGACGCGTTCGACGACATCACCACTGGCACGGATGTAGACAACGGCAAGCCCGCCCCAGACATCTATCTGCTGGCAGCTGCGCGGTTGAGCGTCAACCCACGCGACTGCCTCGCAATCGAGGACGCTCCCGCCGGCATTCTGTCGGCGAAGGCTGCGGGGATGGAGTGTTGGGCCGTGCGGACGGAGTACACGAGCGGCCTGGTGCTGCCCGATCCACAGCGAGAGTTCGAAAGCCTCGCACAGATCCGGCTCGAAGAGATCATGGGAGTCGCCGTATGACAGACCTCGTCCTCCGCAGCGACCAGGACGGCGTGGCCACGCTGACGCTCAACCGTCCAGCCCAACTGAACGCGCTCAGCCCAAACTTGTTCGTCGAGCTTCGCGCCCACATCGACGCCCTTGCCAACGAGGCGGAGTCAGTAGGCTGCGTGATCTTGCGGGGGGCGGGCAAGTCGTTCTCCGCGGGAAACGATATCAAGGCGATCCAGGCGGGCGAACGCGCTCCCTCTGCCCACCACCAGGCAGAGACGCTGGAAGCAATCGAAGCGCTCCCGCAGCCGGTCATCGCCTCCGTGGCCGGCCATTGCTACACCGGCGCTCTCGAACTGGTGCTCGCCTGTGACCTCCTCGTCGCCGCTGAATCGGCCCGCTTCGCTGACACCCACGGCCGCTGGGGCATGACCCCAACGTGGGGCATGAGCCAACGCCTCCCTCGCCGGATCGGCCCTCTGCGCGCCAAGCAGATGATGTTTTCAGGAACGCCGGTCACCGGCGCCGAGGCTCTCACCCTTGGCCTCGCTAACTCCTGCGTCGCCGACGATGACCTCGAATCAACGACGAACGCGCTCGCCGCGAGCATCGTCGCCAACTCATGGCACACACTGCGGGCCGACAAGCGGCTCGTGAACGAAGGCCAGCACTACACGCTCGCCGATGCGTTGGCCTTCGAACGTCGAACAAGCCCGGGCGCAAGCCCGGATATGGCCGAGCGCCTCAAAGCGTTCGGTTCCAAAAGCCGGGCCTAACCCGGCGCCACCGTTGGAGGTCTTTTCATGGCAGTAGCCGCCCCCGCTGAAGGACGAGTCGTCCAGATTATCGGCACCGTGCTCGATATCGAGTTCCCGCCGGACCACCTTCCGGCCATTAACAACGCCGTAAACGTCATGTTGGACGATGGCGCCATCCTGGTCACCGAAGTGCAGCAGCACCTCGGCAACAACTGGGTTCGCTGCCTCGCGATGGACTCCACCGACGGCCTGCGCCGCGATACGCGCGCCATCGATACCGGCGCTGCTATCGCTGTGCCGGTTGGCGAGCAATCGTTGGGCCGCATGTTCAACGTGCTCGGCAACCCGATTGACAATCTTCCGCCAGCCGAAGGCGGCCCACGCTGGGGCATTCACCGCAACCCGCCGGCCTTCGAAGACCAGGAGACCACCCCTTCCGTCCTCGAAACGGGCATCAAGGTCATCGACCTCATCGCCCCTCTCGTCCGGGGCGGTAAGGTCGGCCTCTACGGCGGCGCGGGCGTCGGCAAAACCGTCGTCATCCAGGAGCTGATCTCCAACATCGCACGGGAGCACGGCGGCTACTCGGTCTTCGCCGGTGTCGGCGAACGTTCCCGCGAAGGGAACGACCTCTGGCACGAAATGCGCGATTCGGGCGTGCTCCCCAAGATGGCCATGGTCTTCGGCCAGATGAACGAGCCCCCCGGCGTGCGCCTCCGCGTCGCCCTCTCGGGCCTCACCATGGCGGAATACTTCCGCGACGAAGAGGGCCGCGACGTGCTCTTCTTCGTGGACAACATCTACCGCTATACGCTCGCCGGCATGGAAGTCTCGGCGCTCCTCGGCCGCATGCCGTCTGCCGTAGGCTACCAGCCGACGCTGGCAACGGAGATGGGCGACCTTGAAGAGCGCATCACCTCCACCAAGAAGGGGTCAATCACCTCCTTCCAGGCGATCTACGTTCCCGCCGACGACTACACTGACCCCGGCGTTGCGACCACCTTCGGCCACCTCGACTCTGTCGTGGCGCTTGAGCGTGCCCTCGCCGAACAGGCGCTCTTCCCGGCGATGGACCCGCTCACCTCGTTCTCGCGCGCGCTCGAACCTCGCATTGTGGGCCAGGAGCACTATGACGTTGCTCGCGGCGTCCAGGGAGTGCTACAGCGCTACCGCGACCTGCAGGACATCATTGCCATCCTCGGCATCGATGAACTCTCCGACGAAGACAAGCTGACCGTCGCCCGCGCGCGCAAGATTCAGCGCTTCCTCACCCAGCCGTTCACCGTCGCCGAGCAGTTCACCGGCAACCCCGGCCAGTACGTCTCGGTGCGCGAAACCGTCCGCGGCTTCAAGGAGATCCTCGACGGCGTCCACGACGGGCTGCCTGAGCAGGCCTTCTATATGGTCGGCACAATCGACCAGGCGGTCGAAAAAGGCCGAACCCTGGCAGAGGCGTAGCCGAGATGCCGCTGACGGTCGAAATCATCACTGCCGAGCGGGTCGTGCGCGTGGAGCGGGGCGTGGATGTCCTCATCGCGCCCGGCAGCGAGGGCCAACTGGCCATCCTGCCGAAGCACGCCGCGCTCATGACAACCCTCGACGCCGGCCCCCTCACCTTCCGCCGCGGCGCGGAGGAGTCGGACTTCGTCGTCACCGGCGGCTTCATGGAAGTGCGAAACGACCAGGTGACCGTCCTCGCTGACGCCGCCGAAGCGGCCGAAGAGATCGACGCGGCCCGCGCCGAGGCCGCCCGCGCCCGCGCCGAGGATCGCCTCCGCCGCTACCGCGAGCAGAACGTCCGCGACATCGACCTGACGCGCGCGCAAGCCTCGCTCCACCGCTCGCTGCTGCGCCTCAGGGTGGCCGAAAGAGTCCGGCGGCGCCCAACGCGCCCGTAATTCCCCCAGCGTACGCCAGCCCCTATTCTCGATCTAAGAATGAGTTCAAGGCGCACCACCGGCGAGCGTTACATCGTGCAAGGGCCGGCGATCTTGCGCGGCTCCATCCGCACGTCCGGCGCCAAGAACCACGCCCTCGCCGCCATGTGCGCCGCCCTCCTCACCGACGAGCCGGTCGTCCTAACCAACGTCCCCGACCTCAGCGACACGAGTTCGATCGCCGAATTGCTCCACAGCCTCGGCGCCACCATCGACTACCGGCCCGGCGTGAGCATGACCATCTGCGCCAAAGGCCTCAGCACCGTCGAGGCCCCCACCGAACTCATCTCCGAAAACCGCGCATCCTTTCAGGTGATGGGGCCGCTCCTCGCCCGCCAGGGCATGGCCGCCTGCGCCGAGCCCGGCGGCGACTCCATCGGCCAGCGGCCAATCGAGGTGCACCTCGGCGGCTTCCGCGCCCTCGGGGCCATCGTGGAGCGCGACGGCGGCCGCTGGCTGGCCAAAGCGCCGGACGGCCCCGGGAGCCTGCGTGGTACGCGCGTCTTCATGGATTACCCGTCGGTTTCCGGCACCCAGAACGTGATGATGGCCGCGGTCCTCGCCGTCGGACGGACGACGATCGTGAATGCGGCCACGGAGCCCGAGGTCCAGGAATTGGCCGGGCTGCTGAAGGCCATGGGCGCGAAGATCGACGGCGTGGGCACCCAGATGCTCGAAATCGAAGGGGTGACCGAACTCCACGGCGCCCACTACCCGATCATGCCCGACCGCATCGAGGCCGGCACGTTCGCCGTCGCCGCCGCGATGACCGGCGGCCACGTCCGCATCGAAGACGCGCCCGTGGACGTGATGGAAGGCCTCATCGCCAAGCTCCGCCTCGCCGGCGCGACCATCGAGACCGTCGGCGAGCGCTGCATCGAAGTTTCGCGCGAAGGCGACCTCTACCCGCTGAACTTCCAGGCGCTCCCCTATCCCGGCATCGCCACCGACGTACAGGCGCCGCTGACGACCATGCTCACCCAGGCACACGGCGTTTCCAGCGTCTACGAACGCGTCTTCGACAACCGCATGCTTTACGTGGGCGAACTACAGAAGATGGGCGCCGACATCCGCAGCCTCGGCTCCCAGGCGATCGTCACCGGGCCAACGAAGCTCGATGGCACACGCGTCCACGCGCTCGATGTGCGCGCTGGCGCAGCCGTGCTGCTCGCCGGACTGGTCGCCCGCGGCACGACCACCATCGAAGACATCTACCACCTCGACCGCGGGTACGAACGGCTGGACGAAAAATTACGCGCCCTTGGCGCCAGAGTGGAGCGCGCCTGATGGCCTTTGAATTCCTCGCACCGAAACGGGCCGGGGTAGACCTCGGCACCGCGAATATCCTTGTGTACGTCAAGGGCCACGGCATCGTCGTCAACGAACCATCAGTCGTCGCACGACATAACCGAGACAACGCCATCGTAGCCGTGGGCAACGAGGCACGGGCTATGCAGGGCCGCACCCCAGGCTCCATAAGCGTCGTCCGCCCCATGCGCGACGGCGTCATCGCCGACTATTTGACTACCGAGGCGATGCTCCGCTACTTCATCGGACTCATTGCCGGACGGTTCAACCTCGTGCGGCCCGAGCTGATGATCACGGTGCCCGCGGGCGTCACGAGCGTCGAACAGCGGGCCGTGCGGGACGCCGGCGAGCAGGCGGGCGGCCGCAAACCGGCACACCTCATCCCCGAGCCCCTGGCCGCCGCCATCGGCGCCCAGATCCCGATCGGCACCGCCCGAGGCAACATGATCGTGAACATCGGCGGCGGCCGCACCGAGGCGGCGGTCATCTCCCTCTACGGCATCGTCGTCAGTGAATCCGTCCGCATGGCCGGCGACCGCATCGACGAAGCGGTCATGGCCTACGTCCGCCGCCGCCACAACCTCATCATCGGCGAGCGCACGGCCGAGGAGATCAAGATCGCGATCGGCTCGGCCATCCCCATCGACGAGGGCTTGAGCACCCAGGTGCGCGGCCGCGACCAGCTCAGCGGCCTGCCGAAGACCATCTCCCTGACCAGTAACGAAGTCGCCCAGTCGATCCAGGACTGCCTCGGCACAATCGTCCAGACCGTCCGCGCCGTCCTCGAACGGACGCCACCCGAGCTGGCCGCCGATGTTATCGACCGCGGCATCGTGCTCACGGGCGGCGGCGCGCTCCTCCGCCACATGGACGAACTGCTCACCCAGGAGACGGGCGTCCCCTGCTACGTCGCCGACAACCCGCTCGAATGCGTTGCCATCGGCGCCGGAATTGCGTTGGACCACATCGACGTCATCAAGCGCTCGCTCCCGACAGAGGAAGAGAACCTCGTCGGCCTCTTCCCCCAGCCGGACCGGTAGGCCGCCATTCAGGACGGCGGGTTGAGCGGCTCAAAGATGTCGGCCACGGGCATGGTGAAGCCGGGGATGACATCTTCGCCGTCGAGCACGTCGTCCTCACGCCTGACGACAATTTCGCCGGTCGCGCGCCACACCTGGACGTACCGACCCGCCGGGTACACCACCCACACTACGGCAACGCCCGCACGTAGCCAGAGAAGTGCCTTCGCACCAACATCGTCGGCTTTATCGTTCGGCGAAACCACTTCAAGGACGAGCTCTGGTGCGACGGTGGAGTATCCCTCGAACGGCACCCCACCCGGAAGCCGATTGCGCGACGTGTAGGAACCGTTCGCCGATCGAACCATGGACGGATCAGGAAAGATACGAAAGCCCGTGTCCGACTGGCCTACCCAAGCGATATTTCTTGGCACAGTGCCAACGATTCTGGAGTTGATTACCAGGGCCAAGCCGCTAGATTTCTGTCCCATGTTCCGCTCCACGAGCTTTCCATCAATCAGTTCGAACCGGTCACCGTCCTCCGTGTTGAGGAGGTCTTCTGGCGTGACGCCGGCCGGCTTGGGCTGGCGGCCTCTGGGACGAGGCGGGGTCATGATGGCCATGCGCGAACTCCCTCTGTCGGACCTGATTATACAGAAACGGGGCCTCGCCGTGGACTCAGGACTTCGTCGCGCTCCACGTCCCCGTCGCGTTCCCGCAAGAAGCGTCGGCCTTGTACGTCCCTGAGATCGCCTTGCCAGAAACCGTGCCGGTGTAGGCGATCGTGGTCGCCCCCTGGACAGCTCCGAACGCGATCGTCGCGCCGGTGACTGTGCCCGTGATCGTCCCATTGCCCACGCACGGTGTGTTGCTTACCACGATCGTCCCCGCCAACTGCTGGCCAGACTGTTTCCAGTCGATCTTCACCGTCCCGTTGTCGGATGTGGCGCCGCTCTTCCAGGTCCCGGTCCACGTGCCGTCGATAGCGGGGGCCGCGGCGGTCGTTGCGTTGGCGGCCGCGGTGGTGGCGGCGGCCGAAGCCGCCTTGGCGGCCACGGACGTGTTGGCCGTCGCGGCCGCCTGTTGCGTTGCGGCGCTTGTTGCGGTCTTTGCTGGTGCGTCGTCGCCGCCACATGCGGAGATGACCGCCACGCTTCCGAGAATGATGGCCACGGCGGGCCGGATTGCGAAGCT
>JBDSJC010000074.1:0-4273 GCA_039917655.1 Tepidiformaceae bacterium
AACCCCTCTGCCGGGGCGTAACACGTCCTCCCCTTCGTCGGGGCCGCCTGGTTATCCACGGTCCAGCTGAGCTTGGTCGTCACTTCTTTGCCATCGAACGCAATGCGGAACCACAGCCCATTTTCGGGCAGTCAATCGAACGTCACGTCTGCGCAGAGCCCCTTCGGGACCCTAGCGTTCGGGCTGCGCGTTGATGCCTGGCTGACCAATGCGGCGTGCGCGGGGGTGATCGTCTTCACGTTGCCGCCGAGGGTGGGCGCGGGGCCGAAGTCGGCCGGGATGCCGGGCCTGGTCGCCCCGGGGGCGGGCGTGCCAGCACCGGGAGGCTTCGCGGGGCCATCACCACAGGCGACGGCGGCCAGGCTAAGTGCGGCGAACAGAGAGACGGCGAGCAGCGTACGAATCTTCATCGACGAATCTGAGGCTACCACCCACCTCCCCGGCGGGCGAGTGACATCCGCCCCTTCGCTTTACCGCGCACGACTCGGCACGGTAGGGGCGAATTCACCACGGAGGCAGAGATGAACATGGACAGTGTGAAGCCCGATCGCGAGACCGAAACGCCCGGCAACGCCGAGGACAGCGGAGTTGAGGGAGGGCAAACGCCGGCTGCCGCGGAGTCGCCAGAAGTCGTGGCGCTGCGCGCCCAGCTGGAGGCCCGCGAAGCACGCGAGCGTTCGGCGCTCGACCAGTTCCGGACGGCGCTGCTGGCCACCGAACCGGAGATGGATCCCGGGCTGGTCACCGGCGATTCATTCGAGAGCATCCACGCCAGCTTCGGCGCGGCGCGCTCCAGCCTTGCGCGGGTGAGGGAGGCGCTCCGCCTGGAACTCGCGGGACAGGTACCGATGGGCGCGCCGGGCCGAAGCAGGCAGCCTTACCGCACGCCGCTCGAAAAGATTCGCGACGGGCTGAGCCGCGCCTGAAGGTTTCGTGCGTTGGTGTCCCTGGTCCCCGCATCGAAGCGAACTGCGATTAGCCAGTGGCCGCGCGCCGGGTGAGGCGGAAGGGCAGCGATCGCGAAACGTCGCCCGCACCGGCGACCACGCGCACGCGGTATCCGCCGAAGGTCGGCAGGTTGATCTGCAGGTTGATCGCGATCTGGGCAAGCTGCGTGGCGCCAGGCGTGAGTTCCGTGGGCCGCCCAACCTGCACGGCGCCGTTCACCCGCACCAACTCCTGGGCATCGTCGTCGTGCACGGTCATCTCCACGGGGATGGCCGTGTTCGTTTCCTCCCAGCCAAGCCGTACGCCCACGACAACGGCCATGCGGATTCCAGCTGGGACCTCGGGCGCGGTGGTGTTGTCCCAGCCGCCGCCCATCACGTACAGCTTGCCACCGACCATCTCGGCGTAGTCCGCGATCAGCGCGTATTCGATGTCCATAGGCAGATGGTAGCAGGCGCGGCCCGCGGCCCAGGCCCGTCGCCGGAGAATTCCCAAGCCGGTCACTCTGAGCCTGTCGAAGAGGCGCGCGCGGAGGGAGCTTTCGTAAGGTCGCGCCCCGTCCCTCCCTCGACAAGCTCAAGACGAACGGAGAAGAGGAGGCTGGTGGCTGGCGGCCGGCAGCGCCCGGCTATCGGCTCCTCTACCGTCTATCGCCGGGCCGCCTTAACGTTCACAGATGCCGCGTTTCGGGAAGTTAGGTGAGCAGATTGGCTACACGGTCTACCCCTGCGCGGGTGGCCCGCCGATAGTGCTGGTGCACGGGTTCACCGCCAGTTCGGCCTCCTTCGCTGCGAATGTCCCTGCCCTGAACGAGCGCTTCGAGGTGGTCAGCGCCGAACTCCTCGGGCACGGCGAATCGGAATCACCAGGGGACGCCGCGCCGTATGCGCCAGACGCGGCGGTGGCGCGAATCCTTGCGTTGTTCGATGAGCTGGGCCACGAAAAGGTGCTGCTCTGTGGCCATTCGCTGGGCGCCGCCCTCTGTCTGCGGCTCGCGCTAGAGGCCCCGCAACGGCTCGCGGGGCTCATCCTGATCAACAGCATGTCGGCCGCTGGCACGCCCGAATGGCGCGAGGATGCGCGCCCCGGCATGGTGGCGATGGCCCTACGTTTGCGCGCCGAAGGGAGCGACTTTCTGCGCCAGACACGTCTCTACCCGGCGCAGAGCAAGCGCCTGGACCCCGAATCGCGCGAATTACTGATGCGCGCCTTCGATGCCACGGACGCGAACGGCCTGGCGGGCACCGCTGAGGGCCTGGTCATCGACGTCAACAGCTTCGAACGGCTGGGCGAACTGGCCGTGCCCACCCTGGTCGTGGTCGGTGACCGCGACATAGCGTTCGCCGAGGCGGCGCCGGCCTTCATCGGGCGGATGCCGGCGGGCGTTGTGCGCGAAGTGCACCTCGAGAAGGCCGGGCACGCGGCGAACATCGAGCAGCCAAGAGCGTTCGAGGCGGCGGTGACTGCGTTCGCCGAAGACCTCGGCTACCTCACCGCCGCGATGGTGCAGGTGGCGGCAGTGCGGTCGAAGCCTTCACGCGGAGGAAGCGCGCTCACCGCTGTTGGCGGCGGACTGGTGCTCGGTGGGCTGGCGCTGCTCGCTGGCGCGTTCTTCGTGGCCCGCGGCGGTGACGACTCGCCGCCTGCCCTGGCCTCAATGGCGGAAAGCGCGACGAACACCCCAACGCCACTCAGCCTGGTGGCGGGGACGCGTTCGGCTGGTCCCGGACCGGGCGCGGGAGCTGGCAGCAACCTGCCGAACACGCCGCTTCCGGGGACTACTACCGCAACCCCTGAAGCCACGGCTGCGACCGCGGAGCCATCCCAGGCCGCCGTGGCAACGAATCCAGCGACGGCAACGTCGCGCCCGGCCGCTACCGCCACGGCAACGCCGCCACCAGAGGCGACTCCTGCCTCAACTGCCGTGCCGCCCAGCCCAACCGTCACCCCCATAGCGCCCACAGCCACACCGAGCGGCCCTCGGGCGAGCATCAGCGGCCCCGGTGCAGCGTCCGTGGGCTCGCCGGCCAGTTTCATCGGCAGCAGTTCGGGAGGCGCCGTGTTCGGCCAGCCGAGGTGGACGGCGAGCAACGGGACTGTGGCGACCGCCAACCTGTTCGCACCGGTGATTACGTTCACACAGGCGGGCTGCCAGACGGTGACGGTCAGCTTCTTCTTCGCGGGCGGCGCCCAAACGCAGACGGCCTCGATGCTGGTGCCGGTCGGCGGGACAAAGTGCTAGGGCGGAGTGAGTAGCTTCTGGCCCCTGTCCGTCAGCCGTCGGCCGTTAGCTGCTCCTTTCGTGTCCTGGCTCTGCTCCCGGCTCCGAGGCAACGCGCCGTCCATCCTTCGAAAAGCTCAGCACGAACGGGGAAGCGGAGGCTGGGTTGTAGGGGTGTGGGGCGCAGGCCGTCTCCAAACCGTTCGCCCCGATCTTGTCCAAGGGCGCGCGGTGACCGTCGTAAGCCAGCGGGCCAACCTTCAACATCAGCCTCACCAGGCCGCGATGCGCTCCGCGAACCGGGCCCGGATGGCGGACGCAGCGGCCGTATCAATCAACGTAGCGAAGTAGTTGAGCCTGAGCGCCAGGTAGGCGATGGCGGCGTCCGCGCTCGTGACATCGTCACTGGCGGCGGCTTCGAGGAAGAGCTGATCGGCTAATTGCGCGGGGCGTGCCGAAACCGCCGCTTGCGCGGCGGCTTCGGTGTCGAGCCTGGTCTTGAGGATGCGGGAAAGCTGGACGAAGCGTGGGTCCACTGATCCTCCACCCCTGGCAGCTTACCCCACCGGTCTGGCGCCGTGCCTAGGTCTGAGCCTCAACTTCTCGCGGCTTGATCTTGCTGTAGCAGGCGCTGCAGTAGACCGGCCGCTCGCCGCGAGGGACAAAGGGCACTTCCGTCATCTGGCCGCAATCGGCGCAGGATGCGGGGTGCATCTGGCGCGGCGTCTTCCCGCCGAAGCTGGCGAAGTTGCCGTAGCGAACGTAGCCGTCATTCTGTTCGAGGGTGCTCTGGGTTGCGCGCCGCGAAGAGCGGCACGACTGGCAGCGGGTGGGCTCGTTCATGAGCCCCTTGTTCGCGTAGAACTCCTGCTCGCCAGCAGTAAATACGAAGTTTGTGGAGCAGTCGCGGCAAGCGATCTGCTTATCAGCAAAGGCCAAAGGGAAAGGACTCCTGTTATCCGCACCATGCGGGACTTCATTTATGGTAGCAGACGCGGCAAGCCGGTGGTGCGCCCGAGTCTTACCGCTTCGAAACCACCGCGGCGGTCTGCGGCTTAGGGCAGCACGGCTTCTGGCGCGGTCCGGATCCAGCGAGCGAGGTCA
>JBDSJC010000075.1:0-7571 GCA_039917655.1 Tepidiformaceae bacterium
GATACGTTCGTCGAGTTTCGCTACTTCTTCGTGCGCAAAGTGATGCTGGCGAAGTATTCTTACGCCTTCATCGCCATGCCCGGCGGTTTCGGCACCCTCGATGAGCTGTTCGAAATCGCCACCCTCATCCAGACCGGCAAGATCCGCGATTTCCCCTGCATCCTCGTCGGCGTGGACTACTGGCAGCCGCTGCTCAGCTTCCTCCGCGACACCATGGTGGCGAACCACACGATCGAGGCGAAAGACCTCGACCGGCTGGTGCTCACAGACTCGCTGGAAGAAGTGGTGGGGCAGCTCCAGGTGGCCGCGATTCGCAAGTTCGGGCTGATGTACGGGCAACGGCCGAAACGGCGGCGGTCGCTCTTCGAATAGCCTCAGCCGGCCTGGTTGCTGGGCTTTGGTCACTGGCCTTTGGCCGCGAACGGCGGAGGCATCCCTGGTCCCGGCGGGTGGCTTGCTGGCTGGGCGGAGCCGGGGATAACCGGCCCCACCCCGGGGACCGCTCGCTGACAGCCCATCTCGGGGTCGCAGAGACTCGGCTGCCGTCTGGTCTCTCTCGGCTATCGTCTACTCTGCGCTTTGCTTATCGCCCCGCGCTCACTACGCTTGTCCGCATGGGTGCACTTACCGGGAAAACCGCTCTCATCTTCGGCGTCGCCAACGACCACTCGATCGCGTGGGGGATCGCCAAGGCGTTCCACGCCGAGGGGGCGAGGCTCGGCTTCTCGTATGGCGTGCCGACACTCGAGAAGCGCGTGCGGCCGCTTGCTGAAAGCGTGGGCGCGACGTTTATCGAACTGTGCGATGTGACGAAGGACGAACAGATCGAAGACGTCTTTGCGAAGGCGAAGGCCGAGTTCGGGACGATCGACATCCTTGTGCACGCTATCGCCTACGCCAACCGCGAGGACCTCGCGGGCCGATTCGTGGACACCAGCCGCGCGGGATTTGCGTTGGCGCACGATATCTCGGTCTACTCCCTGGTGGCCCTGGCGCGGGCCGCGCGGCCGCTCATGCCGGAGGGGGGCAGCATCCTCACGCTGACCTACTACGGCGCCGAAAAGGTAGTCCCGAAGTACAACGTGATGGGCGTCGCCAAGGCCTCGCTGGAGGCGGCGATGCGCTACCTCGCGAGTGACCTCGGGCCCGAGGGCATCCGCGTAAACGCGATCAGCGCGGGGCCGATCCGGACGTTGGCCGCCAGCGGCATCAGCGGCTTCCGCGATTACCAGCGGGCGTTCGCCAGCCAGGCGCCGCTGCGCAGGAACGTGACGATCGACGACGTGGGCGCGACGGCGGCGTTCCTCAGCAGCGACGGCGCAAACGGCATCACGGGCGAAGTGCTGTATGTGGATAGCGGCTACAACATCATGGGGATGCAGCTGCCGGACGAGGGCTGACAGGCGAAGAGCTGATAGCCGAGAGCTGAGGACGCCCGGGTGGCCGTGGGCGTGCTGTTCATCCTTCGACAGGCTCAGGACGAACGGATTGGGAGGAACGGACTGGCCATGGTGGTCTTGGGGCCCGCGTTCTCCGTTCACCCTGAGCTTGTCGAAGGGCCGCGCGTGCACGGTCGCCATGCCCGCTCGCCAACGTGCATCGACCGCTAGTACAGCGCTAAAGAAGAGGCGTTAGTTGAGGGCGATCGTCGAACCGCCATTCTCCCCTCTCCCTCCGCAGTGGGAGAGGGCCAGGGTGAGGGTCCACGCGTTGCCGAACCACCGACGGTCGCGGTACCCCCTGGAGACTCGGCTGTTCGCCCAACCTCCGTTCGCCCTGAGCCTGTCGAAGGGTCAGTCGGCGGCGGAGAGGGTGACTGCCGCCAGCGTAAAGTTCACTTCCAGCCCGCCGCCTTCCCTGGCCACCGCCCAGATCCGGCCCCCCTGGGCTTCGGCCAGGCGGCGGCAGACCGAAAGGCCCAGTCCCACGCCCGGTGTGTGCGGCAGGTTTGTCGATTCTCGGTGGAAGGGTTCGAAAAGCCGCTCCAGGTTCTCGGCTTCCAACACGGGCCCTTCGTTCGAGACGCAGACCAGCACCCGCGTTCCGCGGGAGTCGGCGGAGATGGTGATCGGCCTGCCGGTCGCGCCATACTTCGCAGCGTTGCTCAGGAGGTTGGTGACGACCTGGTCGAGATAGGTCGGCTCGCCGCAAACCACCGGGAGGTCTTTCGCCAGCCGGAGAACGACGTCGGAGCCGGGGTGCAGATGGCGGTGTTCGTCGATCGCGGCATCAAGGGAGTGCTGGAGCAACAGCGGTTGCATCTCAACGTCCTCGCTTTCGACGCTCTGCTGGGCCAGGGCGAGCATGTTTCTCACCACCCGGCGGAGCCGGCGCGAGGAGGTAGCGATCTCGGCGTAGGCCTCCCGGCACTCTTGCTCACCCTCGATCAGCCCGCTACTCAACCCGTCGGCGGTGCCGAGGATGACCGCCAGGGGCGAGTTCAACTCGTGCGAAATCATGCCCAGCAACTCGTCCTTCGAGGCGGCCGCGTGGTGCAGGGCAGCGTTCAGGCGGTCGGCGTCGGCGAGCAGGACATTCGTCAGCCGGGCGGTGCGGCGCAGTTCAAGGAGCACCATCACCTGGCGCGCGAGGATATCGAGCGCCTCCGCCTGGGCCCCGCTCAGTTGGCCGGCAACGCGGTCCAGCACGCAAAGCATGCCCAGCGTGTGGCCTTCGGCCGTCCTGAGCGGGGCCCCTGCGTAAAACCGCATGCCCGGGCCATCGGTCACCAGCGGGTGGTTCGCGAAGCGCTCGTCTTGCTTCAGGTCGGGGACGATGAAGACGGCGCCCTCCTGCACGGCGTGGGCGCAGATGGACGACCCAAAGGGCATCTCCCTGAGGCCCAAACCTGCCACTGATTTGAACCACTGGCGATCGGCGTCGAACAGGTTGATTAAGGCTACTGGCGTACCGCAAATCATCATCGCCATGCGCGTGATGTCGTCGAAGGCGGGTTCGGGCGGCGTGTCAAGGATCTCGTAGCTGTGCAAGGCGGCGAGACGCCGCTCGTCTTGTAGTGGGACGAGCTCCATGGACCAGTCCGCGACCGTGCCGCCAGCGATGGACGGCGCGGATGTCGTGGGTTCGGGGGTTGTCACTCGCGGCCTCCTGATGTAACGGCTTCGAACGGCTGCGGCGGGGCAAGGCCAGCACAGGGTAACCACAGAGGTCTGTCCAAAACTAACAAACCGATGCAAACGGGTGTCCGCGCATTGGGCGTGGTTGCGGCGCGGACACCCTCGGCGTTAGTAGTGGTTCATTGCCGCGAGGCGGGCGAAATGCCCTCTCCCCACCTCGTAGCACTCACAGGCCGCCTTTTCGAGCCCGAGCCGATCGGTGATCGTCATTTCGCCTCGGTGGTACCTGATAAAGCTGGCGCGCTGGAGCGAAGCAGCGGAGAGGGCGACGCTCGGCCGGCTGACACCGAGCATCTGCGCCAGAAACTCCTGAGTGATCGAAAACTCGTCGCCGCCCGCCTGGTCGTGGGTCATCAGCAGCCAGCGAGCGCAACGTTCGTCCACATGATGGGCGCGGTTGCAGGCCGCCGACTGCGCAAGGAGGGCGAACATCACGCCGCAGTAGCGCGTCACAACGGCAGCGAAGCTGAGCCGTTCGCCGAGTTGCGCAAGGAAATCGGCGGCCCTCATCCGCATGCACTCACCCGGGAGCTGGGACACGAGGGCGATGTTCGATTCGCCCAATCCCACAACAAGCGGGACGCCGGTCGTGCCTTCCCGCCCGATAGTTGCGAATTCGATCATCATCCCGTTCTCAAGGACGGTCAGGCCAGAGATGATCCCGCTCGTGGGGAAGAAGACGTGGGTGGGGCTTTCCCCCGCTTCCTGCAACGTTTCGCGCATGCGCAACGGGTAGGGCTCAAGGAATGGACGCAACTGCTCAAACTCGGCAGGCGCGATAGCCGCGAGCAGGAGGTTCTTCGATTGGGGCAGAGCTGGAGACGACGTATGCTACTCCAATGGATTTCGGAAGAGCATGCTCCCGGTCCGGCACTCACTATATCGTACCCGTGGCTGTCTGCTACATCGGAACAGAGAGAAGTGGCGCAAACCGTTCTCCCTGAGCGTGTCGAAGCTGGATGTGGGTGTCGATGATGCGGGCGAGTCCCGGTGATTTAGAGATCCAGGGCGCTTGCTGACTCGGCCAGTTGGGCAAACGTTTCCGTCGTAAGAAGTTGCAGGGCTGGGACGAACAAGTCGTCTTCCTCATCCCCAAAGTGGCCTTGCAGGATCCATTCGAGGCGCTTCACGCCGTCGAGCAGTTCCGCGAGGTCTGCGGGCGTTAGCGCGTCCGGCTCAGCCCGCGCGAGCGTTGCCGCCAGCCCGGCTGACGCCGCTTCCACCTCGTCGTGCGCCTGGTCCAGCGCCGCGAGGGAGCGTTCGATGTTCGCCTTGCGGAAGCGTACTTCGTCGTGCTGCTCGACCATCTCACCGACCACCTGGTCGATCTCCACCGCGAGCCCGCGGAGCGCCGGGAAGAGGACATCCTCCTCTTTCGCGATGTGGACGGCAAGGTCTTCGGCGAGGTAGGCCGCGAGGTCCCGGATCTGCTCCAACGCCGTCGTCGCGAGCGCACTATCGCCTTCGGCCGCGAGGGCGGCAGCCGTCCGTTCCCGCGCCGCTTCGACCAGTTCGAGGATCTCGGCGTGGTCTCTCATAAGCCGCGCGAGCGGCTCGACAGTGGTTTCGAAGTCGTCGCGAATTGCCATCAGGAACTCCCTCTTCGCACCATTTGGCCGAGGCTCTTTGAACGGACGTAGAGCAGCGGCCCGGAGCAGGCTCGCTGCCCACCTGGACGGTAGGAGTCGCAACCTCTCGATTGCGGAACCTCGAGCGCCGTAGTTAGCCTGCGGCGAACGTACCCGGCAGCGCTTCGCCGGCCGATTGTGGAGCGCGCGCGCGCTCAGTCGCGGCCGTCGCGCGCGTCAGAGTGGCAAACGCCGCCTGCAAGCGGCCCGCGAATTCGTCGACCATCTGGCGGTCCGCCCAGGATGAGGTGACGCCGACCCGGAACGCGCCCCGGTAACGCACGGCCGCCACGCTCACCGATTGCGAGCCGAAGAGCGGCACCAGCGGGTAGATCTCGCTGAGCTCCGCGCCGCCGAGGGTGTAGGGGCGCGCGGGGCCGGGGACGTTCGTCACGAGGATCCCGTAGGAGTGGAGGTTACTCGAGAGCCAGTGCAGCAGTTTTTGGCTCCGCTGCCCCGTCCAGGCCGTCAGTTCGGTGAGCACTTCGTAGCCTTCAGCATCTCCGCGGCGCTTCTGGATGGCCGTGTGCTGGCGAATCCTGCGGACAGTGCGGCCGGGGTCGCGGTCGCGCATTTCAAGTGGGGTGAGCAGCAGGCCGATGCGGTTGCCGAGGGCGTAGCGCTGCGCACGCGTACGAAACGAGACCGGGACGGCGGCGCGCAGTTTGAGCGGCAGGAACCGGTGGTGGCTGCCCATCTCCGAGAGCGCCTGCGCGACGGCCGCGAGCACAAGGTCGTTTGGGCTGCCGCCGAGGCGCCGCCGGGCGAGGCGCAGCGGGCGCTCTTCAACACTGAACCAGGCGACCGTGCGCTCGCCTTCGTTGCGGCTGCGGAGGCCGGTTTTCGGGCCCGGAGTGAGGAGCCTGAAGGCGGTGCGCACGAGGGCGAAACCGCGCCTGACGAATCGCCGCAAGCGTCGCCGGTTGGTCGCCAGGCGGGCGGCCTTGAGCGTCAGCAGTGCAGGGAGCTCGACCCAGCGCGCAATCTCGGCGGCTTTGATCTGCGAGTCAGACCGCGCAGGCCCAAAGTTCAGCGGCGGAGGGGCGCCAAGCCCTTCTCGCGGGTCCAGGAGCAACGTGATGAGGTCCATCCCGGCGATGCCATCGACGAGCGAATGGTGGGCGAGGAAGATGATCGCGAAGCTGCTGCCATCGGCCACGCCGGGCACGATGATCAGCTTCCAGAGCGGCCGCGCGCGGTCCAGGTGGGTGGCCATCGCAGCTTCGGCGATCGAGCGCACTTCTGCTTCGGTGGCTACCGCTTCGTGCAGTTCGACCTGCTTGGCCCAGTCCAGGTTAGGCTCGCGCACCCAGATCGGCCAGCCGCTGAGGGGCGCACGGTCGAGACGCTGGTCCATCCCCGGCACGGCCTGCGCGCGTTCCAGTAGCGTTGCCACAAGGCGGCCAGAATCGAACACACCGGCGGCATCCCGCCAGCCATCGCTGGAGATGAATGCGACAGCGCCGATGTGCATCGGCCGGCCCTCACCTTCGAACGAAAGGAAGGCTGCGTCCTGGCCAGAGAGGCGGCGGTACGCGCGGCGCGCGGCGGGTGTCACGGTGGGCATTCTATCTAAGGTACTCGAACGTGGGCGGGTGTGGCCGGTGCGCGCTTACCTGAGCGGTGGATTGTAGGGTTTCGCCCCGCGATTCGACGCCCATCCGTTCACCCTGAGCCTGTCGAAGGGCGGGGAGAGCGAGGAGCACAGGCGGGTGGCCAATCCGTTCACCCTGAGCCTGTCGAAGGGCGGTAGCCCTCGTTCGCCCTGAGCCCGTCGGCTCCCGGCTCTCCACTCTCCGCTCTCCGCTCTTTGCTACTATCGCCCAATAACACCGGAGGAGAGACGCATGAAGTTCGACGAGATCAAGACAGTCGGGGTGCTCGGAGGCGGGATCATGGGCGGAGGCATCGCCCAGGGACTGGCCATCGGTGGCTACCAGGTAGTCATCCGGGACATCAGCGAAGAGATGATCGAGGCCACCCGCCAGGCTGTGTTCGAAGGGAAGTGGGGGATCAAACGCGCCGTGGAGCTCGGCAAGCTGAAGTTCGATGACGGCGTCGCGGCGATCGCCCGCGTCAGCTTTACGACAGCGCTTGAGGGCCTGGCCCAGTGCGACTTCATCATCGAGGCGATCCCAGAGAAGTTGGATCTCAAACAGGAGGTCTTCAGAGAACTGGACGGCGTCGTGAAACCCGGCGCGATCTTCGCCAGCAACACATCCGGCTTCGTCATCGAAGAGGTTGCACGCGACGTTTCGGAATCTCGCAAGCCGCTGTTCGTGGG
Organism: Tepidiformaceae bacterium; assembly: GCA_039917655.1. GTDB lineage: Bacteria > Chloroflexota > Dehalococcoidia > Tepidiformales > Tepidiformaceae > PNKC01. The sequence continues at coordinate 7,050 of JBDSJC010000075.1, forward strand.
CATGCACTTTTCGAACCCCGTGACCACCATGCGGATGTGCGAAGTAATCTACACGCCACAGACCAGTGAAGACACGATCGCCGCCACCAGGCAACTGGGCGAAGCGATGGGCAAGGCGGTCTCCATGGTGAAGGACGCGCCAGGCACCTACGGCTTCCTCCTCAACCGCATCTTCGGCGCCGCCCGCCGGGAAGCGATCGCGATCGTCGAGGCCGGAATCGCCACTCGCGAGGATATCGACAAGGCGATGATCACCGGCCGCAACTGGCCTGCCGGCTTCTTCGGCGCGCGCGGCGGCATCGGCAAGGAGTGGTAGGGGAAAGCTGGGCGAGCGCCAGTTAGCCCAGCGTCTCGTAGACCAATCGCTTGAAGTCGTGGCTGAACGGGTGCCAGAAACCGGGCATGCGCTGCGTCAGGTTAAAGCCCGTAATGCCGGCGCGCGGCGCCATCCAGCTGTGCGTACCCGCCATGCCGCCCCAGTGATACTCGTCGATCGCCGTCTCTGGCTCGTCCGGCCCCGCC
>JBDSJC010000076.1:0-3596 GCA_039917655.1 Tepidiformaceae bacterium
GGTTGGGGATTGCCCGGTCCGCCGCAGGCATCGGCTTCGGCGCCCAGTGGTCTTCGAACTCGCTGAACTTGTTTCGCAGCTTCGGCGCGACCTTCTCCTGGAAAAGCTTGGTGTTGTAGAACACGGCGTCCCGCGGCATCGAACCCATCTGTAGGCCGCACATCAGCTGCCCGATGTTCAGGTCGGTGGTCAGCGTGTCGATCTGCTCGGCCACATCGTCCGGGTTGCCGGCGATGATGTAACCCGCCTTGGCCAGCGAATCGAAGTCGAAGGACATCGTCGATCGGGCCGCGGCGAGGTCCATCATCGACTTCATGCCCGCCTTGACCGTGCGGTTGGTGCGGTAGCCGGGGGCGTCCGCGAAACCGGGGAAGACGTGCAGGCAGCGCTGGTAAAAGTATTCAATGTGCTTGCCGTAGAGCCGCTTCGCTTCATCGTAAGAGTTGGCCACGCAGATCACCTGGAAGAAGCCCGCCTGGTAGGGGTTCGGCTCCTTCTGCTTGTCCTCCATACGCTGCCAGAAGCCATCCATAATCGCCTTCGCGCGCATGTAGCCGCTGAACGAGAGGTAGGAGTAGAGGTAGGCCATATCGGCGCACCACTCCCATGTTTCGATCGAACCGCCGCCGGGGATCCAGATCGGCGGGTGCGGCTGCTGGAGCGGGCGCGGCCATGGGTTCATGTAGCGGATCTGGTTGAACTTGCCGTTGAAGTGGCTGACGCCCTTGTCTTTCCAGGCCTGCATGATCATGTCGTGCGCTTCGTAATACCGCTCGCGCAGCTGGGCGCCAGGCACGCCGTAGGTGAAGTTCGTGTCCATGGAGGTGCCGACGGGAAAGCCTGCGACCAGCCGTCCGCCGGACATCACGTCCAACATGGCGAACTCTTCGGCCACGCGCAGGGGTGGGTTGTAGAGTGCGATCGAGTTGCCCATCACCACGATCGAGGCGTTCTTCGTGCGGCGCGTGAGGGTAGCGGCCATGATGTTTGGGCTCGGCATCAGTCCGTAGGCGTTCGAATGGTGTTCGTTCACGCAGACGCCGTCGAACCCGACCGTGTCGGCGAACTCAAGTTCGTCCAGGTAGTCGTTGTAGACGGTGTTGCCCTTGATCGGGTCGTAGAGGCTGTAATCGGGGTCAACCCAGACGGAGCGGTGCTTCTGGGGGAAATCGTCCGGCAGGTAAGGCCAGGGCATCAGGTGGAACCAGTGGAACTTCATGCGGATCTCCCGTGAGTCAGGTGCGGGCGCACGAGAATGTTTAGCCCGTGCCTAACGGATGCGGTGCAGTATAGCGGATTGGCGGAGGGTGCTGTCACCTGGTTTTGGGGCCGGAGCGGTTTCGGTCGTCCAGGCTAGGAGCCAAGGCCGGGGGCTTCGCGGATGAACTCGTCCAACGTAATTGCCTTATGGCTTCCACCGCCGCGCGACCGCCGAACAGGCCGTTCCGTGGCCTTGAGTGCCAGGGTGGGCTTGGAGGTGCGGATGGGGCGGGTCAGGCTGCGCGGGATGGCCTGCGCACATCCTCCGGAAGAACGCCAGCGCGTCTATGAGGGCACCCCTGAGCCGCGACCGGACCGGTCGTTCTGCGGACTCTGTGGGCTGGTCGTTTACGAAGCGGTAGGGGAGCAGCGGCCAATCCGGTTAGCGCCGCCGGAACGGGGACAAGCGCTCCAACAAATGTAGTCCTCAGCGGCGCTGACCACGCAGCCAGGCGATGTGGGCGCTCTCTTCGAGTGCCGTTACCCAGTGCAGCGCTTCCCAGAGGTTGTGCCCGCGTGCGTACGCCCCGTGCCCGCGGAGGATGACGATGAGCCGCGACTGGAGGGCGTTGGCAATCTGTTCAGTTTGCATTGGCCCCGCGGCTATGACCGGCACGTCCTTCAGGTGGAGTTCCCCTTCGAGGTCGCCGGGGATGAAGAGGTCCGTATCGAAGGAGAGGGCGATGGCGTGGCGGGGATGCGCGTGGGCCACGGCGTTCGCGCCCGTGACAGCGTAGACCGCCGCATGCAGGACGGTGTCGCTGCTTGGCGGCGGGCCTTCGTGCGCGCCGCTCGGTGAGACGAGGCTGATGTGGCGGTCCTTCAGGCGGCCAAGCATGGTATTTGTGCCGGTGATCCACATCTCGTGTCCGACGCGCATGCTCAGATTGCCGCCGTGGCTCGTCACCAGGGCCAACTGGTAGAGGTCGCGGCCCACCTCTTGCATCTGTTGGAGCACGCCCGGCGGCACCTCGGTCAATCGCTCACTCCGTCCCTCTCGCAAATCCAAAGTCTCGAATTCAGAATCTAAAGTGGCGCTAGTTCCCGCCGCCGTCCACGTAGATCCTCTGCCCGCTCACGTAGCCGGCGCGCTCGGAGACCAGGTAGCGGACGACATCCGCGATGTCGCTCGGCTTGCAAACGTGTCCAAAGGGCATCGTCTTGTCGAGCTCACGGATGTCCTGGACACCCTGGGTGGCCTTCGCCAGGCGCAGGCCCATCTCGGTGTCCACCAGCCCGGGAGCGACGATATTCACGCGGATACCGTGCTGGCGCTCCTCTTTGGAGAGCGTAATCGCCAGCGCTTCGATGGCGGCCTTGCCCATGTTGTAGGGTGCGCCGTTACCCGAAAGCAGCCGGGTGGCCACCGACGAGATGAATATGACGTCGCCGCGAGGCTGTTGGCGCATGCTGGGCAACACGAACTTCGAGAGGTAGAACGAACCGAAGGCGTGAGTGCGAACGACGCGCTCCATCTCGGCGGGGTCCGTGTCATGGACCGAGTTGCCGCGACTGGCGATGCCCGCGTTGTTAACGAGGATATCTACGTGGCCGAAATCGGCGACCACGGCCTGGACCATCGCTTCATCCTGCTCAACGTTCTCGACCGAGGCCAAGTAGCTCTTCGCCTTGCCGCCACCCGCGATGATCTGGGCGACCACCTCGTGGGCAGAAGCCTCGTCCTTACGGTAGTTGACGGCTACCGCGGCGCCATCTTCGGCGAGTGCGAGGGAGATCGCGCGTCCGATCCCGCGTCCTCCACCGGTGACCAGGGCTACGCGGCCTGCGAGCGTCATGTGCATCTCCTGAGTGCGAATGAGGCGATTCTACCGGCCCGCGGCGCTCCCGGTCTCTGGAGCGGGGCACCGGCGGGCGAGCGGTTCCACTTTGGCGGTGGCGGTCGCATCCGGTGGACTGGCGAGGGCCGTTTCGGCCCCCAGGCGGCGCCATTCGCGCAGCCAACGAGAGCTTTCGTAGACTCGGTCGTGTTCGGTGATCGTCGCCTCGGCCAAGAGTTCTGAAGTCATCTGGTGTTCTCCTCCGCATGGCAGTCAGTAGCATCATGCAACTAACAACATAACTCAACCGCCAAGGCGTGGCAAGTAAGTTGAGTGATAAAGTCAACAATATTTCGAGGTCTGGTTCATGGTGGAGAGCGGCCGCGTCACGTAAGGTGATCGGATGGGTGCGATGACCGACATTCGAGACGACATCCGGGCGACGATGGCCCGCGACCCGGCGGCCCGCAGCGTGGCGGAGGTGGTGCTCTTCTACCCGGGCTTTCACGCGCGGCTCGCGCATCGCTTCGCCAGCGCCCTCCAGCGGCGTGGGGTGCC
>JBDSJC010000077.1:0-23192 GCA_039917655.1 Tepidiformaceae bacterium
CACTACGAGGCAGGTTACCCACGTGTTACTCACCCGTCCGCCACTAGCCCGAAGGCTCGTGCGACTTGCATGCCTAATACATTCCGCCAGCGTTTGTCCTGAGCCAGGATCAAACTCTCCGAAAAAACATCTAAAACCAGCCCGAAGACTGGTAAATTCCGTTGTAACGGGTTCCCAGACGTTCTCTATTCGTCCGCTATCCAGTTGTTAAAGTGCGCCGGCCCCTTTTCAAGGCCCGAAGGAGAAGACTAGCGACTGCACGCCGACTTGTCAACCAAACCCGGGGGTTTGGTCCCGTTTTCCAGGGGCTCGCCCGCACTCGCTTCGGAACCCCATCTCTCAGACGGTTCCCTAACCTTACAGCCGCACCGTCTTTGAGCCAAGCAGCGCCCCAATCGCCAGCCCGCCCGCCGCCAAGCCGACTGCCACCACTCCTTCGCGTACCCCGCCGAAAGCGATCACGCCCCCCACGAGCAACGGCCCCGCCACGCTGCCCAGGCCCTCGGCGAAGAAGAGCCAGCCGAGCGCCCGGCCCGGGTTCCCGCGCTCATTCGCGTGAGACACGTCCAGCAAGCTGGCGTTCAGCAACGGCTGGGCGCCGCCGAGCGCAATCGCAAACGGGATCGTCGCCAGAGCGAAAAACAATTCGTCCCTCACGCCGGCGATCGTCAGGATGGCCACCGCCCCGACCGCGTAGAGCACCGCCACCTCCCGCAACCGGTTGCCGTGCTTCGAACGGCGGCCCACCACCACCATCGCCCCTGCTCCCGCGAGACCGGCTGGCATCAAAAGCAAGCCAGAGTGAAGCAGCGACAGACTCAGTGTGCGAAGCACAAACGGGCCAAAAACGGCGATCGTGGCGGTCACCAGCACAAAGTGCGCGAAGAGCATCGTCCCCGCGATCACCTTGGTGCGATGCTCCATCGGCGGCGATCCCGCCGCGCCCGTCGCCCTCGTCGAGTCGGCGCAGTCATCGCCGGCGTTCCGGCGCCAGCCGGTGAACATCCATGCCATCAGACCGGCCGCGACAGTCGCCAGCACGAATCCGACGCCGAACGCCAGCCGCCAGTGGTGCGTCTCGCTGAGGAGCGCCGCTGCTCCAAACCCGGCCGCGGTTGCTGCCGCGCTGGTCAGGCCCAGGTAGGCGGTGGCAGACGCGCGGGTTGTGGCATCCCGCGCGTCTCCCAGGGCGTGGAACAGGACTAGCCACGAGACAGCGATGCCTGTCGAGAGCAAGGCCACGCCGCCGAGAAAGCCGCGTGCGCTGGCCGTAGTCACGATGAGCGCCAATCCGCTCGCCTCTGTCCCCCAGAGGAAGGCGATCACCGTCCTCATCCGCACACGGTCCAGCACCCATCCACCCACGGGCGCGGTTATCAGCTTGACCAGCCCGTAGATCCCCAAGGCGTACGCCGGGTAGGCGCTCGGGGCCTGCCGGATGTCGATGAGATAGGTGTTGCTGTAGGCGATAACGACCAGCGCCGTGAGGGCGTCAACAGAGAAGACGGCCGCCAGCAGCAGCCGCAACGAAGGCGTCCACGGGGCGCGGCTAGAGCCCGCAGCTGCGGAGGGAGTCCCGCCGGGCAGAATCGGGTGGCCGGACCCGGTAAGCGATCGTGCCATCGTCTCCTCTGAACTCTTCCTCTGCGAGGCCGGTCTGGGCGAGCAATTCGAGCATGCTCAGCTCGCTCTGCCGGAACCGCTCCTCATAGTGGCCGCTCACAACCACGTGGTCGACCCGTTTTGTGGCCAGCAGGCAGGTATACGCCTCCGCATTGGCAAAGCGCTGGCGATGCTGGCTCTCGGTGAAGAACTCGTTCGAGAGCGTCGCGCCGGCCTTCACGAACTGGACCATGCCGTCCTCTTCGTTGTTTTTAACCATCACGCGGTACGAATCGCCGTGGATCACGGGGTTCGAAGCCAGGTAGCCGGCGAACCTGGGCTGGGATCGCTGCCAGAGTCCTGAAGGCGGGATCCAGACCAGTACGCCAGCCGTGACGGCGGCGGAGGCCACAATGAGCTTGCCCTGGTGGCGAAAGAACGTTGCCCCCAAAGCGGGCAGGAGCAGCGGGAGGAGGACGATCGAGAGCCGCCGCAGGTTGTCGGCGGTGCTCAGGATGATGCGCAGGCGGGTGGCGTCAGCGAGTGCGGGGGTAGAAACGAACAGGAAGACTGCAGGCGACGCCACCACCACCGCCGCCGCGGAAACAGCGACCCAGCGCCTCGGAAATTCGCGTTGCCGACCCCACTCCCAGGCGCCGTATAGCATCAGAGCGCCAATCCCCATCATCGGGTGACTGGCCACCGCGAGCGTCAGCAGCACGCCGGCAAGCAGCGCTCGCTTCCTTTCGAAGGCCGCGGCGCCAAAGAAGAAGAGTGCGAACGACCACATGGTGGTCAACTGAAACTGCGTGACGCCGTTCCAAAGCAGCGGGTTGAGGAGGAAGACGCTGAACAGCAGCGGGTTCTTCATCCGCGGCCGGAACTGCAACATCCCCAGGGCCAGCAGAATGACGCCGGCCACCATTGAGAAGGTCACTATCCAGTCGCCGAAGATGGGATAGAGCAGGGCGTCCGGCAGCCAGGGGATGATGCCGTAAGGGAACATCACGGCATCCCCGTTCTCCAACTGGGCGATGTGCCAGGGCCATTCGTGCCTCGTGAAAATCGATTCGGAGAGGTACCAGACGTGCGCGTAGGAGTGCGCGCTGTCGTCCCCCAGGTAAAAGGTCTTGGCCAGCATGGCGAGCAGCGCAGCCACCGCCAGCACTAGGACGATCGGCGGGATCCACAGCCAGGCGCTCTTACGCAAGTGGGCTGGCGCCTCTTTCCAGCAGGAGAGCCGGTACCAGGCGAGCGGCATGCAGACGGCGTCCACCGCGGCGTCGTAAAGCCGGGTGCGTGTGCGGCCGACCGGGATGTTGATGTGATAGGTGTTGTCCACGGCGTAGCCCAGCCGCGTAAGCAGGACGGCGACCTCCACGGTCTCGCTGTATTTGTAGCCGCGGTAGTACTCCTGCGCTTCGAGCAGCGGTCCGACGCGGAAGACGCGATAGCCGCTCTCAATGTCCGAAAACCTGTGGCCGGCCGAAATCGTGCCGATCCAGGTCATCACCGAGTTGCCGAACTTCTTGTATCGCGAGTGATAGCCCATGTCGCGGTGGCCGATGACGCAGACCACGTCCTTCTCGATCAGGTGCTCGATCATTCCGTCGAGGGCTCCCGGCTCGTGCTGGCCGTCGGCGTCGATCGAAAACGCGATGTCTTCCGCGTTAATTTCGCCGCGGACGAGCATCGCCCGCACCTCATCCCAGCCCGCGCGCAAGGCTGCGGACAGCCCGTGGTTCTCCGAGAAGTGAATGACCGTCACCCGCTCTTTGCCCTGCGCCCAGCGCTCGACGATCGGGCCGGTGTCGTCGTTCGAACCGTCGTTGACAACGATCAGGCGGTCGATGCGCGGGTAGAGGTCGTCAAGGACGCCTTCGATCGTCGCTGCTTCGTCGTAGGCAGGCATCACGGCAATGCGAGCGGGCCGGGATGTCCCGACCCGCTCAACAATCTCTGAGGTGCTCGCTGGCGGCACTAAACCGCCGAAAGCTGTTGGGCCCACTTCACCAGGAACCAGTTCAGCGTGGTCTCGAAGCCGTCCTCGAACGCTGTCTGCGGCTCCCAATCGAGCACATCCTTCGCCCGCTGGCGGGAGACAACGCGGCCCTTGTAGTCGCCGCCTCGCTCTTCCGTGCGGATGATGCCGGCGCTGGTCGGGACCATCCGGTTGACAGCCTCGGCCAGCTCGATGATCGCCACTTCGCGTGGCCCTTCGAGGTTAAACGTGCCAGTCGCCTTACGGTCGAGCACGCGGACGTGGGCGTCGGCCAGGTCTTCAACGTAGATGAAGTTGCGGTACTGCAGGCCATCGCCAGCGATGGTCAGCGGTTCGCCGTTCATCGCCTTCTTGATGAAGATCGGCATGACCAGCTCTTCACGCATGCGCGGTCCGTAGGGGATGCCGTAGCGCAGCACCGTGACCGGGAAGTTGTAGAGCTTGCCATAGGAGTGGGCCAACATCTCGCTGGCGATCTTCTCCGCCATATAGAGGTGGCTGACGCCCTCGGGGTTGAGCGGCGTGCTCTCATCCACTTCCATCGCGGTCGTCGATTCGTACACCCAGACAGTGGAGGCGAAAATGAAGTGCATGTTGCCAGCGATACGCGCCGCTTCGAGGATCGTCGCGGTGCCCATGATGTTCAGGTCAACCGACTCGGCCGGCATGCGCGCGATGTCGTTGACGTTCGCCATCGCCGCCAGGTGGTAGACGGCATCGCAGCCCTGGAGCGCGCCGATGACCTGCGAAAGCCGGGTGATGTCGCACGGCTGCCAGGAGACGTCACCGCGGTGCGGCTTGGCGCCGTCAAGGACGCGGACGGTGTGCCCGGCATCCACCAGCTTGTCGACGACGTGGCTCCCAATGAAGCCGGAACCACCAGTTACTGCGATATTCATGCGGACACTCCTACGGGAAGTAGTTGGGCGATGCTTTCAATGACATAGCGTGCGTCGTCTGGCGTCATCCGGGCGCTGACGGGCGGGCAGATCTGCCGGGCGCAGACGGCGTCTGCGCCCGGATACTCCCCGCGCTTGAACTGTTCGAAGATCGGCTGCGCGTGGATCGGCAGTTCGTAAACCTCGCCGCTGAGGCCGACCTCGAACCGCTCGCGCATCTGTTGCTTGAGATCTTTTCGCTCCACCCCATCCGGGAGGTAGGCGATGAACTTGTAGAAGTTGCTCTGATCCAGCTTCTGAGCCTTCGGCAGCGAAAGGCCGCCGACTCGCTTGATCGTCTCTTCGTAGGCTGCGGCCACGGCCCGCCGCGTGGCAATGAAGTCATCAAGGCGCTTGAGCTGGACGATGCCGATGGCCGCGTGGACTTCGCTCATCCGCCAGTTGTTGCCGAGGCGCGTGTGGAAGTTGCTGGTGAACCCGGCCTTCCCCTGATCCCGGTAGACGCGCGCCTCTTCGGCGATCGCTTCGTCGTCGGTGACGATGATCCCGCCTTCGCCGGAGGTCATAACCTTCGTGGGGTAGAAAGAATAGGTGGAGGCAACGCCCCAATCCGATGCATCCCGGCCATCGAGCGTTGCGCCGTGGGCGTGTGCCGCGTCGCACATTAGGAAGATGCCGCGCTTCTTGCACTCCGCTTCGAGTCGCGGAAGTTCCGGGGTAACGATGCCGCCGATGTGGACGATCACCACGCCAGCTGTCTTCTCGGTGATCCGCGAGAGCACGTCGTCCACGCTGATTGCGAGCGTTTCGCGGTCCGCGTCAGCGAGCACCGGGGTGCCGCCCGCATGGGCTACCGCCGCCGCGGTGGCGAAAAACGTGTTGTCCGGGACAATGACCTCGCGGCCCTCAATGTTGAGCGTCCGGAGCACGATCTCGATGGCGCTGGTGCCGCTGCTGACAGCGACGGCGTATTTGCGGCCGCAGCGTGCCGCGAACGCCTCTTCCAGGGCCTGGCCGTGCTTTCCGAGCGTTAGGCTGCCGCTGCGCAGGCTGGATTCGATGAGTGAGAGGGCTTCCTTGATGTCGTCTTCGCTGAAGACGATAGAAGCGGCAGGGACTCGCATGGTCACCTCAAGGTGTCAATTTGCCGGACACCCGCGTTTCCGCGATCTGTGCCTCGGCCATCCGCAGCGTGTCACTCGCTCCAACAGCGATCCCCAAGCGAACCTGAAGGTTGAATGAATTTGCTACGTAAGCAGCGGCAACGTGACTTTCGCCGAGGCCCCGCCGCCTTCGCCCGCGGCAAGCTCAAAGGTGCCCTGGTGGATGCGCACGATCCGGTCAGCAATCGCGAGTCCCAGGCCGCTGCCTTCAGGGAACATCTTGCGCGCCGCGGCGCCGCGGTAGAAGCGATCTTTCAGATGCTCCGCCTCCTCCGGACGGAGCCCGATGCCAGTATCGGCCACCTCCACCACCACATCGCCGCCAAACCGCCCGGCGCTGACGCGGATGGCGCCGCCTTGCGGGGTGTAGCGGCGTGCATTCTCGAGAATGCTCACGAAAAGGTCATTGATTTGGTGCGAATCGCCCGCGATTTCGAGCCCGTCTTCGATAGCCGCCGACACTGAGAGCCCCGGAGACGCCACACGTGCGCCATCAACGAGCCCGTTCAGCACGTTAGAAAGCTCAACGACCTCCCAGGCGGTGTCCGAAGCGTCGCTTTCGCGGGCCAACAATAGAAGCCCGCTGACCGCCCGCGACATCTTCTCCAGGTTCACGCGGGCCTGCGCCACCACCTCAACGCGCTCCTTGCCATAAACTCCCTGCTCAAGCATCTCGATGTCTCCCTGCAGTACGGCCAACGGAGTGCGCAGGACATGAGAGGAGTCGGCAAAGAACGCTCGCTCCCTGGCCAACACTTCGCGCTGCCGTTCGACCAGCGCCGAGAATGCGCCCCGCAATTCCCGCGCCTCCCGGCTGCCGCTGCCCGACGGCGGGATCGCAAGCCCGAACCCGGCGGCGGCAGTCGCATGCGCCGCGTCGGTGAGGTCGCGCAGCGGCCGTGATTCGCGCACCGATAGCCAGACGGTCCCAACGACGGCGATGCTCATGCCCAATACACCGGCAACGACCGCCACCGCCGCCAGGCTCAGAAGCGACTCATCAACTTCTGGGATTGGGCTCGCCGCGATCACATATCCCTGCACCAGACCGTCCCGGATCAGCGGGTAGCGGACCGAGCGGAGCTTCGAATTGCCGAGCTTGAAGGTGTGGAATGAGACGCGGCTCGATGGGCGGTTACCCAGGACCGCCGGGATCTGCTGGTTCCCCAGGTTCGATGACCGCGCAGTGACCAGCCCCGCGGCGTTCGCGAGCTCTACAAACTGCGCGGCGGACGAGAGCTCCTCGACGACCCGCTGGTTGTCCACGCCGTCCTGGCCGAGGCGCTGCTCCACTGTCTCCACCAGCCCCAGCAAGTTGTCGTCGATCGAGGTCTGGAACGTGCGCTGAGCGTAGTAAAGGGTCACGGCCACAACCACCGAGAACGTGATGAGGAAGAGCAGCACAAACGAGACGCTCAGCCGGGTCGCCAGCCGATCCGGGTACCTCAACGCAGCACGAAGCCGATCCCGCGGACGGTCTGGATCAGGCGCCGCCCGCCGCCCGCCTCCAGCTTCTGGCGGAGGTTCGTCGCATGGGCGTCCAACAGGTTATCGTCCACCCACTCGCTCCCCGGCCAGAGCAACGACATCAACGTCTCGCGGGTGAACACCCGGTTCGGTTTACGCGCCATGACTTCAAGCAGGAGGAACTCCTTGGGCGTAAGCGGCACCGGCTGACCCTGGCGGGTGACAATGTGCGCATCTACTTCGAGAACGAGGTCTTCGTACGAAATCATGCTCGGCGAGGCTGGCCGCCGCCGCAGGACCGCTTCTATGCGGGCCACCAGTTCCTCCATCGCGAAGGGCTTCACCACGTAGTCGTCGGCCCCGGCCCGCAAGCCTTCGACCCGGTCGCTCACACCGTCCCGCGAGGTAAGCATGATTACCGGCACCTCGGCCACCTCCTGCAACTGGTAGCAAAGGTCTATGCCGTCGGCGTCGGGGAGCAGCAGGTCGAGCACAACGAGGTCCGGAATCTCGCGCGAAAACGCCTTCAGCGCCGACTCTCCGTCGCTACAGGCGACCACTTCATAGCCGCGACGCTGGAGGCCACGCTGGACGATGGAGAGGATATCCGGGCTGTCATCAACAACCATAACGCGGACGGCGCGCCGGTCTGCGGGGGCAGTCATTCAGAGCTCCTGAGCCGTATGGTAGGGCGGCCCAGCCGCAGCGTCATGGACATGATCCCGTCAAGTGGTAAACATCGAACTGGTCGGATGGTGTGGTGCGTTCAGCGCAGCGGCCGCGCACCATCTGGTCGAGCAGGTCATGCTCGTTGGTGGCATAGCGCACGTCGTAGGCGCGATAGATCAGCACGTACTCCACCTTCCTCCCGCGTATGAACTGGCGATACGCGTCCGGGCTGGACCAACTGCGCCGGTTGATGCTCTCTGGAAAGAACTCCGAATCCAACCGGCCGCCGTGCTGGATGAGTTGGTACATCCCCACTTTGCCATCGGCCACTCGCAGCAGCCGGTAAGTCGCACCAGGATGAAAGTCGGCGGACTCGAGGAACGGCACGAGTTCCACGTTCGGGTCACGGGTGAGCGCCCCCCACCCGTAGCCAGTGTCGCGGATCGGGATTAGCGCCACGTTCAGCACCAACGCAGCGGCGACCGCGCTCCAAACCCATTCGGGGCGACCCCCTCGCACTAGCCACAGCGCGATGAAGGGCGCGGCCAACACGCCAGCCCGTAGACTCACTGTGCCGGCGAAGTTCGCCAGCAACGAGCCTGTCGAGCTGTCCTCCACCACAGGCGAAATGAGCACCAACCAGACGGCAGGAGCGGCCACGGCCAGCGTGGCAAGATAGCTCAGCAGGTAGCGGCGCTTGTCCGCTTCGAACGGGAATCGCCCAACGAAGAGGAGCCCGGCAAGCGGCAGGACCACCGCCGGATGCCCCGCCTGCGCGAGCCCCACGAGCAGGACGGCCCGCCAGGTCCAGCCTTTTCGCCAGCACCCGATGCCGAAGAAGAGCAACGCCATTGCCCAGAGAAACGGTAACTGCCCCAGGAAGACCGACTCCACCATCAACGGGTTGACGAGCAGAAACGTCGCTGGGAGAGGCTTTCGCAGCTCGTGGAAAGCCCAGAGCGTGCCGCCCAACACACCGAGGGCGCCCAAGACCAGCCAGAGAGTGGTCGCCCAATCACCGAGCACCGGCCGCACCAACGCGGCGCTGAACCACGGCAGAAATCCGTAAGGGAACGCGAGCGCATCGCCGTGGCCGATCTCGGGAAAGCGAAACGGGATGCCCGCGCCGTCCCAGAAGACTTCCGACGCGTACCAGACGTGAGCGTAGTTGCTGAGCGAGTCGTTGGTTACGAAAATCGGGTGGCTGAGGATCAGTCCCAGCCCCACCGCCCACGCCGCCACCATCACCGCGCAGACCATCTGCTCAGGCGACCGAACGTCAAGCGACTTGATCCAGCGAAGCATCACGGACACTCTGCCAGCATGGTGGCACTCACGGAAATGACCGCGCCGGCCGCGCCCGAGCGAAAGGACCGCGCCGCCCTCTTGCGCAGTGCGCTTGTCGCGGCGGTCGCCGGCGGGTTGATTCACCCCGCTCAGGCGCTCGCCGGGTCGCCCGTCCACGCCTCGGCGACGATCTTCGTGGCCGCTTTTGTGCTCACCATCGCAGTGGCGGCCATGGTCCGCTGGGCCGTTGCCCGGAGCGTTTTGACCACGGTGGTGGGCAGCCTTGCGATTCTCGCCGGTTGCTTTCTGCTCAGCGCGGCAACCTATCCAGGCTCCGGATTCGTGGTGGCGGCGCTCCTGGGCGCTGGTATCGGACCGTTTGTCCCGGCCCGGCGGGCACTGAATCCGGGCAATGTTGTGGCAGCGATCGTTGCGGGCGCAGTCATCGCGATTGCTGGATGGTGGCTCGGCAGCGGGCTCGCTGGTCTTTTCCTCTCCTTCCTGGCCATCGCGGCGACCGCCGTCCTGCTCCTTCCCCGCTCTCGCCTGGAGCCTACCGCTCGCCGCTCGCCAACGCTCGCCTCGCTAACGCTGCTCTACGGGGCGTTCTCTTTCTTTTGGGTCGGCTCAACGTCGCCTTCGGTCGAGTGGTTCGGTTCGTTGACAAGCCACGGCCCGCGCGACCGCAACGAGGTGGCGCTCACGTTCGATGACGGTCCGGACGCCAACTTCACGCTTCCGATCGCCGCGGTTCTCGAGCAGTACGGAGTCCGGGGCACGTTCTTCGAAGTGGGCAAGGCAATTGTCCGCAACCCTGAGATCACCAGGACGCTGATGGACCGCGGCCACATCGTTGGGAACCATTCGTACCACCACGACGCGTTCAGCTACCTCGATCCCCGGTACACCGAGTTAGGCCTCACTGAGGACGTCTTCCGTGACCGGCTTCACACATGTCCGGCGCTCTTTCGGCCTCCCCACGGGACGCACACCCCGTTTATGTCGCGGGTTGTGGACAACGCTGGCATGAAACTAGTCACCTGGGATGTCTCAGCGAAGGACTGGGTGGAGACCGACTCCGAGGCGCTCGCCGCACACGTCCTAAAGAAGGTGAAGCCGGGGGCGATCATCCTGCTGCACGATTCTATCGACGGTAACCCGGGCGCTGACCGTTCGGTGGTGGTCAAGGCCCTGCCCGCAATCCTCGAAGGATTGAAGGCAAAGGGGCTCACGCCAGTCACACTGGACAAGCTGCTCGGGGTCCCGGCGTACCTCAGCAAATGCTCCTGAACGCTTCATCGGATCTTCAGGTTCCGGTCCTACCTTCCGGACTGAAGTTGAAGCCTCCCATGAAGAACCCATTCGCCCGCTCTCGCTCCCCGCAGCCAGGCCTCGCTCGTCCCGGCACGCCGGCCGAACGGCGCGAGCTTGTGCTGCGGCACGGCACGAACGGCATGAGCTTTCTCACGCTCTACCCCGGCTGGGAACACTTTCACCCCGCCAAGGGCAGCGGCTTCGTCGCCTTCGAACGTCACAACCGCAGCGCCCTGGTCTGCGGTGACCCGATGTGCGAACCCGGCGCGGAAGATGCCCTGATCAAGTCGTTCGCCGCCTGGTGTACCACCGAAAGGCTTACGCCAGCGTTCGTCAGCGCCACCCCATCTTTGGCGGCTCGCTGCCGGGAGAGCGGATGGAAGACGCTCAAGATCGGCCAGGAGCCGATCTTCGAACTGGACGACTATGCCCCGCGCGGCAACAAGACAAAGAAGGTGCGCTCCGCCGCCAACCAGGCGCGCAAGGGCGGCGTGACGGTCAACTGCGTACCCGCCGGCCACTACCCGCCTTCGGGCGTGGCCCGTGAGATGCGAGAAGTCCAGCAGCTCTGGCAGGCCAGCCGCAAGATCACCGCGCTCGCTTTCACGCTGCGGCTGGAGCCCCTGACTCTCGCCTCGGACAAGATCACCGTCCTGGCCTACAGGGCCGGACAGCTCGAAGGCTTCGTTACCTGCATCCCCATCGGTGGGCGGAACGGCTACTACGTTGAGGACATGATCCGCCGGCCGGCTGCGCCCAACGGCGTCTCGGAGATGCTCTTCCTCGCCGCCGTCGAAGCGGCGCGTGAGCGGGGCGCTTCGATCGCCAACCTCGGACTCGCTCCCCTACGGGACACCGCCCGCCAGCCAGACGGACACCGCGTGATCGGACGCTCGCTCGGATTCGCCTTTAAGCGGCTCAACCTCTTCTATAAGTTCAAGCCGCTGGAGCACTTCAAGGCGAAGTTCGGCCCGGACGCCTGGGAGGACTCATTCCTCATCTACCGGCCGGGACGACTTCCGCGGGTCGCCCTTGGCCTGCTCAGCGCCTTTACTCCCGGCAAATTTGGCCCCGTGACAGTGGCCCTCTCACGCTTCCGGCCAGCACCGGCGAACAACGGCCGTAAATTCTCGCCGGGACATATCGCCGGGATTGGCCTGACGACCGCCGCCGCGCTCGGTTACAGCGCCGTCGCTGTCCAGCACCCGGGCCTGTTTTTGCCGTTTCAACTGGCAGCCCGCGGGTTCGCCTTCCCCGTCGTCGAAGTGGGCGAGGTGGCGCGTGCGCACCTGATCATCGATTCAGTGCTGTTGGCCGCCGGCGCCGGCTGGTTCGTCCGCTCCTCCCGCAGCGAGTAAACCTGGGTCTTTCGAGGCATCTTCGTAGCCTGATTGGGCCAGCCACTTAGCTTTCTGTTCGCTGCGGGTCCCCTCGTTCGCAATCTGATAGCGGCCGAGGAAGTCCGCCGCGAAGTCGCGAAAGTCATCCGCGCCGATGGTGGCGCGCATCCGTTCCGTGAGCCGTACGAGGTAGCGGATGTTGTGGATGCTGGCCAGGCGGTGGCCCAAAAGTTCATCGTTGCGGAACAGGTGGTGCAGGTAAGCCATGCTGAAGCGGGTGCAGGCGAGGCAGTCGCATGCGGGGTCGATGGGGCCTTCGGCTTCCCGGTACCGCACGTTGCGCACGTTCGCGCGGCCCAGGTCGGTGAACATCGACCCGTTGCGCCCCAGGCGCGTGGGCAGAACGCAGTCGAACATATCCACGCCACGGGCGACGGCGTTGACAAGGTCCTCCGGACTGCCGACGCCCATCAGATAGCGCGGCTTGTCCACGGGCAGCTCGGCTGTGACGGCCTCGGTCATCGCCCACATGTCCTCTTTCGATTCGCCCACTGAAAGCCCGCCGATGCTGTAGCCGGGGGCGTCCAAAGCGGCCAGCTCGCGGGCGTGCCAGCGCCGCAGCTCCAGGTGGACACCTCCCTGCACAATCCCGAAGACGGGCAATCCAGGTGCGGCCGCGCGGCTTCGTTCGTACCAGCGCAGTGTGCGCTCGGCCGCGTCACGGGCAGGGCCTTCAGCGGCATCGCCTGGCAAAACGTGGTCTAACGGCATGGCAATGTCCACCCCGAGCGCCGACTGCACAGCCATCGCTACCTCGGGGGTGTAGAAATGCTCCGAGCCATCGATGTGCGAGCGAAAGCGGACGCCCGAATCATTAACCTTGCCCAGCCGGGCCAGGCTGAACACCTGGAACCCGCCGCTATCCGAGAGGATCGGGCCGCTCCAGTCCATGAAGCGGTGGACGCCGCCCATCTGTTCCACCAACCCGTGGCCCGGTCGCAGGTAGAGGTGGTAGGCGTTGACGAGCAAAATCTCGGCTCCGGTCGCCTTCACCTCTTCGGGTAGAAGCGCCTTCACGGTGGCGAGCGTGCCAACGGGCATGAACGCTGGGGTGTGGAGTTCGCCTCTCGCGGTGGTGAGCACCCCAGTACGTGGCCCACTTGGATCGCGGTCGGCGGAGGTCAGGCGGAACGAGATGCTCACAACCGGTAGGGGACGCGGATCGTCGGGTCGGACTCAAGAAAGTCTTTCGTGTTGCGAGTCGAGAGCTGGCAACCGCTGACTTGCGCGGTTGCCAGGATGAGGGAATCCGGCAGCTTCAGCCGCGTCCGCCGGCGAATGGCAACGGCAACCTCAGCGATCGCCGGCGTGACGTTCACCACCCGAAAACGTGTCAGGAGTTCGCGTGCGAGTTGCTCCGCCTGCGCGGTGGGGGCTCCGGCGACCACTTCGATCCAAGTCACGATGCTGATCACCCGAACGGTCGCGCCGCTGATTTCCACCGCCGCTTCAGGGCGGCCATTCAGCGCGTCGATCACGATGTTGCTGTCGAAGCAAAGTGCCACGCGTTAGCCGCGTTCCCATTCAGCGCGGATCTGCCGCTCAAATTCCAATGCGTCGATGCCGTGCCCCTTCCAACTTCCAAACGCCGCATCCAGGGCGCGCTTGAAATCGGCCTCGTCGTTCTGATGCATCGAGGCCTCGACAGCTCGCCGGATGGCTTCGGCGCGCGAAATGCCTTCCCGCGCACAGACGCTAGCCAGCCACAGTAGCTGTTCTTCGGGCAGGTCAACTATCGTCCTCATGGCGTCATCATACCACGATGCCGCAAACACACGTAGATAGAGACGGGTCCCGCTCCCACTCCGCCCGGAGCTCTCGCTCATACTCCAACGCGTCTATCCCACGGCCTTTCCAGAGCCCAAGGGTTGCGGCGAAAGCGCGCTCCGTCTCCCCTTTGCTATCGCGCTCGCGGGCTGCCATTAGCGCCCGCCTGATGGCCTCCGCGCGGGATATCCCGTCGCGTGCACACACGCTCGCCAACCACTGCAGTTGTTCTTCGGGCAGGTCAAGTATCGTCCTCATGGCGTCATCATACCACGATGCCGCGACCTTCGGCGGAACCAAAACCGTCACTCCGCGACTACCGCCGCTACCGCCCGCCGCACAACGTCGGCCGGTACGCCATCACGCAGCACGGCCTTGCCAAGCCGCTCGAGCAGCACCCAGCGCACTTTCCCGCCCGCCACCTTTTTGTCAAGCAGCGTTGCCTCGATTACGGCATCGGCATCGAGGCCGGGCGCGGTCTCTGGCAGCCCGCAGGCGCGAATTAGTCGCTGCTGGCGTTCGAATCCATCCTCAGACAGCAGTCCCAGTTCCACGCTGATCAACCCGGCGGCGCGCATCCCCACGGCCACCGCCTCGCCGTGCAGAAACCGTGTGTAGCCCGTGACTGCCTCGATCGCGTGGCCGACTGTGTGGCCGTAGTTGAGCAGCGTCCGCCGGTCGGCTTCACGCTCATCTTCGGAGACCACCTCGGCTTTGATCGCCACGCTCCGCTCGACGATCTCCGCGGACATCAAGGCAGGGCCGCCCATGGTCTCGGTCTCCAGGTCTCGCATCAGCACTTCATCAAGGATGAACGCGTGCTTGACCACCTCGGCCCAGCCGTTCCGAAGCTGCCGCTCGGGGAGGGTGCGCAGGACTAGCGGGTCGATGACTACCCCGCGAGGCTGAACGAAGGCACCGATCATGTTCTTCCCGCGCGGGTGGTCCACGCCTGTTTTCCCTCCGACGGAGGCGTCCACCATGCCGAGTAGCGAGGTTGGCACGTGGACGAAATCGATGCCCCGCAGGCAGGTGGCGGCGGCGAATCCCCCGAGGTCCGTCACCACGCCGCCGCCAAGGCAGACGACAAAGTCGCGGCGCTCCACCCGATTCTCGATCAGCCAGTCGTAGACTCGCGAAACCGTCGCGAGGCTCTTCTGTTCCTCGCCCACCGCCAGCGCAAACTGCTGCGTTTCGAAGCCAGCCGCGGCCAGCGACCCGGCTAGCTGGGCGCCGTAGAGCGGCCCGACCGCCTCGTCCGTCAACACGAACGCTCGCCCCTTCAGACCAAGATCGCGGCAGATTCCCCCTACCTCGGCCAGGGCAGCATTCTCAACAACCACCGGATAGCTGGCGCTTGCTGTGCGCACCACCGCTGCTACATGCACGTCAGCCAGACCGCGCTGCCCGGCTTCCTGGCGCGCGGCGCGCGGCGCGGCGACGCCCTCACGGTAAAACCGTTCGCCGGCCGGGGCGGGGCGCGAACGCCACTCCTCCCAGAGATTGACGATTTCGCCCGCAACCATCTCTGGAGAGAGCGCATCTACGTCAACAGCCGCATCGGCGCGCCGGTATAGCTCCCCGCGCTCTTCGTTCAGTGCTTTAAGCAGGCCCAGAGTGTCACCGCCAATCAGCGGCCGCTCTTCGGTCTCTGGATTGGCGGCCAGCCTCTCGGCGGCACGTTCCGGCGAGGCCGAAAGCCAGACCACAAAGCCGCTGCCGATCGCGCTCCGGCTCGCCTCGTTCGTTGGGGCGCCGCCGCCGGTCGCGACCACGATCGGTTCCCGCGAGGCCAACTGCCGGAGAGCGTCGCTCTCAAAGCCTCGGAACGCTGCTTCGCCTTCGTCCCGAAAGATCTCGGGCACGCCCTGGCCGCGCGCCGCCTCTATCTCGCGGTCGGAATCAGCGAACTCCCAGCCGAGACGATCGGCGAGGATGCGGCCAACGGTCGATTTCCCGCTTCCCGAAAGCCCGATGAGGAAGATCCGCCGTGCCGTCACTGCTACTCCTGTTTCATGGGCCGGGCCATTTCCCGCCAACGCCCAGTGTACCTGCCGTGCGCCGTGCACTTGCGCCCGCATGGTCAGCGTTGGCTGCGCCTGTCCCTGGGGACCAGCTGCGGGAGGTAGTGCTCGTAGTTCGAACGCGTCTCGGCTAAAGTGTCTCCAGCGAATTTCTCCAGCCAGGCGTCGGCCAGCACAATTGCGACCATGGCTTCGGCGACCACGCCCCCGGCGGGCACCACGCAGACATCGCTGCGCTCGTAACCTGCCAGCACTTCCTCGCCGGTATCCAGGTCCGCCGAGGGTAGCGGATGGGCCAGCGTGGGGATCGGCTTGATCGCCGCCCGCACCACGATCTCCTCACCCGTACTCATCCCGCCTTCAATCCCGCCGTGGTTGTTCGTCGCGTGACGCCAGGGCTGCCCTTCCCATTTCGTCGCCGGGAGGATGACATCGTGCACCTGCGAGCCACGCAGGCTCGCGCTTTCGAAGCCGAGTCCGAAGCCCACCGCCTTGAAGGCGTTAATGCTACAGATCGCCTGGGCGATGCGGCCGTCCAGCTTACGGTCCCAGTGAACGTGGCTGCCGAGCCCTAGCGGCACGCCAGCGACCCGCACCTCGATCTCACCTCCGACCGTGTCACCGTCCGGCTTGGCAGCGTTGATAGCGGCGACCATCGCCTCCCCCGAAGCGGAGTCCGCGCAGCGCACTGGGTCGTTCTCCACGGCCACCCAGTCGATCGTCGCGGGGACCTGCGAACGCACACCGCCGATGGAAAGCGTGTGGCTGCGAAAAACCACGCCGAACTCGGCCAGCAATCGCTTCGCCACCGCGCCCACCGCCACGCGCGCAGCCGTCTCCCGCGCGCTTGCCCTCTCCAACACGTTGCGCACGTCTTCGAAACCGTACTTGATCGCCCCGGGCAGATCAGCGTGTCCAGGCCGCAGTCTTGTCACGCGGTCGATCTCGATATCGACCGGCTCGATGGCCATCTGCTTGGTCCAGTTCACCCAGTCACGGTTCTCGATCCAGAGCGCGACCGGCGAACCGAGCGTCAGGCCGTGGCGCACACCGCCCCTGATCTCCGCATGATCCTTTTCGATCTTCATACGCCCGCCACGGCCGTAGCCACCCTGCCGCCGCGCCAGGTCCGGCGCGATGTCCGCTTCCGAGAGCGGCAAACCCGCCGGCAGCCCTTCGACGACCATCGTCAGCCCCTTGCCGTGACTCTCACCGGCCGTCAGGAATCGAAACTGGCCCATTTACTCGGCTCCTCGTGGTTGCGCTTGCTGCGCGGCGAACGCAGCGGCGGCCTCTTCGGTCGGGCGTGGCGGCCCTCCCACAACCGGCGGCAGGTCAATCGGCAGCGGCTGACCATTCGCCGCCCGCTCGTAGCTCGTTTCGAACCGCCCCAGCAGTTCCGCTGGGGTCAACGCTTCCCAGGTGAGTGAATCCGCCACGGTCCGTTCCGCCGTCGTCGTGAGGATTGGCTTTTGCATTGGTGCGCCGTCTACTCCGCTGAACGTGGAGTACACATCCACACGGACAAAGTGCATCCGCAGGTTCGGGACATCGTAAAGCATTATGTCGCACAGCCTGGCGGCGAGCGAAATTGCCTCGTCGAGCGCTGACGAGACCTGCACGCGCCGCCCGTCTTCGGTTCGGAACTCGCCCTCCGCCGATGTCGAAAGCGTCGCCCCATCAATGTCCACCGCAATCAGTTGCGCACCCTGGACGCCGGCCCAAAGATTGGTCGGCGTGCCCTTTGGCGGTCGCGCTCGCTGCCAGGTAGCCAGCGCCTCCAGGATCAGCGCCCCGACGATATCCACGTCGCCCGATTCCACTTTGCGCCGCCAGGCCCGGTGTTGAAACATCTCGCTCGAAACCGCCCAACCGACGAACAGGAAGATCGTCAGAGTGATCACGCTGCCGATGACGATCATGCCAGCCTCCCGGCCGCGCCGCGCGTGGCGAGGGCTTTACGCGCCGCCTCGAACATCACTTCGATCGGCGCCACCAGCCCGGTCCAGAGCTCGAACCCCAGCGCGCCCTGGTAGACCAGCATCGGCAGCCCGCCGAGCCTCGGCAGGTCGCGCGCTTGCGCGGCCGCGAGCAACGGCGTCTCTTCCGGTGCGTAAACGATGTCCGCCACCAGCGTCCCGGCCTTCGCGGTCGCAAGGTCTACCGGGAGCGCCAGCGGCGCCGGTCCCCCGTGCATGCCAATCGAAGTGCAGTTCACCACAGCATCGTACCCCTCGAGCGAAGCAGTCGACGACACGGCGCTCACACCCCGGAGCCCTGCTGCGCTGACGTCCGTCGCCAGCCGTTCTGCGCGGCTCGCGTCGCGGTTCGAGATGCAGACCCGGCTGGCGCGAGCCTCCGCCAGCGCGAAGGCGATCCCGCGTGCGGCGCCGCCAGCCCCAATCAGGAGAATCGCTCGTCCCTCGGGCTCGAAGTGGGCCTCGTTTCGCAGGGCGGCGATGAAGCCTGGACCATCGGTGTTGAAGCCGAACAGCCGCCCATCGCGGTTGACGATGGTATTGACTGCTCCCACGCGTGCGCTCTGGCCGCCCAACTCATCAAGCAGCGGGAACACCGCCTCCTTGTGCGGGATCGTGACGTTCGCCCCGAGGACATCCGCGTCACGCAGGCTGGCGACTCGCCACTCGAGGCTGCCTGCTGGCGTGTCCCAGCGTTCGTATGAAGTCTGTAGTCCGCAGTGGGCGAACGCCGCCGTCTGAAACACCGGTGAAAGCGACTGCGCCACCGGGTGCCCGATGATCCCGCAGCGCCCGCTCATTGGCCGTACAACGCGATGTTCCGCTCGTGCTCGGCGATGCTCACCGAAAAGACGTGCGAACCGTCCGCCGCCTTCGCGTTCGCGACGAAATAGTAGTATTTCGTCGTCTCGGGGTTCGCCACGGCTTCGATTGAGGCCAGCCCGGGGCAGGCGATCGGGCCGGGAGGCAGCCCGGCGAACTGCCGCGTGTTGTACTTCGAAGGGTTCTCGAGGTCGTCGATCGTCAGCTCTTTCTTCCACCAGCCGCTCTTCTCAACGCTCTTTGGGTTCAGGGCGGCGGCGAACTGCACAGTCGGATCAGCGCCCAGGCGGTCACCGGCGGCCAGGCGGTTGTAGAACACTGCCGCGATAACCGGGCGCTCCTCCTCCTTGGCAGCCTCGCGCTCAACCACGGAGGCGAGCGTCAGCGCCTGGTGCGTGTTCAGCCCGTGCGCCAGGGAAGCTGCCCGCAGCTCCGGGGTGAACCGCCGGTCCATCGTCTTGATCATCAGCGCCACCAACTGCGCCGTGGTGGAACCAGCCGGCAGGATGTAGGTGTCCGGAAAGAGGTAGCCCTGGAGCCCAGCGCCCGCCGGGAGGTTTGCCGCCAGCTCGGGCGGAAGCGTGGCGGTGGCAACCGCGTCAAGGAACTGCTGGCGTGCGCCGAACCCGGCCCTGGCAGCAATGTCCGCCATCTCCTCCACCCTGAGCCCCTCCGGGAAGGTGACGCGGATTACGGCAACGGCATCGCGTACAGTCAGTTGGCCAACCACGCCCACAGCAGATGAATTCTTCGACAGTACAAAATCACCGGCGCTCAGTTTGTCCTGGAGGCCCATCAAGCTGACCAGCAGCTCGAACTGCCGGCCCGAACGAATTACGCTCAGCTTCTGTAGATCTTGGCCAACATCCGCGGCGTTCCGCCCTGTTTTCAGCGAATAGCGGACCTGCTCGCCGCGCTGCGCAGCCTTCGCCCCGGAAGGCAGGTTGCCGTTCAACACGTCACCCGGAGTGCGAGCCACGGCGTAGGTTGCGCCAAGGATGGCGAAGACGCAGAGTACGGCCGCAATCGCCGCCAGCCGTGAATGGCCTGTGTTCAATTCTGGCCTCCGCGCCGCGAGTCCAAAACGGCCTGCAACACAATCGCCGCCGACTGGGAATCCAGTTCGCCCGACTTCCGCCTGGCCGAGCCTTTCACCGTTCGCGCAGCTTCGACTGACGATAGCCGTTCATCCCAGGTGCTCACCGGCACAGTCAGCCGTTCGCGCAGTGCCCGCACGAATTCGCGCACACCTGCTGTCTGGCCCGAATCGCTGCCGGAAAGCGAAAGCGGCAGGCCAACTACCACCTCGCCGATATCGTCCGCGCCTACCAGCCGCACTACCTCATCCACCATCTGGGGCATCGAGTCACGGTGAATCGCAGGGCGCGGGTGGGCGAACATACCAAGCTCGTCGCTCAGCGCAACGCCCGTCCGCCGCGACCCGGGATCAAGGGCGAGCACTCGCCGCTGGTGTGACAGCTGCTGTTGGGGTTGCATTATTCGATTGCTTTGGAGTGGAGTCTGAGGCCACCGGCCGTACTCCGAGCTTCACGGAGATTCGAAAGTCGAAGCGAGGCAGCCGTGGCGCCCAACCCGGCGTCATCTCCACGTCTACATCTTCAATACCATAGCGGCTCTTGAGGGTCGATTTTGCGCCATCCTTGGATTGGCCTTTTACGACGTCCTTTACGTCCTGACTCGTGAGGTTGCGGGCGAAGTTGCCTTGAAGGCGAAGCTCGCTTCGAATCTCCCCCGCCGCGGTATCAGGAATGCGCGCGCCGGTTTCCACCGCCGAGACACTGCCGGGGATGAACTCGCCCGTGCTGCCGCCCTCCTGGCGCAGCACAAGCCGTGCCACCTGGGTCAGCGTGCTTTCGACCACAGCCAGGGCCCGAACGGTGACGGTGACTGGCAGCAGCAGGAAGTCCGCGGGCTTTCCGACGGCCGCCGAAGGCTCGCCAACCTCCGTCGTGGACTTCGCCGTGCGCAGAAACACTGCATCGTGCGGTCGTGCGGTCACCAGCGTGGCGCGCGCTGCATCGGAGTTCCCGAAGGCATTGGCAAGCGCCGTGGCCGCTTCGAGGTCAGCAAGAGCCACCGCCGCCCTCTCTTCGTTCGTGCCGCCCGCGGCGGCCGCGGGGTTGGTGACCGTCATCGTGCGCAGCTTGGCATCCAGCCAGCCGGTCAGCGTGGCTGCCGCCAGGTTCCCGGCGATCCCGGGTTGCTCAGCGGTGACCGCCGCCGAGGCTGTCCCGCCAGCCGGCACGCTCGTGGCCGCATCGAGCAAGAACGGCACGAACGCTGGCCCTCCAAGTATCACGGTCCCGGCCGGAAGGCTGATCGCGGCAGCAGTCGGATTCGTGATCGTAACCGCCGCTTTGGCCGCTAGCACACCAACCGAGACCTTGCCCGTTGTCTTTACGGCCAGCGTCACGGTCTGCTTCGCGCTTACGTCCTGCGCGGGCACTTCCAGGGTCGCGCTATCGATGCCCTGCTGCGTCCGTGACGCCGTTACGGTGATCACCTGGGTGAGCGTCTCAACGGGCGGGTAGACCGAGACCGCCGCGCTGGGGGCAATGGTAAGGGCGAGCAGACCGAGAGCTGCCACAACGGCGGCGATGACCGCCAACTGGGCGTAGCGCCCCAGGGCAGGCATCGCCAGGCTCTTCCCGAAGAGCCGTATCACGCGGCGGCCGCCAGCATCCCAGCGCACCTCCTGCGGGCGCCGCGCCACCGGGATGCCCACCAGGCGGGCGCGACCGGCGAGGTTCACCGCGCCCGTGGCGATCGCCACCAGTTTGCCGGACTCCTCGGCGTGACGCTGAAGCCGCCGCATGCCGAGCTCCGTCGAAAGCTGGCGGTTACCGTCCGGCGCGTGAATGACTACGGCGTACGTCGGCGCCACATCCACTCGGCCACAGATCGCGGCGATGTCTTCCCGCCGATCGATCAGTACGACGCTCGCAAGACTCGAACTGTCGGGTCCGCCCGCCTGATCCCCGGTATTTTCGTCCTGTGTCATATCGCTCCTCAATTCCGGGCTAACTGTCTGGGCTAACTGGTCGAAAGCGCCGCCGCCCCAAGCTGTTGAGCGATGAGCATCGCCTCAGGTAGGCGCGCCGGGTCCTTCGCGCCGGCGGTTGCCATGCCGGCGCTTCCCCCGCCACCGCCACCGGCAGCCTTCGCGATCGCGCTGATCAGGTTCCCGGCATGCACCCCGCGAGCACCGAGTTCGGGGCTGGCGGCCACCACGAACGACGACCGGCCATCGATATTCGCGCCCAGCACCAGGAGTACAGGCTTGAGCTCCGCGCGCAAGCGGTCGGCGACCTCCTTCAGCGCCTCGTTCGAACTGACCTCCACGGTCGCGACAATCAGGTTCGCATCGCCAATGCGCGAGGCTCCCTGGATCAGGCCATCTGCCAGGGACGAGCCCTGGAGCCGCTGGAGCTGCTCGCTCTGCTTGCGCAACTGCTCCAATTCGGTCTGCATGCTGTCCAGCCGGCCTTCGATCTCCGTTGGGCTGGTCGAAAGCCGGTCGGCGATGCGCAGCAAGCGATCTTGCTGTTCGAGCAGATGCGTTTCCGCCGCCTTGCCGGTCAGGGCCTCAATGCGGCGCGTGCCCGCCGCCACCGACGACTCGCGCACGATGTGCACGAAGCCGATCTCGCCCGTGTGGTGGACGTGCGTGCCGCCGCAAAGTTCGGCGCTGAAGCTCACGCCGTCGTCCTTGATCTCCACAACGCGGACATCGTTTCCGTACTTGTCGCCGAAGAAGGCGAGCGCCCCGGACTCCACCGCCTGGCGATAGCCGGTGGTGCGCCATGCAACCTCAAGGTCGTGACGCACTTTTTCGTTCGCGAGTTGCTGCGCCTCAACGAGCGCGCCGCGGGGCGTGGCTTCGAGGTGCGTGAAGTCGAAGCGCAGCCGGTCCGGCGTGACCAGCGAGCCCTGCTGGCGGACGTGCGGGCCGAGAATCGAGCGCAGCGCGGCATGCAACAGGTGCGTGCCGGTGTGGTTACGCGCCGAGCCCGCCCGCCACGCGAGGTCCACGCTCGCTTGGGCCGGCTCCGTGACGCGGATCTCGCCTTCGGTGACCCGCCCTCGATGGATAATTGCGCCACCGCTACTCTGGGTGTCCTCGACCAGGAATACGCCCGAATTCGTCCGAACTGTCCCGCGGTCCCCCATTTGGCCGCCGCCTTCCGGGTAGAAGGGCGTGGTCGATAGCACCAGATCGCACGCCTGCCCTTCGGTCGCAAAGGCAACGAGAGCTCCGTCCCGCAGCATCGCCGCCACGTGCGCGTCGGCCTCCACGTGCCCGTAGCCCACAAAGTCGCTGTGCTCCTCGCCGAGCGCCTGGAGCACTGGTGACACTTCGCCCTTGAGGAACTTGCCCTGCTGGCGAGATTGAGCGCGCTGCGCCTCCAGTGCCGCCTCGAATCCGGCCTCATCGATCGTGAAGCCGTCTGCTGCCGCAATCTCTTGCGTCAGTTCGCGCGGCATTCCGAAGGTGTCGTAAAGCAGAAACGCTTCGTCTCCGGGGACGACTTTCATCCCCAGGTCCTCCAGCCGCGCAAGCAGCGCGTCGAGCCGCTGGGTGCCGGCCGCCAGCGTGCGTACGAAGCGCTCCTCTTCCGCCGAGAGCGCGCGGCGGATGAAGCTGCGGTTCTCTTCGAGGTGGGGATAGCCGACCTTGAGCTTGTCGATCGCCGCATCGGCGAGTCGCGCGGTGAAGGGCTCGCGCACGCCCGCCTTGCGCGCCATGTAGATCGCCCGGCGCAACACCCGGCGCAG